>CAMPKJ010000237.1 GCA_946887105.1 uncultured Acidobacteriota bacterium | reverse complement strand
GAACGAAGGTGTGACCCCCTCACTCGTTCGTGACCTCCCGCCCCACCGCCCACGACGGCGCGCCGTCGCCGCCGATCGTGCGTTGCCACGACGCGGTGTAGCGGCCGCGCAGCTCGACCGGACCATCCGCGCTGCGCCAGCGGCGAATCCACGTTCCGCGTTCCGTCGCTGACGACTCGCCGAACGCAATCGACTCGATCGTGCGGACGTAGCTCGTGCCTCGGAACGTTTTCAGCGCCGCGGCCATCGCGTCGTTCACCGCAGCACGCGAGTTGCGCAGAACCGTCTCATCGTTTGCGGTCGACACGAGCGCGATGCGATCGGCGGCGGGGTTGAGCGCGATGCGGGTGATGCCCTGCAGGTCGGGCGAGTCGAAGCGCTGCACGATCGGCCACTCCGACGGGCGGTGCGGATCCCATTCGTGAATCGCCGGTCCCGACGCCATGAACAGCGTCCCGCGTGGCGTCCACACATGATGCCCGCCCGTGCGGAACGGGATCGTGGCCAGCGTCGCAACGCGCTTCGCATCGACGTCGAGGCGGTGCAGCGTGCGCGTGTCCTCGCTCTGCACCACAAACGTCACGGCGCGCTCGCCGGGCACGCGATACGGCGCCGTGATCGCGCCGGTGATCATCGTCTCCAGCGCATGCGACCGCGGATCGTAGAGCACGATGCGCCGGTCCTGGTCATTCATGAACAGCACCCAACTCTCGTCCTCGAAACGGTAGAAATACCCCGCCTGCGTGGTCTGCGTCAGCGCGCGCACCAGCTTCCCGCGCGCGTCGTGCAGCCACACGCCGCCTTCGCGCAGGAGCATGATCTGACCGTCCGCGGCCGGTGTCGGACTGAAGCCGCGCGCCAGCGGCAGCGGCGTCGACTTTCCGTTACGCAGGTCGTACCGCACCGCATGCACGCCCAGGCCCGTTTCATCGAGGTTCAGCGCCTCGGTGGTGAACAACAGCGACTGCCCGTCCGGCAGGAACGCCGGCTGATTGTCGTAGCCGCGATGATTCGAAAGGTTCTTCAGATCCGAAACCGCGAAGCCGCCGTCACGCAGATCGAGCGCGCCGGCCCACACCTCCGTCTCCAGGATCTGCGCGCCCGCGAGCGGCGCCAGCGCCAGCATGAGAACGAAACCAGCCAGAATGCGCATGGCCCGCATGGTAGCTGAAACGTCATGGCGAGCCGAACCGGTCCCGGGTAGGATCGTGCGCCATGAATCGTGCGCATCGCCTGCTGGCCGCCATCTTCACGCTCACTTTCGCGATCTCCGCCGCGTACACGCCCTATGACGCGCAGCCGAAATACGACGACACGCTCTTCTCCGGATTGGAGCTGCGCGGCATCGGCCCCGCACTCACGTCCGGACGCATCGGCGACCTGGCCGTCGATCCGCGCGATCCGCGCACGTGGTACGTCGCCGTCGCGTCCGGAAATCTCTGGAAGACCACCAACGCAGGCACGACCTTCACGCCGATCTTCGACGATCAACCGTCGTATTCGATCGGCTGCGTGACCATCGATCCGCACGATTCGCTGACCGTGTGGGTCGGCACCGGCGAAAACAACAGCCAGCGCTCCGTTGCCTGGGGCGACGGCGTCTACAAGTCGACAGACGGCGGCCAGTCGTGGAAGAACGCCGGCCTCACGAAATCCGAGCACATCGCAAAGATCGTCGTCGATCCGCGCGACTCGAACATCGTCTATGTCGCTGCGCAGGGACGACTGTGGAAAGCCGGCGGAGATCGCGGTCTCTACAAGACCACTGACGGCGGCAAGTCATGGAAGGCCGTGCTGACCATCAGCGAAAACACCGGCGTGACCGACGTCGTTCTCGATCCCTCCAATCCGGACGTGCTCTATGCCGCGGCCTATCAACGCCGCCGCCACGTATTCACGCTGATCAATGGCGGCCCCGAATCGGCAATCTATAAGTCCACCGACGCCGGCGCGAATTGGACGAAGCTCAGCACCGGCTTGCCTAAGGAACAAATGGGCCGCATCGGCCTGGCCATCCCGCCGCACGAACCAAAGACCGTTTACGCGCTGATCGAGGCATCGCGCAAGACGGGCGGCTTCTTCCGTTCGAAGGACGGCGGAGGGAACTGGGAAAAGATGAGTTCCTACGTTCCCTCCAGCCCGCAGTACTACACGGAGCTGTTCGTCGATCCGAATCATCCCGGTCGCGTTTATTCGGCCGACACCTATCTGCGCGTGACGGACGACGGCGGAAAAACGTTCCGCCGCGTCGAGCAGAAGAACATCCACGTCGACTATCACGCGCTCTGGGTCGATCCGAAAGACAGCGACCATTTGCTGGCCGGCAATGACGGCGGTCTTTATGAGACGTGGGATCGCGGCGCAAACTGGCAGTTCACACAGAATCTGCCCATTACGCAGTTCTATCGCATCAGCGCCGACGACGCGCTTCCCTTCTATCACGTCTATGGCGGCACACAGGATAATTTCAGCCTCGGTGCCCCTTCACGCACAAACACCGCCCACGGCATTACCAACACCGACTGGTACATCACCCTCGGCGGCGACGGATTCCGCACCATCGCCGATCCGACCGATGCGAACATCGTCTACGCCGAGTCCCAGAACGGCGGCCTCAATCGCTTCGACAAACGCACCGGCGAAGCGCTCGACATTCAGCCGCAACCGACCGGCACGATGGAGCCGCTGCGCATGAACTGGGACTCCGCGCTCATCGTCAGTCCGCACAAGAGCAGCCGTATTTACTTCGGCGCACAATACCTGTTTCGCAGCGAAGACCGCGGAGACAGCTGGACTCCAGTCAGCGGCGATCTCACCCGCGATCTCGACCGCAACACCATTCCGGTCATGAGCCGCGTCTGGGGCATCGACGCGGTCGCGAAGAACGCCTCGACCTCCTACTACGGCAACATCGTTTCACTCTCGGAATCGCCATTGCAGGAGGGCCTGATCTACATCGGAACCGATGATGGATTGGTGCAGGTCACTGAAGACGGCGGCCGAAACTGGCGGAAGATCGACAAGTTCCCCGCTGTCCCGGAGATGACGTACGTCTCCTGCCTGACCGCATCGGCACATGACGTCAATACCGTCTATGCAGCGTTCGACAATCACAAGACCGGCGACTTCAAACCATATCTGCTGGTCAGCAGCGATCGCGGCAGAACGTGGAAATCTATCAATGCCAACCTGCCCGGGGATCGCACCACCTATTCGATCGTCGAAGATCACGTCGATCCGAAACTGCTCTTCGCCGGCACCGAATTCGGCGTCTATTTCACACAGAACGGCGGCGGAAACTGGATTCAGCTCAAAGGGGGGATCCCCACGATCTCGGTGCGTGACCTGTGGATCCAGAAACGCCGTAATGACCTCGTAGTCGGCACGTTTGGGCGCGGGATCTATATTCTCGATGACTATCGTCCGCTGCGGACGATGACTCCGGCGATCGCGGCCACCGAGGGGACGCTGTTCCCGCCGAGGGACGCCGAGCTCTTTGTGCAGCGCATGCCGCTTGGGCTGCCGGGGCAGGCATTTCAGGGCGCATCGTTCTTCACTGCGCCGAATCCGCCGTATGGAGCGGTATTCACGTATCGATTGAGAGACGAGCTCAAGAGCCTGCGCAAGCAGCGCTGGGCCGCTGAGACGAAGCTCGAGAAAGACGGAGGAAACGAGCCCGCGAAGACAGAGCGCCCGATCACGATTCCCTATCCGACGTGGGAACAGCTCCGCGCCGAGCAACGCGAGCTCGATCCGGCGGTCGTGCTGACCGTGTCGGATGATGACGGGAACATCGTTCGCCGCGTGACCGGTCCGGTGACAGCCGGTTTCCATCGCGTGGCGTGGGACCTTCGTTATCCGCCGCCGTCGCCGATCGAACTGAATCCGGAGGAGCCGGACCAGTTCGCGACGCCCATCCAGGGACCGCTGGCTGCGCCGGGCACGTATACAGTGCGCCTGGCGAAACGCATCGATGGCGTCGAGACGACAATCGGTGAGCCGCAGACCTTCACGGTCGTGCCCCTTTATCTCTCCTCAATGAACGAGACCGATCGCACGAAGATGCTGGATTTCCAGAAACGCGCCTCGCGTCTACAGAAGGCAATCATGGGAGCGGCGCGTGCCAACGAGGAAGCGCTCGTGCGCGTACAGCACATTCGCGGCGCGCTCGATCAGATCGACGGACCCGATCTGAAACTCGTCGCGCGCGTCAACGCCGTCGACACGACACTGCGCGACATCGACGAGATCCTCAATGGCGATCCGACGCTGCGCGCCGCGAATGAGCCCGCGCCGCCGTCATTGCAGGACCGCGTCACCGTCGCGGTCAACGGCTTCACCACGACATTGCCGCCGACAGCGACGCATCGTGAAGCACTGGCGATTGCGGAACGGCAGTTCGTGCCGATGCTCGCGCGGCTGAAGCAGGCCGTGGAAGTGGATCTCGCGGCGATCGAGAAGGACCTCAATGCAGCGGGGGCGCCGTGGACGCCGGGTCGTATTCCGGATTGGAAATGAGGAAATCATGCTCGGCGTCGCAGTCGTCACGATCGTTTCTCTGATCGTTTTAGCGAAAGCGATCATCGTCGTACCGCCGAATGAGGCGTACGTCGTGGAGAGGCTCGGCCGTTATTACCAGACTCTCGGGTCCGGAATGAAACTGCTGATGCCTTTCCTCGACCGCGTTGCGTTCCGCTACAGCCTGAGACCGCAGGATGCGCGGCTCACCGATCGCTGCATCACGCGCGACAACATTCCCATCAACATCACGTCGAGCGTTCGCTGGGAGATTGCCGATCCGCGGAGCGCCGCGTATCACTCCGCGAATGTGAATGAGTTCGTCGCGGAACTGATCCGATCGCGTCAACGCCATTGGATCAGCGAGCACGCGTGGGACGACGTTCGCGAAAACACGCGCGCGTTGCAGTCGGCGGTGTCGAGCGCGATCGCGGAACCCGCGGCGCAACAGGCGTCAGGATCAGCGACGTGTCGATCGATCCGGTGACGCGTGTCGTTGCCTAGTCGTCGCCAAGCGTTGGTCCGGAGACTGACGCGCTGAATACGCCGTCGACGACCCGCGCCATGCGGTCATAGTCGAGCGTCGCCGCCGTGTCGCGGATGGTGTGGTAGTTCGGATTGCGCAGAAAGGCCGTGTCGGTGACGATCACCGCCGGCCAGCCGTGGCTCCAGTAATTGCGCTGGTCGGATGCGTCGGACGTTTCGCGGGAGCCGGTGAAACTGACCACGCGCACGCCGCCTGCGCCGCGAATGGCGCGCTTCACATGACGCGTGAGCTCGCGGTCGAGCCATCCGCCGCCGACGGCGATGAAGTCGCTCCGGTCCGGATACAGCAGCGCGAACAACGCATTCGGCCACGTCTGCTCGCCGGCAAAGTACCCGATCATTTCCAGACAGATCATTCCGCGCACGCTGCGCCCGCCGGCGCGGAGGCTGTTTGCGTGCACGGCGCTGCCCATCTGTTGCGAGCCGAAGAACGGAGGCTCCTCGGTCGTGAACGCGACCAGCATCACGGGTGCTTGCAAGGTGTGGGAGCCGAGGAGGCGGGCGAGCTCCAGGAGACCGGCGGTGCCACTGGCGTTGTCGTCGGCACCGGGTAACGGTCGCGTGTCGCTGAATGCGTCGTAGTGGGCGCCGACGACGAGCAGCGGGAGGGCGGGATCGTCGGGACCGAAGCGGGCGACGACATTTGCGAAGGTGTGACCCCGCGCCTCGAACCGCTGAAGGAAGGTGTGACCCCCGGCAGCGCGGAAGCGCTCCTCGATGTAGGAGGCGACCCGCTCGAGATTCTCCGGGTGGGAGACGCTTCGCGGTGTGACGTCCGTGGTCAGGAACTCGACATGACTCCGGAGCACCCGCGGATCGGCGCGCTGCGTCCCGACGAACGGCAACGTCGTGACCGCCGGCTGTCGCACCGCAATCGCCAGCCCGCCGAACGCAAGCCCGGCCACGACCGTCACCGCGATCGAGATCCGGGCAACCGACCTCAGAAACGCCATCACCCCTGCGACGCGCCGGAACTTCGATAAGTCACCCGGGGGTCACACCTTCGTTTTTCCACGAGTTCCCAAAAAACGAAGGTGTGACCCCTCGGCAGTGACCGACTTGCCAGGTGTGACCCTCGGCAGTGACCGACTTGCCAAACTCATCCGTTGCGCGTAGAAGACGTCCTCGGAGCGAGTTTCCGGAATTGAGCAATATCAGCCGAGGCGTTTCCCTTGCCGCCGTCCTTCTCGTTGCGAACCTTCTCCATGGACAGACATCCGACCTGCTGGTGACGAAGTCGGGGCCTGCGGAGTCGGCGGCCGACACCGACGTCGCGTACAGCGTCAACGTCACGAACTTCGGTCCCGATGACTCGGCGGGCGTGACGCTCGACGACTCCATTCCGAGCGGGATGACGTTCGTCTCCGCGACGCAGGAGGTCGGCCCGCCGTTCGCCTGCGCCACGCCGAGTCCGGGCGACACGATCGGCACGATCAGTTGCACGGCGGCGACTCTTGCTGCCGGCCAGGCGGCGAACTTCACCTTCGTCTTTCACATCCCGGCGGGCACGCCGGACGGCACCTTCTTCACGAACATCGCCACGGCATCGAGCCCGACCGATCCCAACTCCGAAAACGACTCCGCCAGTGCCACGACGTTCACGCCGTTCCCGCCGCAGGGCGATATGTCCATTACGAAAACAGGACCACCCGGCGCGGGCCCCGATACCGACGTCGTCTACACGATCAGCGTCGGCAACGCCGGACCGGACGATGCCCTGAACGTGGTCATCGACGATATCCTCCCGGCCAATACGACCTTCGTGTCGCTCGATCAGTCGGGAGTTGCGGTCTCCTGCACCACGCCCGCGATCGGAGCCGGCGGCACTGTTTCGTGCAGCGCCGCGACGGTCCCGCAGGGTGGGACCACGACCTTCACCCTCACGGTGCACATCGATGCGGGTACGCCGGGCGGCACCACCATCGCCAACTCCGCGACCGTGACCTCCTCGAGCGATCCGAACGAAGAGAACAACACCTCGCCCACGCTGCTCACTGTATCCGCGTCGGACGTCAGCGTGCTGAAGACAGGCCCGGCCAACGCGACCGCCGGAACCGACGCGCCGTACACGATCGCGGTCGCGAACAATGGTCCAGACACGGCGTTCGACGTGACGCTCGACGATCCACTGCCGCCGGAGACGACCTTCGTCTCGATGACGCAGAACAGCGGTCCCGCGGCCATCTGCAGCACTCCGCTGGTCGGCACGAATGGCCTGGTGTCGTGCAATCTCGCGGCGCTTCCCATCGGCACACCGGCGCAGTTCACGCTCGTCATCCAGCCGGTCGACACCGCCTCGCTCTCGAATACCGCCACCGTCTCCACACCCGGCGCGGATCCGGACATGTCCAACAACTCGTCGACAGCGATCACCGCCGTCACGCCGAGCGCCGACCTGTCGATCGTGAAAAGCGGACCCGCGACGGTGACGGCCGGCAGCAACGCGATATACACCATCACCGTGACGAATGGCGGGCCGTCCGACGCGTCGGCGGTCTCGCTCACCGATACGCTGCCGTCGAATGCGCCGCTGGTGTCGCTGACTCAGGACAGCGGTCCGGCGTTCGTCTGCATCGCCACGATCTGCAGC
>CAMPKJ010000236.1 GCA_946887105.1 uncultured Acidobacteriota bacterium | reverse complement strand
TTATTACGATTGCGCGATGCTCGAACAGACAAAGGCGGTGGCTGCGGCCACCGCACTCCATGCGTTCTCGCGATCAGCTCAGGCGCGGCCGGCGTTCCGTCAAACGCGGGATCCGGTCCGCCCGAGCGTTTTCAGGCAAGCCAGTCTTTTCCCGTTTCGGCCAGGTTTGCCACCGTGATCCGGCGATCACTGTTCGGGATCGCGCGGGGCGATTTTTCGACGCGCATGAAGAACGTGTACATCTCGTTTCTGCCGAGAGTGCGGAAGTGGTCTTCGAAGATGGTGTGGCTGCGCTCGACGGCGATGTTGTTGCTGAACGCCGCCGTTTGGACGAGGGCTTCGTAAATCCGGTCTCCGCGATGCAACTCCGTGAGTCCGATGAGTTGCGCGTGACCGTGCGCGCCGTGATCCGCGAGCATCGGCGCCAGTTCTTCGATGAAGAGCGGATTGCCGTCGCGTCCCAGTCCGCAGCCCGTGAATTCCATCGAACCGTTCTCGGCGAGGTGCGGGAGATACAGCTCGAGCACGAGCCTGTTCATCGCCAGCCCGTCCGCGCCGCCGCTGCCGACCGCGTAATCGATCCCCGGGGGTGCCGGAAGCTGCGGCGGATTGAAGGTGATGAGATGGAACGGCTCGCGGACCTGCGCGGCGTACTCCTCGAGCGGCGCATTGATCATCGTCACGCGCTCCTGGAGGTCGTTCAGCATCAGGTTGATTCCGGCGATGGCCGTGGCTCGCTCATCGATCTCCACCGCGTAGGCACGGCGGGCGTGCTGGGCCGCGATCATGGCCTGAAGGCCCGTGCCGCTGCAGAGGTCGAGCGCGACACCGGATCGCGCCGGGTGCTGGTAGACGCCGAGGGCCACGCTGTCCAGGTTGAAATAGACGCGCGGCTTCGCGGTGAGCTCAAAAAAAAAGAGAATCGACCGAAAGCTGATCAGCGACAAACCGGTGGTGCGCAGTGCCGACCCGTCGGACTGGAGCACGCCCGCTTCGATGAGACTCGCGGCCAGCGCTTTGCCGAGCAGCGTCTTTGCGCGATCCGCGTCGACCGGGCGTTGCAGAAGAAACATCTCCACGAGCGTGCGAAGCGGATCCTCGAGACGATCGGCGAAGCGGCGCCACTTCGGATGATTGAGGTTGCCGTCTCCGAAAGCGAGGTGATACGTGCGATAGCCGGAGCGGTCCACGAGCGACCGAAGCGCATTTGCGGCTGCGGAATCCAAATCATCCTCCCGAAGGTGCCGTCGCCGGCACGCGGTCGCGCGCGAGCTGGGAGAGTACCCACCGGTGCAGCAGATCGTAGACGACGAATTCCTGCGCCCGCGGCGTGGACCGGAACCAACGATTCAAGTGCATGTGCAGGTAGCTGCTGGCCAGCTCCTCGAAGCCGGTATTCAGCCCGCGAAGCGCTCCGGCCAGCGGACGCACGCGGGCCGAACGTTCCCGATAGGGCGTCCGCCACGGCGCTTCGTTCGCGCTGCCCTGCGCGTTGTCAAAAACCGCGCGCAGCGCCTCGCGTCGGACGCGGGTCTGCTTCGCCAGATGATCGCGCACGGCGCGATCCGCGCGGAACTCTCTCCCGTAGAGCTGAACCAGACGCTCGAGCAGCCGCGACTTGCCGGCCGTATCGAATCCGAGATCGTCGACCAGGGCATCGCTCCCGAAGACCGCGAGCTGCCAGCGCAGCGCCGGGTCCGACTGCACCAGCGGCAACAGAGCGGCCACAGCATCGCTGTCCGCGCAGAAAATCTCTTCCGCCAGCCTGATGCCTTCGACGCCGCCGTAACGCTCGATCTCGCGAACGTACGTATCGAGCTGGATGCGCGAGATCCATCCTTTTCCGAGCAGCGGCGAGAGTGCCTCGGAGAAGATGCGCCGCACGTCGCCCCACAGGACGTCCGGCTCTCCGGCCAGGCGCACGCGAAGATGAGACTCGGGATCGCGATAACGGATGAAGAACCAGGAGCGCAGCAGTCCTTCGTCGCGCAGCCGGCGCGCCAGCGGCGCGATCGCGTCGACGAGGAGCCGGTCGGCGGTCGAATAGCCTGTGTAGAGCTTGAGATAGAGCCAGTCCCCACCCGGTGCGATGTTGCGATCTTCCGTCCGATGTAAGGCAGGGGACGCGGCCTTCGGAGTGGGAACCGCTTCGACGCGCCGGAACGGAACGACCACCTCGTGCGTGTAGTGACCGTCCGGGCCCTCGGCCACGAGTTCGTCCGGCTGCGGCAGGAGCTCGTGCACGATGGCGATCTCCCTGCGCGCCGCGGCGGCGAGGAAGGCCTCGATGGTCATGTCGTTTTTCAGATCGATGAGCAGTTCCTGATCGCCGTCCAGGTACAGCAGAAACCGCGGCATGCGCAGGCGTTCGGCCGCCGTCCCTTCGCGCAAAAGCTTCCGTTCCTCTTCGCGAAGAAACCACGTCGCGCGCGAGAGGACCATGTCCTCGTACCGGACGCGCGGCAAGAACGGCAGGTCGGCGAGCGGTCCCCAGTCCCAGAATAGGGCGCTGGCCACTCCCTGCCGGCCTACGGTGGCCAGGAATCGATAGACACTCACGCCATGGGACTTGACGTTATGGGCGCTGGTGACGCGCGGGACGATCTCGCGGTCCAGCGTGCGCGACCAGAGGACGAGACGGTTGTCGCGGACGCCGAGGAGGAGATCGGACGCCGCGATCTGACGCTCGGGCGGTAGGCCGGAATGGCCGAGAAACGGCACGTCGTAATCGCGCAGCGTTGGACGGGCGATGATGTTCGCGCTGCGTCCCTGCGGCAGGTTCACCGCTTCGGCGAACACCGCATCGGGCCGCAGACGTTCCTCGTCCCGCAGGTGCGCGCGTACGAGCTCTTCGAGCTGCCGGTCTCCCTGGCAGAAACGGCCGAACAACCGCGCGCCGGAAGGACCGAGCACCGTGTGCAGAACGAGCTCGCGCTCACCGACGCTGGCCAGAGCGGCGAACGTATCGGGAAGCGGGAGCGGCGACGGCAGGGACATCCGATCGACGTCGGCCGCCGTGATCACGATCTCGTTCGACTGCTCCCGCAGCGCGCGGCCGACTTTCTCCAGCAGCACTTTGTCACACGCGAATGCGCGCGGAGTGGACGTGCCCGTGGGAAAGGCCAGTCCCTGCAACAGCGGCGAGTCGTCGGATGCCTCTTCGCCATAGCCGCTGAAGCCGATGCCGAGCTCCTCGTCGAGTGCCTCGAGCATGGGGACGAACCGGCTTTCGTAGCGCTCCAGGAACCGTTCGCGGAAACGCTTCATCGGGTCCTGTTCGGGAGCGCCGAAGAGGCGCCGCAGCACGTCCACTCCGCGCAGGATGCGATCGGCCACGCCGCGCGCGAGCTCGAGATCGGCCGGCTTGCGCATGGCCACGTGCAGGAGGTTGTCGAGCGGAACATCGGGAAAGAGCTCGGCCGCCGAGCGGCGGAGCGTTTCGTATTCGCTGACCGCGAGCCCGGTGCCGCGGGCGTCGATGCGTTGCAGTTCGTCGCGCACATCCGTCAGGCGGGCCGCTGCCGGTCCGGCGATCGGCGCCAGGCGCTGCCCGAGCTCTCTAAGCGCATCGCCAATGGTCACGCGCGGATAGAGATCGGGAATCAGGATCTGGTTCGCGACGAGCTGTTCCACGTAACCGCGGACCGCTTCCGCGCCGGCGCCCACCTCACGAGCCAGGGCTTCCGTGAGCTCATCCGCGGACACGCCGCCGCGCGCGAGATCGATGGCCGCGCGAAGCTCACGTCCGCCGCGCACGGCCTGCAACTGATATCCGCGTCCGTCGAACGTTTCGTGCGACTCGACGTAACGGTATTGTCCGGCCACCTCGTAGAGACTCGAATTCGGCCGCAGCGTGGCCCGCTCGCGGATGGCGGGATCCTCCGCGAGTCTCCCGCAGAATCGATTGAGGTGCTGGACGCCGATCTGCGTGACGCGCTCGTTGCCCGTAGCGTCGGATAGCGTCAGGCGCGTTTCGCCGGCGATGCGCCCGATGCTGTAGCCGGCCATGAGTCCGAACGGAGTTGGACGCGCGCTCATGCGGCACACGTAGCGCGCCAGCGCCAGAAGCAGTTTCCGCGAACGCGGCGCATCGCCGCCGGTCAGTTCGGCGATGCTCTGCGATGCGAGCGCGAGTGCCTCGGCAACATGCGGTCGCGCCACGATGGACAGGAGATGCTCATGGGCATCCTCGGCATTCGCCCACTCCAGCAACGTCTCGAACGGAAGGAGCGGCGTGCGCAGGACGAAGAATTCCGCGGGAGCGAAACGGATCATGCGCTCATGAGAAACATGCGGTCCCATTCCGGGTCGATGTCCGCACAGGCCGCGGCCAGCGATGCCGCGATGCCTGCCGTTCCGGCCAGAAGTCCCGGCTCGTCGAGGTAGGGTTCGGGTGCGGTGGGGTCGGGGTTCCAGGCGCGAAATCCGGCCACGCCTTGACCGTCTCTGCGGTACGCGAGCGCATGCGCGAACCACCGGCGCGCCGCATCGGCGAACAGGGCGTTTCCGGTGGCTTGATGAAGACGGTTGAACATGTGCGCCAGTCCGGCGGCACCGTGACAGATGCCTGCGTCTTCGACGCCCGACTGGTCTGCGGGAAGCGCGGCTGCCCATTCTCCGATGCGAACGGCGGCCTGACGCCACTCGGCGCGATCCAGCAATGTGCCCGCGTCGTGGAGGACAGCGGCGATTCCAGGTGCGCCGTAGCACCACGCCAGTCGCGACGGTCGGACGTTCACTTCACGCCCGGTCATGTACGGGAAGTTACCGTTCTCGAGCTGCAATGCCAGCAGCCAGCGCACGGCACCGTCGACGAGCCGTGCGGCGCGGTCGGTCTCGATTCCGGCGGCGGCGGTCCTGGCCAGCACGCTCAGGATCCCCGGCACGCCGTGGGCGATGCCGAGGTTGTAGTAGCCGTGCGGCGCCGAGCGCAGCGACTCGGCCTGCAGCAGCTCGGGCCGGGTGAACCAGGTGATCCCCTCGGGAGTTTCCTCCGCGCACGATTCGAAGTTGCGCACCACCAACTGCAGGCAGTGCTCGGCCGTCGGATGCGGGAGCCGATCGAGCGCGTACACGGCGATGCCGGTCATGCCGGTGATCAGATCGATGTGCAGCGGCCACGGCTGCCGGTCGAGATAGGTGGCCAGGGCGTCGTCGATCGCGTCAAACGCGCTCTCATCGCAGGCCACGATGTCCCACTCGCTCAATTTGCGCAGTGCCCACCCGACACCGGCGAATCCACCGAAAAGCGACGGACCCATCACCTCCGATTGCGTGGCGCGCACGGACTGGGTGATCAGGTTTCGCGCCGCCGCACGATACGAGCTCTCCGACGGATCGAGGCGCGCCAGATATCCGAACAACAGGGCGATCCCGGCGCGGCCTCCGCCGAGCGTGGCGTTCGCGACGCGGATGTACTCGTCCCTCGCGCCGGGAGGCACCCAGCACAAAGGAGGGTCGGCCAGAACGCCGGCCACTTCACGGACCACGCGAAGCGCGGAAGCAGAGTTTTCTTCAGTCAGCAGTGGCTTCCAGGTCATTCGTGTTTCTCAAGGGATCGGGCGGCGGAGGAAGGGATCGACGCCGTCCGGTTCGCCGGACGGCGTCACACGGGCCTCAGGCGCAGCAGGTAGGCGGCGAATCGTTGCTGCCGCAACAACCGGTGAGGTCCGACAGGGAGCAGAGGGTCAGCCATCCACCCTCGGGACCGATCTTCGGTTCCGCGGTGCGAAGGACGGCGACGGTCTCTTTGTGCAGCACGAGTCGAAGGGGTTCTTCATACATAGGACGATTCCTCCTTAGTGGAAGAATGTAAAGAAAGAAATCCAAATCGTCAATCTTTAATCCTAGTGCAGATACACTATTTCGTGATCCGTCACAATGTGACCGTCCGTCATCCGCCGCAGCGCACATCCCGCTGCAGATAGCTCACCGCTCCCGACAATCGGTCCACGATGGCCATCGAAACGACGTACTTCCGATCCCGCAACCCGATCGACAGCAGCTCCGAGACCACGGTCTCGTCGCGCACGTTCCTGGTCAACGTGCGGATGTCCGACTCCTGCTCGCGGGCATCGAGGACCGCGAAGCGGACATCGATCTGGCCGCGGGTCTCGCCGTTCGGCAGGAGGGTCAGTCTCTCCGACGGGACCTGCACGGCGACGGACGCCACGCAGCGATCGTTGCGGAGCTCCGTCTTCGCCACGGCCACGAGCGCCCCGAGGGGATTGCTCTCCTCTCGAAGATAGAGCTGCGAGCGCACGGCGTTCGCGATGGCCTCCTCGCCAGAGGTGAGGTTGCGGCGCGTAGAGACCAGCACGCGCAGCCTGGGCTGGTTCTTCACCTTCACCTGGACGCGAATGCTCTTGCGTGCGGAGGACGGCGGACGCGCTCCGATCGAGTAATACGTCGAGACCCTCTCGTCGAGCGCGAGGAGCTCTTTCTCGAAATCGTTCCGGTCGAAGATCACGTCGCCGCCGGTCTGTCTGGCCAGATGAGTGACGCTGTCGCGGGCGTTGTCGCGCATTCGCTTGTAGTCGAGACCCGGGTCGTCCATGGCCGGCACCGTGGGCGAAGGGTCGAGCGTCGAGAACACGACGCCCGCCTCCTGCGCCGCTCTGGCCACGCCGCGCATGTCGCTGGAGCGGTCGAAACGAAACGCATCCAGCGGATTTCCCTTGTTGCCTACCGCGTCGGCGATCATCTCCTGGCCGGCCAGGAGCGGGATGCCTTCGGAGACGAAGAGCACGATCTTTCTTCCCTCCATGCCGGCGATCGACTTCAGGATCTCCCTGATCGCGTCGAACGTCTGCGTGCTCTCGCGCTGCTGCGATTCGCAGAACTGCAGCACGGCCTGGTAGTACTGGTCCGGGGGAAGCGCCTCCTTCATCCGCAGCAGCGTGCGGCGCTCGCTGTCTGCGCGTGCCGCGACACCCGGCTCCTTCTCCATCGCTTCGAGGCCGGACAGCAGGAGGTCCTTCCGCGTAGTCGGCTTGACGCGCGTCTGCAGCGCGCCATGCCATCGCACCAGCATGGCCGTGGTGGAAGCGTCCATGGTCTGTTGGAGATATCGCCCGACGGCCTGCAGCGCGCGCGTCTTCGGTCCCTGATGGAGATGGACGTCGTCGACGATGATCACCAGCCGGGTGGGCACGGTTTGCGGCGGCGCCGCGACGCCGTCCTGCTCCGCCGAAACGTTATCGCGGATCACGCCGCGCTGCACGATGAAGAAGTTCGAGATCTCGGCCGGCTTGCCGTCGATGGTCACGATGAAGTCATCGCGCGTAAGATTTTCGACGGGGTTGTTCTGGCTATCGCGGACCGTGGCCTCGATTTCCATCACGCGCACTTCCACGGTCTCGCTCAGCTGGGCTGCGGCCGGCATGGTGAGCAGAACCACGACCGCGGCCGCATACGACGTCATCTCGCGCCGCCGCCTCGACCGCAACCGGCACAAGGGATTGGGGGACACGGACTAAATTATAGGTGCCGTGTTCCGTCAGCCCGATGCGCGCCTCCGAGGAGCCTCGGCGCGAGGACACGGACGGCACTGGAATGATTCGCGAGCCCGAGCGTTAACTGCCCTTGCCACGAGCGTGCGCTGTTGGTATCTTGCGCGCCTTCTCGGAGCGGCCTCGCTCCAGTTGCCCAGGTAGCTCAGTTGGTAGAGCAGAGGACTGAAAATCCTCGTGTCGGCGGTT
>CAMPKJ010000235.1 GCA_946887105.1 uncultured Acidobacteriota bacterium | reverse complement strand
GACGTGCTATTTCGCGCTTCCAAACGGACTCGAATGCGAAGGCGGGGTGGTACGGCACCAAAAGAATGAGCAGCACAGCTTCACTATCCGTCGAAAAGACTTGAGGAGAAGATTCCAATGAAGAAGTTTGTGACCATTCTTTGCGCCGTTGCCCTCGTTGCCGCCGTTTCCTGCAAGCGGGAAGAAGCCGCCACCACCGACACCGTGGTGACCGACACCGTCGCCACCGACACGATGGCGACCGACACGATGGCAACCGACACCATGTCCACCGACACCATGGCGACCGATACGATGGCGACCGACACCATGTCGACCGACACCGCCGCCACCGGCACCGTCTCGACCACCACCACCTAGTTTTCACGCATCAACAAGTCCCTCTCCCCGCTCGGCAGGCGGGGAGAGGGCGATGGCGCACGCTACAATCGCGCGCCATGACGCAGAGACGAATCCTCCTCCTCGTTCTCGCTCTCCTTCCTCTTTTTTCTCTTCACGCGCAGATCGATCCCGAGCTTCTGGCGGGGATGAAAGCGCGCTCGATCGGTCCCGCGACGATGAGCGGACGCGTGGCCGCCATCGACGCCGTCGAATCCGATCCCGACATCGTCTACGTCGGCGCGAGCACCGGAGGCGTGTGGAAGTCGGTCGATGGCGCGTACAGCTTCACGCCCATCTTCGACGATCAGCCCGTGGCCGCCATCGGCGCGGTGGCCATCTTTCAAGCGAGTCCGGAGATCGTCTGGGTCGGCACCGGCGAAGGCAATCCGCGCAACTCGGTATCCATCGGCAACGGCGTCTACAAATCGGTCGACGGCGGCGTCACCTGGCAACACCTCGGTCTGGACAAGACCGAGCGCATTCATCGCATCGTGCTCCATCCGCGCGATCCGAACATCGCCTGGGTCGCGGCGATGGGTCAGGCGTGGGGACAGAACGCCGAGCGTGGCGTCTTCAAAACCACCGACGGCGGCAAGACTTGGACGAAAGTGCTGTACGTCGACGAGCGCACCGGCGCCGCCGATCTGGTCATCGATCCCGCCAATCCGAACAAGCTCTTCGCGGCCATGTGGGAGTACCGCCGCTGGCCGTGGTTCTTCAACTCCGGCGGCCCGGGGTCAGGTCTCCACGTGACGTACGACGGCGGCGCGACGTGGAAACGCTTCACCGAAGAGGACGGGATGCCGAAAGGCGCGCTCGGACGCGTCGGCATCGCCATCGCCCGCTCGAATCCGAACATCGTCTATGCGCTGGTGGAGGCGGACAAGAGCGCGCTGCTGCGTTCCGAGGATGGAGGGCGGAAGTGGACGGCGGTCAATACCGAGTACAACGTCGCCAGCCGTCCGTTCTACTACGCCGACATCCGCGTCGATCCGGAGGATCCGAACCGCGTCTACAACGTCTGGTCGCTGCTCTCGCTGTCCACCGACGGCGGACGCTCGTTCAAAGTGCTGGTGCCGTTCGCGAAGATCCATCCCGACTATCACGCGTTGTGGATCGATCCGAACGATCCGACGCACATGTACTCGGGGAACGACGGCGGCGTCGCGGAGAGCAAGGACCGCGGCACGAACTGGCGTTATGTGACCACGCTGCCGCTCGCGCAGTACTACCACATCGCCGTCGACAACGAGACCCCGTACAACGTGTACGGCGGCATGCAGGACAACGGCTCGTGGAAAGGGCCGAACACGACCTGGGAATCGGGCGGCATCCGCAACTGGGACTGGCAGGAAGTAGGCTTCGGCGACGGCTTCGCGACCATGCCCATCCCGAACGATTCGATGACCGGCTACGCGATGAGCCAGGAAGGCTATCTGATCCGCTGGAACCTGCGCACCGGCGAGCGGAAGGACATCCGCCCGAGCGCGCCGCAGGGCCGGTCGCTGCGCTTCAACTGGAACGCCGGCATCGCCCTCGATCCCTTCAATCCCAACGGCGTCTATTACGGCAGCCAGTATCTGCATCGCTCCACGAATCGCGGCGATTCGTGGACCACCATCAGTCCCGATCTCACCACCAATCGCAGGGAGTGGCAGAACCAGGGCCGCAGCGGCGGCCTCACGCCGGACGTCACCGGCGCGGAGAACTTCACGACCATCATGACCATCGCGCCGAGCCCGCTCGAGCGCGGTACTACCACATCGCCGTCGACAACGAGACCCCGTACAACGTGTACGGCGGCATGCAGGACAACGGCTCGTGGAAAGGGCCGAACACGACCTGGGAATCGGGCGGCATCCGCAACTGGGACTGGCAGGAAGTAGGCTTCGGCGACGGCTTCGCGACCATGCCCATCCCGAACGATTCGATGACCGGCTACGCGATGAGCCAGGAAGGCTATCTGATCCGCTGGAACCTGCGCACCGGCGAGCGGAAGGACATCCGCCCGAGCGCGCCGCAGGGCCGGTCGCTGCGCTTCAACTGGAACGCCGGCATCGCCCTCGATCCCTTCAATCCCAACGGCGTCTATTACGGCAGCCAGTATCTGCATCGCTCCACGAATCGCGGCGATTCGTGGACCACCATCAGTCCCGATCTCACCACCAATCGCAGGGAGTGGCAGAACCAGGGCCGCAGCGGCGGCCTCACGCCGGACGTCACCGGCGCGGAGAACTTCACGACCATCATGACCATCGCGCCGAGCCCGCTCGAGCGCGGCGTGATCTGGGTCGGCACGGACGACGGCCGCGTGCACGTGACGCGCGACGACGGCGCGAACTGGACCAGCGTCGAAGGCAATCTCCGCGGCGTGCCCGCGAATACGTGGGTGCCGGAGATCAAGGCCTCGCGCCATGCAGCCGGCACTGCCTTCATCGTGCTCGACGATCACCGCCGCTCGAACATGACCCCGTACGTCTATCGCACGACCGACTACGGGAAGTCGTGGACGTCGCTGGCGACGAGGGATCTGCAGGGCTACGCGCTTTCCATCGAGCAGGACCCGGTCGACCCGAATCTGCTCTTCCTCGGCACGGAGTTCGGTCTCTGGTTCAGCAGCGATGCCGGCAAGTCGTGGATGAAGTGGAAGCATGGCTTCCCCACCGTCTCCGTGATGGGGCTGGCCGTGCATCCGCGCGATCACGATCTGGTGATCGGCACGCACGGCCGCGCGGCGTATGTGCTCGATGACATCCGTCCGCTGCGCACGCTGTCGAAAGAAACGCTCGCGAAGCCGTTGCACTTCTTCGAGATCCCCGACGCGCAGTCGTACACGACGCGGCAGAAGATCGGCTCGCGCTTCACCGGCGACGCGGAGTACCGCGCCGAGAACGAGCCGTACGGCGCGCTGCTGACGTATTCGCTGAACATGTCCGGCCTCACGCATCCGGTCGAAGAGAAGGAAAGGCAGCGGAAGGAAAAGGAACGCGCCGCCGCGCAGAAGTTGCTGGTCGACGAGGCAGGCGTGCCGCCTGCGCCGCCGGAAGCCGACATCCCGAAAGGTCCGGAGGCGCAGGAAAAACCGGCCGCCGAAACGGCGAAGAAGGACGATAAGAACGAAGTGGACATCCAGGTGTCGGACTCCACCGGCACCGTGATTCGCCGCTTCAAAGGTCCCGCGAGCCTCGGCGTGAATCGCACGTCGTGGGGTCTGCAGCGCGACGCGTTCAAGCGTCCGCCGGCCGCTGACGCCGCGGCCGACGAGGCGCGCGCCCCCGGCATCGATGTACCGCCCGGCATGTACACGATCGCGGTGAAGTTCCGCGGACAGGAGGCATCGCACACGGTGCGCGTGCTTCCCGATCCGCGCGAGCGCTACACCGCCGAGCAACGCCAGTCGAAGTACGAAACGCTCCTCCGCGCCGGCCGTCTTCAGGAGACCGCCACCGCCGCGATCGAGCGCATCCAGAAAACCCGCGCCGACATCGACGCCATCGCCGCGAAGCTGAAGAAAGACGAACCTGGCGCCGAGCCCGATCCGCTCGTGAAAACCGGCAACACGCTGAAGGAAAAACTCGACCTCATGGAGCGCCGCCTCTGGGCCCCGCCGAAAACGAAAGGCATCGTCGCGGAGACCGATGCGTGGTCGAAGATCCAGTACCCGCTGTACGGCCTGCAATCGTCGTGGGACGAAGCAACGCCCGCGCAGCTCAGTTACCTCGAACGCGCAGAAACCGACCTCCGCGCCGTGCTGGTCGATTTCAACAAATTGTTCGCGGAGGATGTGGCGCGGTATCGCGAGGAAGTACGCAAAGGGAATCTCGTGCTGCTGCCCGAGGAGAAACCGATCGCGATCGAGTAACTCAGCTGGGGACAGCCCAGCTGTCATCCCGAGCGTGAGTCGAGGGACCTGGGTGGAGGTGCGGCACGAGGCATGAGGAAAGTGCCGCCACGCCGCCCAGGTAGCCTCGGCTTCGTGAAGCTGTACTACGTCTACATCCTCGCAAGCCGCTCGCGCGCCCTTTACATCGGAGTAACAGGTAATTTCGAACTGCGCCTCATCGAGCATCGCCCGAAGAAGTATCCGAAGGCGTTCACATCCCAGTACAACGTCACGAAGCTCGTGTACTTCGAGGAGTACACGCGGATCGAGGACGCGATCTGTCGCGAAAAGCAGCTCAAGGGCTGGCGGCGGTCGAAGAAAGTGATGCTGATCGAGGTAAGGAACCCCGAGTGGCTGGACCTCGGGACAGGCTTTAGGTGAGGTGTCATCCCGAGCGCGAGTCGAGGGACCTGGGTAGAGGTGCGGCACGAGGCACGAGCAAACTGCCGCACTCCCGCCCAGGTCCCTCGACTCACGCTCGGGATGACAGTGGTTACTTCACCGCGATTGCGCGTGCCTGCTTCACGTCCGTCACGCCTTTGAACGCCTTCTCCAGCGCGTCCTGCAGGAGCGTGCGCATGCCTTGTTGCATGGCCAGGGTGCGCATCTCGTCGATGGTCGCTTTGCGCTGGATGGCTTTCTTCATCTCGTCGGTGCCGACCAGCAGTTCGTGCACGCCCATGCGGCCTTTGTAGCCGGAGTTGTTGCACTGGGTGCAGCCTTTGGGGCGATAGAGCATCAGCTCCGGCGAGTAGGTGATGCCGGTGCCCGGCCAGTAGTCGTAGCCGTAGATTTCGATGATCTCCTCGAACTCCTCGGGCGTGGGGTTGTAGCCTTCCTTGCACTTCGCGCAGAGCACGCGAATGAGGCGCTGGGCCATGATGCCGAGGAGCGCGTCGGCGAAGTTGAAGGGATCGATGTTCATGTCCAGCAGGCGCGTGATGGTCTCCGGCGCCGAGTTCGTGTGCAGGGTCGAGAAGACCAGGTGGCCCGTCAGCGATGCCTCGATGCCGATCGCCGCGGTCTCGTGATCGCGCATTTCGCCGACCATGATCACGTCCGGATCGGCGCGCAGGAACGAGCGCATGGCCGCGGCGAACGTGAAGTCGATCTTCGGATGGACCTGCACCTGGCGCAGACCTTTCTGGGTGATCTCGACCGGGTCTTCCGCGGTCCAGATCTTCATGTCCACGGTGTTGATGAAGCCGAGGGCGGAGTGCAGCGTGGTCGTCTTACCGGAACCGGTCGGACCGACCACCAGCGCGATGCCGTACGGCTTCGCGAGCAGCGTCTTGAAGGCGGTCAGGTTGCGCTCGCTGAAGCCCATCTTGTCGAGCGGCAGCGGCTTCGACGCCGCCAGGATGCGCATGACCACGTCTTCGTTCTGATTCGCAGTCGGAATCGTGGCCACGCGCAGTTCGATGGTGCCCTTCGAGTACTTGAAGCGGATCTTGCCGTCCTGCGGCTTGCGCTTCTCGGAGATGTCGAGCTTGGCCATGATCTTGAGGCGCTGCACCAGCGCGTTGCGGTGCGGCCCCGGGATCTCCATGAACTTCTCGCAGTCGCCGTCGATGCGCAGGCGGATCACGCAGGGATTGCGCGGACCGTCGGGCTCGATGTGGATGTCCGACGCCCCTTTCGCGAACGCGTCGATGATCATCTGATTGGCGAGCCTGACGATGCCTGAGTCGGTCTCGTCGATCTCCGGCGCCTCATTCGGAAGATCTTCGATCTCGATCTTCTCCCCTTCTCCGAGCGAGTCGAGGATCTTCGCCCAATCGGCGCCGTCGGAGGTCGAGCCGTCCTGCTGCACCTGCTCGCCGTAGGACGCGCCGATGTAGGCGAGGATCTCGTGCTTCATCGCCACCTGAAACTCGTAGCGCGGCGAGAGATTCATGGCCCGGATGCCGTCGAGACGCGTGAGGTCCTGCGGATCTTCGACCGCGACCACGAGCAGGCCGGGCTTGCGCTCGATCGGCGCCGCGATGTGCTTCTTCCAGATGTCGGAGGAAACGCGGTCCCTCAGGTCGGCGGGGATGATCTGCGAGCCGTCGTAGTTGAAGAACGGCGTGGAGTAGTAGGCCGCCAGCGAGCGCCCGATCTCTTCGCGCGGCACGTTGTAGTCGTCGATCAGCACCTTCTCGACGGTGGTGTTGTTCACGCGCGCGTTGCTGACCGCGGCCTCGAGGTCTTTCTCCGAGATCGCCCCTTTGTCGATCAACACGCCGAACTTCGACGGCTTGCTCTGCCGCGTGACGCGGTGCTGGTTGTAGAAGGCGATGCCGAGGATGCGGCCGATCTCTTCCGCGGCGTCCTCGTCCTGGGCGGTGAAGGCGGTGCCGTGCCGCTTGTTGATGAGCTGCACCACGCCGAGCAGGTACTTCTCGAACATGATCGGGACCGCAAGCACCGCCCGCGTCCTGAAGCCGGTCTGCTTGTCCCACCTCTGGTCGAAGCGGAGGTTGGCGTGGAACTTCTGCAGCTCCGCGGCGTCGTACGCGTCCTTGATGTTCAGCGTCTTGCGCGCGAGCGCGGTGAAGCCGGCGATCGACGCGAACGACTTCGGGACGCGGATCTCTTTCGGCGTATCGCCCACTTTCGTGAGCGAGTAGAGCTCCTGGTTCTTCGTGTCGATGGCGTAGATGGTCAGGCGCTCCGCGTCGAGGAGCTCCAGGATCTTGTCCTTGAGCGTCATCAGGATGTGCGGAATCGACTCGGCGGAGTTGATCTGATTGGCAATCTGCGTGAGCTTCTTGCGGAACTCCAGCTCGCGCTCGATCGACGATGGGGCAGACTGGACGGTCATGCGGGAGAGAATAGTCGCAGAGTCTCAAAGTCTCAAAGTCTCAAAGTCTCAAAGGACAGGCGCGCGGCTGGGCTCCTCTTTGAGACTTTGCGACTTTGAGACTTTGAGGCTCGCCACGGCCGCGGCGAGAACCTCCCCACACCGCTCCTCCACCTTCACGCTCGCCAGTTCGTCGGCGCGGGTCGGGCCGATGTTCACGATGGCGATGGGGATTCGGCGGTCGGCGGCGCGTTTGGCGAAGCGGAAGCCGGACCAGACCGTCAGCGAGGAGCCGGCCACGAGCAACGCGTCGGCCTCGTCGACGCGGCCTATCGCGTACGTGACTTTCTCGCGCGGGACGGACTCGCCGAAGAAGACCACCGCGGGCTTGAGCACGCCGCCGCAGCGGTGGCATTCGGGAACGCGGAAGCCGCCGACCACGTCGCGCGCGACATCGGCATCGCCATCGGGCGCGAAGTCGGCCTCGTCCGCGTGCAGCCGGTCGCCGTGCTGGTCCCAGGGCGCCGCTGACAGCCACTCCGCGTTCAGCTCCGCCAGGCGCTCCTGCATCTCCGCGCGCGGCGTTTCGCTGCCGCAGTCGAGGCAGACCACGAGGCGGTTGCGTCCGTGCAGTTGCACGACCGCGCGGCTGCCCGCTTCCTGATGCAGGTCGTCGACGTTCTGCGTGA
>CAMPKJ010000234.1 GCA_946887105.1 uncultured Acidobacteriota bacterium | reverse complement strand
TGGCCTGCAGAGGCTTCATGGCGCGGGGAAGCAGCCGGAAGCGTGCCGGATCATAGCGAAGAGCCATCAGCCGTCCCTTGTGAACCGCGGCGCCGGCCGGAAGTTCGACGCGCAGCGTCACGCCGCCGGTGAGCATCCCGCGCGCGATCCAGCGTCCGTCGGCAAATCCTGCCTCCTCGACGCCGAAGACAAAGTCCGAGTCTTCTCCCGGACGCGCCGGCGCGAAGTCCGCCGGCCGCACGAGCGCGACGCCGCTCCCCTGGAACGGCGGCGGATCGACCTCCCACGCACCGATCACCGACTCCACCGTGGTGCCGCGGATCGTGACCGGCACGATGTCGACGGCGCCGGTCGCGATCGCGGCCGCCTCGCTCTCGGGCCGTGCGAACACTTGCGCGGCGTTCCCTTGCTGCACGACCGCGCCCTCGTCGAGCACGACCACCTGGTCCGTGAACGCCAGCTCGTCGAGCGATGACGGCGTGGAGATGACGGTCGTGCCGAGAATGCGCATGGTCCGATAGAAGGCATCGGCGAGCGCGGGACTGACGAGCAGCCGGTCGGCGAGCAGGATCGCGGGACGGAGCAGTTCGATGCGCGCGAGATGCACGCGCGTACTCTCGGTGGCCGACAGCGTATCGACGCGCCGCCCGAGCAACGGCAGCAGTTCCCATTTCTCCGCCGCCAGCGTGTATTCGCGATGGCGATCCTGACGATCGAGCGTGCGCGCGCGCACCGCCGCGACCAGCGCATGCTGCACGCTCCACCGGCCCGGGATCCCGAGCGCCTGCGTGACCAGCAACAGAGGACGCTGCGCGGCTTTGACGTCATTGACGCGACGCTGGCCGAGGATGATGTCGCCGGATGCCGGCTTCAACTCGCCCGCGATCAACCGCAGCAGCGTCGACGCCCCGCACGCCGGCGGACCGATCACCGCCGTGTGCGTGCTGTGCGCAACCGCGAGCGTGACGTCGCGCAACGCGAACCCGCCCGCGTAGCGGAAGCCGAGGTTGCGGACGGCGACGTCGAGCATTGGGGGGATTGTCTCAAAGTCTCAAAGTCTCAAAGTCGCAAAGGGGGGCGTTCCCGCTTTGAGACTTTGAGACTTTGCGACTTTGAGACTTCGCGTCCCCGCGCTACGGCCGCCGCCGCTGCACCGGCTGCCGTTGCCGCGGCGGTTCGCCGCGGCGCTCCTGCATCCGGTCGAGGTGCGCGCGCAGGCGGGTCCACTGTTCGTGATCGAGAACGCCGCGCATGTCGGCCAGCATCATCAGCTCGTGCTCGAAGAGCTTGCCGCGGGCTTGCGTCAGCTGTGCGGCCAGGCGTTGCAGTTCCGGGCGGCGGAGCTGTGCGCGATCGAGCTCCGCGCGCAGGGCGATCTGCAGTTTGTCGACGCTCGCCTTTGCGTCGATCAGATCGTCGGCGGCCCGGCGGAACACCTCATCGAGCTTCTCCTGCTGATCGCGGGTGAGCTCGAGCTGGCGCACCACTTCTTCGCGGCGCCACCATTTGCCGGGCGGCAGTTGCTGCGCCTCGGCGAGAAGCGTCGCGGCGAGGAGCGCCATCGCAAAAACGAGACGGCTCTGGATCATGACTGATCCTCCCACGACTCCCAGGCCACCAGCGACTGGTACTCATCGAGCTCTTCGGACTGCCACGGATCGACGGGCGTCGTGACCTGCACCGTGATCTCCGGCTGTGCGATCACCGGCGTCGCCGCCGGCTCGCTCTGCCGCGACGCCATCCACCCGCCGAGCGCCGCCACCAGCAACGCCGCGGCGGCGACGCGCATCGTGCGCGCGGCCGGCGCATGCCGCGGCAGTTTGCGCATCACCGCGATGCGTTGCCGCGCCCAGAACGTGTCCGGCTTTTCGTCGTGCGCGCAGGCCGCGAGCCCGCGCACTTTCTTCTCCAGGCGTTCGTAGCGCGCCGCGCAGTCCGCGCAGCCGGCGAGGTGCATCATCACCGGCATCGATGCGCCCGGCTGCATGTAGTAGGTCTCGAGCAGGTCCGCTTCGCTGTAATGCTCGTCAGCTGATCGCAGGTTCATGGTTCATCCTCGGGTTCGTTCGCCATCCGGCCAGCTCCTTGCGGATCTTGTGAATGGCGCGGAAGAGATGCGCGCGCACCGTGCCGGCCTGCAAGCCGAGGTGAGCGGCGATGTCTTCCAGCGACAGATTCTCATAGTGGCGCAGGCGGAAGATCACTTTCTGTTGCGCGGAGAGCCCACGCTCCGCGCGTTGAATGGCCGCGCGCAGTTGTACGGACAGGAACTGCCGCTCCGGATCGGGCCGCTCGTCGACCGGCTCGATCATCGTCTCGCTCTCGCCATCGTCGTCGGAGCGCAGCGTGAACAGGCTCACGAAGCGGCGCCGGCGCAGCACGTCGCGGCAGCGGTTGATGGCGATGCGCGTGAGCCACGTTTCCAGCTCCGCGCGTCCTTCGAAGCGCGCCAGATGCGTGTACGCCTGCACGAAGGTGTCCTGCGTGATCGCATCCGCCTCGGCCTCGTCGCGCACGACCGAAAACGCCACGCGGTAGATCTTGCGCTGGAAGCGCTCCATCAGCATGCCGAAGGCGGCGCCGTCGCCGCCGAGGGTGCGCTCGATCAGCGTCTGGTCAGTCGGGGCGTCATCTCGCATGCGGAACGCGGCCACATTGCTTCTCACGCGGTTTGGACGGGGGAGCATGGGTACGCGTTTACATGCTACTCCGGCAGCGCCGCCACCGGCCTTCCGGCCAGCGCCACTCCGGCAAAGATCAGCACGGCTGCGGCGATGACGATCGGATGGATGACCTCGTCGAAGAACGTCGCCCCGAGAATCGTCGCCAGCACCGGCTGGACGTACGTGTACGTGGCCACGAGCGAGCTGTCGGCGTGGCGCAACGCCCACGCCTGGATCAGGTACGCGGCGATGGTCGGTCCGGCGATCACGAGCGCAAGCGAGAGCCACGCGCCCGGCGACAGCGTGCCCCACTTCTGGCGGGTCATCGGCCACGCCTCGATCGGAAGCAGCACCAGCGTCCCGACCGCGAACATCCGGGCGACCACACGCCGCGCGGAGAGGCGCGTCATCGACGGCTTCGAGAGCACGAGATAGAGCGCGTACGACAGACAGTTGATCACGATCAGCAACGCGCCGAGGACCGAGCGCCACGAACCGGCGAAACTCTCGCCGCCGACCACCAGCAGCGCGCCAACGCAGGCCATGGCGATGCCGCCGGCGCGCGTCACCGAAGCACGCTCGCGTCCGAACGCGATCGCCGCGCCGAGCGTGAACACCGGAATGGTGGTGATCAGGATCGCCGCGACGTGCACGCTGGTCATCGACAACCCGATCAGAAACAGCGGCGCGTTGATCACCACGCCGAGAATCGCGAAGCCGGCCACGCGGCGCGTATCCTCGCGCGAGAGCGGCGGCTCATTGCGCGCGATCACGCCAAGAATCGCCGCCGCACCGGCGATGCGCAGCCACGCGAACACCATCGGCGAGAACTCGCGCATCCCGAATTTCGAGATGACGTAGTTCGCGGAAAACAGCAGAGCGACCGTGAAGAGGGCGGAGTGGAGGCGGAGTGTCACTCCGCCTCGACCCAGACATCGTGATACCGCACCGGCGGCGGTACCAGCGACGTGCGCACGCCGCGCACTTCCGGCTTGTGCAGCACGAACAAGCGCTCGTGGAACAGCGGCACCAGCGGCGCCTCGCGCATCACCATCTGATTCAGCGAGCGATAGATCGTGGCGCGATGTTCGGTGTCATTCGAGCGGCGCGCCTCGATGATCTGCGCGTCGACCTCGGGGCGGCTGTAGAACAGTCCGCGGATCGACGTGGCGTCGCTGTGGAAGAAGATGTAGAAGAAGTTGTCGGAGTCGGGGAAGTCGGCGTACCAGTTCGCGCAGTAGATCGTGCCGTGACCGCGTTTCGCGCGCACGGCGGCGGCGTCGGTCGCGGAGTGGCGCGTCACGTTCACGCGGATGCCGACCGCGTCGAGGTCCTCGATCACCAGCGGCACCATGCCGGAGTTGTTGAACTCGTCGGTGTCCCAGGTGCGGTACTCGACCGCGAATCCTGATCCGTGGCCGGCCTGGCGCAGCAGCGCGCGCGCCTTCTCGGGATCGTGGCTGTAGCTGCCCTGACTGGCGTCATAGCCCAGGAGACCGGGCGGGAGCAGACCGTTCGCGGGGACGGACAGTCCGGCGTAGATGCGCTCGTTGATGCGGCGGCGGTCGATGGCGTAGTTCATCGCCTGGCGCACTTCCGCGCGATCGAACGGCGGAGAGGAGTTGTCCCAACCGAGATACGACGTGTGCAGCTGCACGGTGGTCAGCAGATAGGCGGAGAAGCGCGGATCGTTGCGCAGCTCGCTGACGATCTTCGGCGGGATCCCGTGTGCGACATCGAGCTCACCGCGCAGGAACGCGTCCGCCACTTCCTTGAAGCTGCGCAGGTCGAGACGGAAATTCAGCTCGTCGAGGTTCGGCTCGTTGGTGACGTAGTAATCGCGGTTGCGCGTCAGCTTCACGCGCTCGCCCTCGACTGCCTCGGCCACGCGGAACGGACCCGCGCCGACGCCGGCCAGGCGATAGCGTTCCGGATCGCGCGCTTCCTCGAACGGCACGATGCCGCACTCGTGCATCGTCATCAGCGACAGGAAGAACGCCACCGGCTCGATGAGCTGGATGTCCACCGTGTACGTGTCGCGCACCACCACGCCCGAGAGCGTGCGCGTGCGTCCCTCGATCACGTCCGCCGCGCCCTTGATGTTGCGCATGATCCATGCGCCGCTCGATTTCATCTCCGGGAACAGCAGCCGCGCGAACGTGTCGTGCACGTCCTTCGCCTCCAGCGCGCGTCCATTGTGGAAGCGCACGTTGCGGCGGAGGTGGAAGCGATAGAGATGTCCCTGCTCGAGCACTTCCCAGCGCTCGGCGACATCGGGAATCAGCTCCGCTCCCTCGCCGTATTTGACCAGCGTCGCGTGCACCGCTTTGGACATGAAGCCGAGCGCGGACGCGGACGTGTACGCGGGATCGAACGTCAGCCGCTGCCACAGCACGGTGGCGGTGGTGACCTTGCCGCCGCGGTTCGGCGTCGGCAGCGTGAAGCGTCCGAGCTCCTGCTTGAGCAGCGTCGACTCGTGGCTGAGCGTGTTCGACATCTGATTGAGGTCGGCCACGCCGAAGCTCGACTCGCGCGAGCCCTGCTTGATCACGTCCATCGACTTGACGATGGCCGCGCTCTCCGCCGCCAGCACCGAGGTCGACTCGAGCACCGACTGCACCAGCCCCATGATGTTTTCCATGGCCCGGCTGATGGCGCGGCTGCCCGTTTCCTGCTCGCCCATGGCGCGCTTGAGGTGCTTGGTGTAGTCGCGCACCATGGAGGCCTGCTGGCCGATCTTGCGCGAGGTCTGCGACTGCTGCGCGCTGGCGGTCGCGGTCTGCTGCACCATCTTCGTGACTTCCTCGATGGCCGCCGTGGCCGCGGCGCTGCCGCGCGCCTGTTCTTCGGTCGCGCGCGCGATCTCGGAGATCGAGCTGGTGGAACGATCGGTGAGCTCGAGGATCTTGTCGAGCACCTGCGACGCGCGCGCGGTCAGGCCGACGCCGTCCGCGACGCGATCGGCGCTGAGCGTCATCTGTTCGGCCGCGCGTCCGACGCCTTTCTGGACGTTCTGGATCAGCGTGCGGATCTCTTCCGTCGATACCGAGGTGCGCTCGGAGAGGTCGCGGATCTCGTCGGCCACGACCGCGAAACCGCGTCCGCGCTCGCCTGCCTGCGCGGCGATGATCGCCGCGTTCAGCGCGAGCAGATTGGTCTGGCCGGCGATGTCGTCGATCACGCGCACGATGTCGCCGATCTCCTGCGACCGCTCCGCGAGCTCCGCCAGCGCGCCTTTCGCTTCGTCGACCGACATCTGGATCTTGCGCATGCCGTCGACCGTCCCGCCGACCGCGGAGCGTCCTTCGTTCGCGGCGTCGGTGACATAGCGCGCCAGTTCCGACGATCTCTGCGCCGAGTTGCGGATCTCCTCGGTGGTCGCATTCATCTCCACCATCGACGACGCGGTCTGCGTCGCGAACGAGGAGAAGCTCTCCGTGTTCGTGGCCACTTCGTTGATCGAGGCGATCATCTCTTCGATCGCGGAGGAGGTCTGCTCGACGAACTCCGAGAGCGTGTCGGCGATGCGGCTCACTTCCTCGATCGACGCCGACATCTCCAGCACCGACGTGGAGGTCTCCTCCGCATTCGCGGAGAGCTCTTCCATGCTGCGGCGGACGTTGTTGATGGTCTGGTCGATCTGCGTGACCGAAGAGGACGTGGTCTCGGTCGACGAGAGCTGATCGGTGGCGCTGCGGGCCAGGATGCGCGAGCGTCCGCTGATCTGATCGCTGGCGCGCGCGACGTCGGAGGCCAGCTGTCCGAAGCGGCGGATGGTGCGCTCGAGATTCGCCACCAGGCCTCGCATCGCCGCGGCGGTGCGCGTCGATTGCGTTTCGCGGACGATGTCGCGCGCGCTGATCGCGAGATCGCCGCCCGTGATCCGGTCGATCAGTTTGATCACGCCTTCGCGGCGGGCCAGCGCGCGGCTCACCCACATCTGGAACACGATGATGCTGCCGACGCAGGCGACCAGCGCCGCGACCATGACCCGCCACCACATGCGCAGGGTCATGTCCGGAATGAGCCAGACGAAAAGGCCGAAGAGAACCAGACAGGCGAAGACGAGGAACCAGATCTGCTGGGTTCGGCCGAAGTGCCGCTTCTTCATAGAGTTCCCTGATGCTTCCGCGCCCGGATGCTAACATGACGTCGCCCGCCGGACTCATGAGTGACTCCTTCCAGGCCCGCCGCATGCTGATCGACCGCGCGCTGGGCGACATCGCGGCGAGCGCCGGCGCGCCATCCGCCCTCGAGGCGCCGGTCCGCCGCGCGCTTGCGTCACCCGGAAAACGCGTGCGCGGGATTCTGCTGATGGCGGCAGGGGAGACCATCGGTTGCCGCCCCGAGAAACTCGCATCCGCCGCGGCGGCCATCGAGATGATTCACGCCTCGTCGTTGATCCTCGATGACCTGCCGTCGATGGACGACGCGCTGCTGCGACGCGGGCTGCCGGCCTTGCATCGCGAGTTCGGCGAGGACCTGGCCATCCTCACCGCGGTGGCACTGTTGAATCACGCGTACGGCGTGCTCGCGCATGCGCATGCCGGCCTCTCGCCGCGACGCTGGCCGATGCAGCAGGTGATGCAGCGCGTGGTCGATGCGGTGGGCTGGAATGGCACCATTGCCGGCGAGGCGGTGGACCTGCACAGCGAAGGATCGAAGCTCGATTTCGACACGCTGGAGTTCATCCACTCGCGCAAGACCGGCGCGCTCTTCGTCGCGGCCGCCGCCGTCGGCGGGATGCTCGCGAACATTCACACCGCACCGCTGCAGCGCATCGAAGTCTTCGCCAAGAACCTCGGCCTGGCGTTCCAGATCACCGACGACGTGCTCGACGTCACCTCGTCGCCCTCGGTCCTTGGCAAGGACGTCGGCAAGGACGAGCAACGCCTGACGTTCGTGAAACTCGCCGGCGTGGAAGGCGCGCGCAAATTGAGCGAGGAACTGGTGGACACGTCGCTGAGCGCGATCGAGCCGCTCGGCGCGGCGGCGAAGCCGCTGCGCGAGCTGGCAATGCTCGTCCGCGACCGCGTGAAGTAGTCGTGGCGAGAAACGCATGGAGTGCGGTGGCCGCAGCCACCGCTTTCTTAATAATGCGAATTTCTCGAACAATAAAAACAGTTGGCTTACGGCAACCCACTCCAATCCTTATAGCGAACAGAAACAGCCC
>CAMPKJ010000233.1 GCA_946887105.1 uncultured Acidobacteriota bacterium | reverse complement strand
CCGTCACCGACACCAGCATGATGTTCATCACGCCGACGCCGCCGACGAGCAACGCGATCGAAGAGATGAAGATCATCGCCAGCGTGATTCCCCCGGTGATGGCCTTGAAGTTTCCGATCAGCTTGTCGGGCGTCATGATCCCGAAATCGTTCGGCTTGTTGAACGGCACCTTGCGCCGCGCGCGCAGCACCGCCGTCCCCTCTTCGATGATGCGGTCCACCCACTCCGCGCGTTTCGGCACCGTGGCGATGTTCACGCCGCGGTCGCGCTTCACGTGCGGGAAATGGCTGTCGAACGTGGTCAGCGGAATGAAGATGTGCGAGTCGGTCGACTCGAACATCGTCGCGCCCTGCTTCTCCATCACCCCGATCACCGAGTACTTGCGCCCGGCCAGCGACACCACCTTGCCGATCGGATCGGAGTACGGGAAGAGCGAGTCGGCAACGCTGTCGCCGATGACGATCACGGCCGCGGAACGCCGTACGTCGCCTTCATTGATGAAGCGTCCCTCGCCGATCTGGTGATTGTTCGCGACCGTATAGTCCTCGGTCACTCCGGCGAGCAGATCGGGCGTCGCTTCCTTTCCTTCGTACACGACATCGAGCGAAGGACCGTCCTGCTCGTACGTGTACCGCTCCGGCGAGACCGCCAGCATCGAAGGGCAGAGTCGCTTGAGCGCGATGGCGTCTTCGTAGGTCAGGTTCTTGCGCTGCCGCTGCGACTCGTCATTCGAGCCCGGCCCGAAACGCGGATCGTGTTTCTGGAACTGCACCAGCGTCGCGCCGAAGGCCTGGAAATTCTTGATGATGTTGTTGTTGAAGCCTTCGATGATCGAGACCATGGCGATGACCGTGGTCACGCCGATCACGATGCCGAGCACCGTCAGGCTGGAGCGCAGCTTGTGCGCGGCCAGCGCGATGCGCGCAAAGCGGACGTTCTCACGCGTGGCGAAGAGCACTTCGATCGGTTTCATTCGAACCTCAGCGCCTCGACGGGCGGCAACTTCGACGCGCGCCACGCCGGCACCACGCCCGCGAGGACGCCGGTGACGACGGAAACGAGCAGTCCGGCCACGATCAGTCCAGGCCGTACCAGCGTCGGCATCGGCGTCATGGTGGAGATGGTCTTGGCGATGAGCATGCCCAGCAGCACGCCGAGAATGCCGCCGCCCAGCGAGAGCAGCACCGCCTCGGTGAGGAACTGGCGGCGGATGTTCTGTCGCGTGGCGCCGATGGCCCGCCGCACGCCGATCTCGCGCGTGCGCTCCACGACCGACACCAGCATGATGTTCATGATCACGATGCCGCCGACAATCAGGGAGATCCCGGAAATCAGGATCATCAGCGAGAACAGTCCCGCCGAGATGCTTTTCCACAACATCTGCAGCGCCTCGGCGGTCACGGTCGCAAACGGGTCATCCGCGCGGAACGCCGTGCGCCGCCGCGAGCGGATCACCACGCGCACCTCGTCCATCGAGGCCTCCACGCCGGCAACGCCGCCGCTGGCCTTCACGAAGATGTCGATGCTCTGCCGCGTGCCGAAGCGTTTCCGCCAGGCCGAGATCGGCATGTACAGCACCTTGTCCTGATTCTGTCCGAGGACCGAGCCCTGCTTGCGCAGCAGGCCGATCACGCGCATCGGCTGATCGGCCACGCGCATCGTGCGGCCGATCGGATCGAGCTGGCCGAACAACTCTTCACGAACGTCCGAGCCGATGATCACCACGGGCGAGGAGCGTTGCTCCTCGGTGGGCGTGAAGAAGCGACCCGCCTCGAGATCGAGGTTCTGCAGCTCGGCCATGTTCGACGTGACGCCGGCCGTGCGCACTCCGGTGAGCTTCTGCGCGCCGCGTTTCACGGCGCCGGCCGTGCCGAGGGAGGCGCCGGTCATCGCGCAGCGCGCGCAGCGCTCCTTCACCGCCTCGAAATCGTCCCAGTCGATCGGCTTGCGCTTGATCGCCTCCAGGAACTGCTCGCGGCTGGTGATGATGCCGAACTGCGTCACCGCGTAGACGTCCGGGTTGAGCTGAAAGACCTTCTCGGAAATGTAGTTGTTCAGCCCGGAGATGATCGAGACGACGGTGACCACCGTCATGACGCCGATGATCACGCCGAGGAGCGTCAGAAAGCTGCGCATCTTGTGAGCGCGCAGCGCGGTTGCAGCGATGCGGAGAGTCTCCAACTACGACTTCTCCTCGTCCTTCTTCTCTTCCTTCTGCTCGCGCACTTTCGAGCCATCCTTGATGTCGCGGAGCGCGCGGAACGGGCCGGTGACGATCTCCTGTCCTTCGGTCAGACCCTTGACGATCTCGATGTTGCTGTCGCCCGCGAGACCCGTGGCGACCGGGACGAACGCGACCTTGCCGTCCTTGTGCACGTAGACGCCTTCTTCTTCGATCGCCTTCGCGGTGGTCTTTGCGGCCGCCTTTGCTCCGGGCGCCGCCGGCTTCTCGCGCACGACCAGCGCCTGCAGCGGGATGGCGATGGCCTGGTCGCGCATGCCGGTGATGATGTCCGCCGAGGCCGAGAATCCCGGCCGCACGCCCGCGGGAGGATTGGTGAGCTGGATCTTGACCTCGAAGTTCACCGCCTCGGTGCCCTGCCCCGCCTGCGGCGTCATCGGGCTGGAGCCGACTTCGGTGACCACGCCCTCGAAGGTCTTGTTCGGATACGCGTCGATGGTGACCGTGGCGCGCTGGCCGACCTTCACGGTCGGGACGTCGGTCTCATCGACTTCCATCACCGCCTCGACCACGCTCATGTCGGCGATGGTGAGGAGCTTCGTGCCGGGGTTGTTCATCGTGCCGATGACCGCCACCTCGCCCTCTTCGACGGGAAGCGCGGTGATGATGCCCGCCATCGGCGCGGTCATGGTGGTCTTCGAAAGAGTGTCGCGCGCCGCGGCGACGTTGGAGCGCGCCTGCTGGATGCGCTGTTCGATCGCGCTGACGTTCGCACGCGCCGAATCGAGCGTCGTGCGTGCGCGGTCGAGCTCCGCCGCCGGGATGATCTTCTGCTCGAAGTTGTTGCGCGCGCGCTGGTAGGTCAGCTCCGCTTCAGTCAGGCTCGCACGCGCGGCGTCGCGGTCGGAGAAGAGCGCGCGCATGGACGCCTCGGCGCCCTGAGCGGACGCCGCGAGCTGCTTCTGGTCGATCTGCAGGAGGAAGTCGCCCTTCTTGACGACGTCGCCTTCGCGCACGGCCAGATTGACGATCTGCCCCATGACGTTCGCGGAGAGATCGACCTTGCGCTGCGCATCGATCTGGCCGTTCGCCGAGACCTTGCTGACCAGGTCCTGCCGCTCGACCTTGGCAAACGTGACCGGCGTCCCTTCCTTGCTCTTCGAGCGGATGGACGCCGTGGTGATGCCGCCGATGAGCAGGACGGCGACGACTGCAATGATGGTCTTCGTTCTACGTTTCATGCTGGGGACGTTATACGTTTGGACGCGCCAGGATGTTTCCGGGGGGCCCGAAGGCCTATTCCTCGTCCGTGAGTCCCACCGCCCGCTTCACCGCGAACCACCGCTCCCTCGCGCGCCAGAAGCGGCTTTGCCTCATCGCGGCGATCTGCTGCGCGAGCGTGTGGCGCTGGTGCTCGGCGACGGCGAGGCGGTGGGTGAGCTCGCCAATCTCCTGCTGCCGTTCCGCGACCTGCCGGGCCAGTGCCTGCGCGCGCTCCCGGGCGACGGTGCCGAGGAGCGAATCCAGCGTGCCGAGGAAGAGAATGCGCTCGTCGCCGTCCGCGGAAAAGGCGGAGATGGTCGCGACCTGATAGCGGAACGAGCGCACGGCCGCGAACGGTACGAGGCACTCCCACTCCGATTGCGCCGCGCTGGCGACGCCGAACCATTCCCCGACGTCCGCACGCGGCGCGAACGCGCGCGTCGAGGCAACCACATCGTCTTCGATGCGGATCTCGACGCGCTCGGGCGGCGCATCGATGGTCGTCGCCCAGCCCCAGATGCGAATCCCATCCGGCAGCATGTGGGGCTGTTCGAGGAACCCTTTCGGGACGCGCCGCGGACGCGGATTCGCAATCGCAGCCGGCGAGATCACGTAGACGTCCTGCCAGTCGGACAGTGCGCGCGGGAGTCGCACGCACGCCCAGCCCTCACCAATCTGCGAGACCTGACCCCGTACGTACTCCTCGGTCACCCAGGTCGAGCCGTACTCCTCGACGTCGAGCACGCGGCTCTCGCTGTGCGACTCGAATGCGATGCCGTCGACCTGCTTGTCGGGCGCGAGGCTCTGGTCGTGCACGCTGAAGATCAGCAGCCCCTCAGGCTCGAGCAGACCGGCGAGGCGGCGCAACCAGCTGGTGAACGTCGCCGGCGGCAGGTGCGTGAAAAGCGACGCGACGAAGATCAGATCGTACCGGTCCGGCGCGACGAACTGCGCGGGATCCGTTTTCGAGAGAATCGTCCGCACGCCGAACTGTTCGGCCTGAAACGCCATCCCTCCCTCGAGGATGTCCGACACCGTGATCTCATCCGCGAGGTGCTCGTGGGCGAGCAGACGCGTGAGGCGGCCGTAGCCGCTCGCGAAATCGAGCATCCGCCGCGGACGGCGCTCTCGCCACGACGCGATGTGCCGCACCAACGCGAACTGATCGAGCGCGCTCTGGAAGTAGTTCGTGACCGCGGCATCGCGATCGTGATGAAACAGCTTCATCGCGAAATCGAGCATGTCGTCGCGCTCGTCGATGGCGCGATTCAGCTCCCGCCACCGCGGCACGCGCGTGCGCAGCAGCGCGTCCACCATCGGATGCGATTCATCGCGCTTGAAGGCAAGAGTCACGGGCGCGGAAGGTAGCACACGAAACGTTACAATCGCCCGCCATGCGCATTACGCTCGCCCTGACCCTCCTCCTGACCATCGCCGCAAACGCGCAGGATGCGCGCGTCGACCGCATCCTCAAAGAGGTCCCCCTCATCGACGGACACAACGACCTCCCCTGGCAATATCGCGAGCGCGCGAAGAATCAGCTTGCGAAGATCGACATCCGCCAGGACCAGTCGAAGATCGAAAAGCCGCTGCACACGGACATCCCTCGTTTGCGCGAAGGCCGCGTGGGCGGGCAGTTCTGGTCCGTCTACGTCCCCGCGTCGCTGCAAGGCGCGGATGCGTTGCAGGCCACGCTCGAGCAGATCGACGTCGTGCATCGCCTCAACGCGGCCTATCCCGACACGTTCGCGCTCGCGCTCACCGCCGACGACGTCGCGCGCATTCACAAGTCCGGCAGGATCGCCTCCCTGATCGGCATGGAGGGTGGCCACTCCATCAACAACTCCCTCGGCGCGCTGCGGCAGATGTACGACGCCGGCGCGCGCTACATGACCCTCACCCACTCCCTCAACAACGACTGGGCGGACTCCGCGACCGACGATCCGAAACACAACGGCCTGACGCCGTTCGGCAAGGAAGTGGTCCGCGAGATGAATCGCCTGGGCATGCTCGTCGACCTCTCGCACGTCGCGCCGAAGACCATGCACGACGCGCTCGACGTCAGCGCCGCGCCGGTGATCTTCTCGCACTCCTCCGCGCGCGCCGTGACCGGCCATCCGCGCAACGTCCCCGACGACGTGCTGCAGCGCGTGAAGCAGAACGGCGGCGTGGTGATGGTCACGTTCGTCCCTGGCTTCGTCTCCGAAAAACTGCGCGTGCACCAATCGCTGCGGCAGGCGGAGGAGGCGCGGCTGAAATCGCTCTTCGACGGTGAGCCGCAGAATGTGAAGGCCAAGCTCGCGGAGTGGGATGCCGCGAATCCGCGCCCGGCGGCCACGCTCGGCGAAGTGGCGGATCACGTCGAGCACATCATCAAGGTTGCGGGCGAAGAACACGCCGGCATCGGCGGCGACTTCGACGGCATCGGCAGCACGCCGGAGAACCTGAACAGCGTCGCCGATTATCCGAAGCTCTTCACCGAGCTGCTCCGCCGCGGTCATTCTGAGGAGCGGCTGAAGAAGCTGGCCGGACTCAATGTTCTGCGGGTGATGCGGCAGGCCGAGGCGGTTTCGGCGAAACTGCGCAAGGACCGCACGGCTGCTGATGCAGTGATCGAGGAGCTCGACAAAAAAGCCGAATGAAACTTCCCTTCGCCCTCACGCCGCTCCTCGGCCGCGCCCGCGAGCTCGAGGAGACGACGCGGCTCCTCGAGAACACGCGCCTGCTGACCATCACCGGCGCGGGCGGCAGCGGCAAGACCCGGCTGGCCCTCGAGCTCGCCCATCGCGTCCGCGATGAGTACGAGGACGTGTTCTGGGTCGATCTCGCGCCGCTCTCCGATCCCGATCTCATCGGCCAGCAGATCATCGATGCGATGGACGTCCGCGAGCTGGCGGCCGAGGATGTGCTGCGGGTGGTGGTGGATGCGGTGCGCGACCGGAACGTGCTGTTCGTGCTCGACAACTGCGAGCACCTCGTGCACGCGAGTGCTGTGGTCGCGGAAGTGATCCTGCGCAGTTGTCCGAATACGTCCATCGTCGCCACGACGCGTGAGGCGCTCGGGGTGCGCGGCGAACAGACCTGGCTGGTGCCGCCGCTGTCGATCGAAGACGCGGTGCAGCTCTTCACCGAACGTGCGCGCTCGATGCTGCCGTCGTTCGTGCCCGACGAAGCGGTGATCGCGCACATCTGCGAACGATTGGACGGCATTCCGCTGGCGATCGAGCTCGCCGCGGCGCGCGTGAAAGTGCTCTCCGTCGCCGAGATCGCCTCACGCCTCGACGACGCCTTCCGGCTGCTCTCCTCCGGATCGCGCACGCTGCCGCGCCATCGCACCATCCGCGAGACCATCGACTGGAGCTATCGCCTGCTCTCGCCCGAGGAGCAGGTCCTGCTGCGGCGGCTGGCCGTGTTCGGCGCGAGCTTTTCGCTCGATGCCGCGGAAGCGGTGTGCGGGGACATCGACGTGCTCACGCATCTCTCGGCGCTGGTGGACAAGTCGCTCGTGCTCGCCGAGGAGTCGCGCTATCGATTGCTCGACACGGTGCGTCAGTTCGCGGCGGAGAAGCTCGACGCCGCGGGAGAGCGCGACAGCATCGCCGGACGGCACGCGCACTATTTCCTGAAACTCGCGGAGGCGCTCGAGCCGCACGTATTCGCAGGCGCGGTCGATCCGTCCGCGCTGGAGATCCTCGATCAGGAGATCTGCAACATCCGCGCGATCTTCGATCGCGGACCTGGCATCGACGGGATGGGAGACATCGAGCTGCGCGTCGTCTACGCGCTGCATTGGTACTGGTTCGCGCGCGCGCATTTTCACGAGGCGCGGCGGCGCATCACGACGGCGCTCGCCCGCGCGGGTGACGTCGATCCGGTGGTGCTCGCAAAGGCCAGAGTCGCCGCCGCGAATGCCGCCGTCTGGCAAGGCGATTTCGCGGCGCTGCGTCCGCTGGTGGAAGACGCGGTGGACGGGCTGCACGGCGCAGGCGACGATCGCGCGCTCGCGAACGCGCTCACGCTCCTCGGCACCGGACAGGCATTCGCGGACGGCGATCACGGCGCCGCCATCCGCTCGTTTCTCGAAGGCCGCCGTCACGCGAGCGACGTCGCGCTCGCTCTCAATCTGTACTGGACCGGTCTGGCCGCACAACTGCGCGACGATTTCGAGTCCGCGCGCGCCGCATTCGTGGAAGCGCATCAGATCGGCGTGCGCCTCGGCAACAAGCCCGCCACCGCCCATCCGCTCACCGCGCTCGGCCACGTCGCGCTCGCGGAAGGAAAACGCGAGGAGGCCATCGCCGCGTTTCGCGAGGCGTTGGAGATTCACGCGCAGCTGGGCGACCGGTGGGGATTGACGCACGTGATCGAGGGTATCGGTCTCGCGCTGATCGAAGCACGCGAGGCGGAGACCGGCACGCGTCTCGTCGCCGCGGCGTCGGCGGCCTGGCTGCAGCTCGGCGCGCGGCCCGGC
>CAMPKJ010000232.1 GCA_946887105.1 uncultured Acidobacteriota bacterium | reverse complement strand
GTGCTTCGTTTTAACTGCGGTTTTCCCGAGTCTTAGAGTCTTAGAGTCTTAGAGGTTCTCGTGCCTCTGCCTCTCCTCTAAGACTCTACTACTCTAAGACTCTAAGACTCCCACGGTCAGTTCTTCATCCCATGCATGTACTTCTTCAACGACGCCAGATCGGCCGCGTTCGCCGGCGGGTAGTAGTGCACCGTGGCCGGAACGATGGACGGCTTGTTGTTGCCGAAGTCGAGCAGGAAGCTGAAGTCGGTGCCGAACGCCGTCTGCGCGACGCCGTGGCAACCTTTGCAGCCGCCATTGTTGAAGATCTGCGCCTGATAGACGGTGTTCTGGCAATCACCCGGGAAAATCGCGTTGCCTTTGTTCCCGAAGCCGGGACCGCTGAAGTTGTTGAGGAACGGATCCGACTCCACCATGAAGTTGGCCATGTAGTAATTCGGATTGAGCTGCGTGCACGTGGTGGAATTCTGTTTCTGGATGCAGTTGACGGTCGTGGCCGCGGCGCCCTGGAGGTCGACCGGACAATCGATGGACGCACCCTGCACGCCCGTCAGACGGTAGTACTGCCAGACGGTGCTCGGGTTCAAGGCCACGAGCTGCTTGCGCACGTTCTCCGTGACCTGATCGAGGATCGCCGGAACGGGATGCATTTCCTGGCGGTTGGTCTGGCCGGTCTGCCGGACGATGGGCACTGCAGGCGGAATCTCCGTTCCGGCCGCGGGCGGATTGCTGACAGGCGGGAACGGCGGAGACAGCGGGATGTATTCGGCGTCCGACTTCTCGACGTCCACCTGTTCGAACGTCGCGAAGATGAAGTCGGGGAAGTTCGTGGTCTTGTGGATGATGTGCATGGCCACCAGCGCGAACGTGTCGTTGTAGTACGCCAGCTGGCCGGCTTCATTGAGGTCGTAATAGACGGAGGTCGCGGTGAAGAAGCGGCTGGCGTCCTCCGTGGGGAGCAGCCGGCGCCACGCGCTCTTCACTTCGATGGCCCCCTCGGCGCCGGTGGCGGTGTTGCCGCACGGCAGGCAGATCGCCTGTCCGGGCGGGCAATCGCACGTGGTGGTCTGTCCCGGATAGTAGAGATAGCCGGGCTGGGTGATGTTCTTGATCACCGCCGCCTGCGCCTGTGCGAGCAACCCGCCCGTCGATGAGGTGCAGTTCGGATACGTCATCCCCGTTCCGGCAGGGCCGCAATTCTGGTCCGGGCCGTAGCTGGTGCGCAGGTACTCGTACTCATCCTTGTTGACGCGCACCTGGAAGAGCACCAGTTGCTTCGGAGAAGGCTGCGCGTTGTAGTTCCCGTAGATATCGCACGAGCCGATCTCGTTGTCTTCGTCGAGGTTGTTCCAGAGATTGTTGACGCCGTTTCCCTGCACGGGCGGGTTGTAGTAGCTGTAGACCGGGATGCCGAGGTTGTCCCATGGGGTGACCAGCGGCCCGTTGGGACGGAGCTCGGTGGTCTGTGCGTATGTTTGCCAGGTCAGCGGATTCGGCGACTGCGGCGCCGGCATGCTGTAGTTCCAGTTCGGATCGGGTTTGCCTCTCGGATTCGAGGCGCTGGGCGGGTTGGTGGAATCGATGGACGCTTTCCAGTTGAGCGCCAGGAACTCCTGCCACGCAAACTTCGCGACGTCTTCGAGCGAGGCCGATCGCGATGGCAGGTCTTTCGGTGGCGTCGGAGAGATGATGAGATACGGCGCCGTGCCCGCGACGTCCGGCTTTGGCTCGGCGGGTTTTTCGGCGGGACAGCCGATCAGAAGGATGAAGACGAGGACCGCACTCGACGCACGAAGCACCAGCTGAGACACAGAGACCTCCTCGAACTGTCTTGACGAATGGCGACGTGGGGAATGGACGTTCCCACTATCGAGGTCCTCCGTAGAGGCGTCAAGGCCGAAGAATGGAAAGCAGCCGCCGCTCCATGGCCATCCTCGCGCGCGTGCGCCGGCGCTCCGGCGGCAAGGTCGCGAGTGCGTCCAGCGCGGCTCGATACGCGGCCATCGCCTCCGCTTTGCGCCCCATCTTCATGAGGATATCGCCGCGCCGCTCCATCCATTCTTCCTTGCGCGTGGCCGCGGCTTCGGCGGCTTCGACGCGGCGCAAGGCGGAGGCGGGATTGCCTGCCCGCAGCTCGAGATCGATGGCCGCGAGCCGGTACGTGACCAGCGGCTCGAGGCTGTCGAGATAACGCAACGCGTCATCGCGGCGTTTGCCGGCCAGCAGCGCATCGACGTACTCGAGCGCGACTTCCGGATCGGGCCGCGGCGACAGCGCGCGCTCGAAGGACGCGATCGCCGCGGATGTGCGGCCGGCGCGCATCGACGCACGCGCAAGCGCGAGATGCCCGCCGCCATCCTGCGGCGCGATCTGCACGTATCGCTGCAACACGGCGATCGCTTCGCGCACGCGGCCGGAGTCGAGCAGCATGCGTCCGTGCGCGAGGTCGACGGCGTACAGCTCGCGATCGAGCGTGCGGGCGCGTTCGTAATCGCCTTCGGCCTGCTTCCAGTTGCGATGCAGCCGGTGCAGCTCGCCGCGTCTCAGGTAGAGCATCGGATTACGCGGCTCGTTCGCGATGGCGCGCGTCACCGCCTCGATCTGTTCGTCCAGTGCGTCGTGCGCGTACAGCGGACACGCGAGCAGAACGGCGAGCAGGAAGCGGCGCATGGCTATTGAACGCGGCCGGCGATCTCTCGGAAATGCGCGGCCTCGATCGGAGTCCCGGCAGCCGGCGTGCCGGTGTAACCGCCGGTCGCGTATCCGAGGACCGTCATCGCTTCGTCGAGAGCCGTGCGGAGCTCGGTGACGTGCGTCGCGCGGACGAGCGACGAGCCGTCGAAACCATACGGCGCGAGACCCGCCAAAGCGCGAACGGCATTCACGGCGTTGCGCCGTTCCGTACGATGCACGCCCTTCACGATCGTTCCCGCGGACAGCGTGCCGTCCGTGAACACGACCGCGGTGGCGAGATCGCTCGCGGAGTCGGGCGATGTGGCGTCCACGGTCAGCGCACGCACCGCGTAGCGATACGCGGCACCTGGCGTGACCGTGGTGTCGTCGAACGTCGCCGTCGCGTTGGTGTCGATCGGCGCCAGACCCGATCCCGCGGACGCGCGCAGGATCTCGTAGCTGCTCGCGCCCGCGACAGGATTCCAGGTGATGCGGATCGTGCTGCCGCCGAACGCCTGCGCGCTCACCCCGCCCGGCGTTGCGAGCGCCGTCGTGGCCGTGGCCGTGTTCGCGTACGCCGAGTTTCCGTGCGTGTTCTCCGCGCGGATCCGATAGCTGTACGCCGTGCCCGGCGTAAGACCGGAGTCGGAGTACGCCGTCGCGTCCGCGTCCGGTTGCGCGATCTGCGCGTACAGCGCCGGCGTCGCGTCGCATGCCGCCGCCGAGCCGGTGCAGCGCTCGAGCGTGAAGCGATCTTCATACTCGGAGTTGTCGGTCCACGTCAGATGGATGGCCGTCGTCGAGACCGCGCTGGCGGAGAGCGTGCTCGGCGCTTCCGGCGGGGTCGCGGGCGGGCCTTTGATGATCGTGAAGCTGTCCTCGACGATGCCGTTCTCGCGCAGGAAGAGCGCGTCGAGCCGTCCGCCGTTCACGTCCAGCACCATCGAGCCGTAGTAGTTGAGCGAGATGAACATGGCCGGATGATTGAGCGCTCCGCCGCTGATTCTCGAACTGCTGCCCGCGACCGCGTACACCGCGCCTTCGTGCGGCGCCAGACCGGCGGTCGGTTTGTTGTATGCGCCGGTCTCTTCCGGCCGCCCGCTGCCGCCGTCCTTCTTCATCGAGCTGATGAACGTGCTCGACGTCCCGTAGTGGCTGTCGATCAGGTAGGAGCGCTCGTAGGAATGGCTATGTCCGCTGAGCACGAGATCGACGCCGTACTCCTCGAGGATCGGCAACGCGTTCGTGCGCATCTCGGCCAGCTCGGTCTCCAGATCGGAATTGTGCGAGCCCTTGCTGTACGGCGGGTGATGCCAGAAGGCGATGATCCATTGCTGCGCCGTCGCGGCGAGATCGCTTTCCAGCCACGTCAGCATCGGACCCGCCGTCGAGCGATCGGAGGTCATCGAGTCGAGACAGATGAAATGAATGTTGCCGTAGTCGAACGAGTAGTACTTCTCGGTCCCCGACGCCTCGCCGCCCGCCTCCCCCGCCGTCGGCAGCGAGAACATCGCGAAATACGGCAGCGTCGGCGGCGCGGTGGAGGACTGCGCGGTGTCGTGATTGCCGAGCGTCGGCCAGAGCACGGAGCGGCGCAGCATGGCCGGATACATGTCGAACACGGCCGCCTGGTACTCCGCATCCGTTCCGTGGTCGTAGGCGTTGTCGCCGAGCATCAGCCAGAGGTTCGTCTGCGCCGCGCCGGGCCATGCGAGGTAGGCATCGCGCACGGCCGCGGCGAACGCATTCGCGGCGCCCGAATCGCCGAGGACCCAGATGCGGGTCGGTGTGCTCGTCGCAACGGGCGGTGCGGTGAGGAACGTGTGCGTCGCATCGCCCGCGAGCGTCTCCGCCGACGTTCCGACCGAGTAGTAGTACGTCGTCGATGGGGTCAGACCCGTCAGTGCGATCTGATGTTCGGTCGTCAGCGCGGCGTCGTCGACGATCACACTGAGGTCCTCGGGGGCGGTGCCATAGCGCACGCGGCTGTTCGTCGCGCCGTTCGTCCGCCAGCGTACGATCACGCTCGCCGGCGTTCCCATCTGCAGATACGGGCCGCGCGTCACGGCGTAGTCCGTCAACCCTTCCAGCCGCAGGTCGAAACTGATGTCGCTGCTGATCGCGGTGGCCTGGTGGACTTCGACGGCCAGGACATTCTGTCCGGTGACGAGCAGCGACGCCGCCAGCGGCGCGTCGTAGAACGTCGCCTCTTCCGGCGTGCCCAGCGCCGCCGGCGCGTAGGTGCGATAGCCGATCGCGCCGGCGGGCATGTTGTCGCGCCAGACCTCGACGCCGTTCAGATAGACCACCGCGCCGTCATCAGTCAGCGTGGAGAGCGCCAGACTGGTGAACGCGGCCGGATTGGCGACGTTGAACGCGTGCCGGAAGTACGTGGTCACGTACTTGTCGTTCGCGTCCGGTCCGTAGGAAACGGTGGTCGCCTCGTCGCCGTCGCCATAGCCGAGCTCCGCGGCGCCGGCCGCCCACGATGAGTCGTCGAACGCCGGCGCGCGCCAGGCCGTGCCCTGATCCGTTCCGTCGTCGAGATAGCGCCACGCCGAGCCGGCCGGCACGAGCTCGTCTGCGAGCGCGAGGATCGGCGACAGAAAGAGAACGACAGCGAGAAGAGAACGAAGAATGATCATCGGATGCCGTGTCGCCTTCTCCCCTCGCTGAGGAGAGAAGGTGCCGCAGGCGGATGAGGGGAGCCGTCCCGACAGTGACGACCCCGAACTACTCGCCTCGAATGTGCTCGAAGAACGCGTCGCTCGCGACCGGTCTTCCGAGGAACCGCTCCACCAGCTCGCGCGCCGGCTCTTCGCTGCCGCGGCTCAGGATCAGATCGCGGAAGCGCCGTCCCGTCTCGCCGTTCATGAGATCGGCGCCGAACGCGGACACGAGATCGAGCGCGATCACCTTCGCCCACATGTAGCCGTAGTAGCCCGCCGCGTAGCCCGACGCGATGTGCTCGAACGTGCCGGGGAACTGCGTCCCTTCGACGTAGCCCATCGGCGTCGCGCCTTCCATCTGCGCCCACACATCGAGAGCGCGGCCGGGGCTCTCGCTCGACAGCGCCATGTCGAACGACGCGTAGAGCAGCTGGCGTCCGTAGTCGATGCCCGCGCCGTATTTCTTGGCCTTGTTCAGGCGCTCGACCAGCGACTCGTCGACGGCCGGACAGTCGCCGCAGTGATTGCGCAGCAGCGACAGGCTCTCCATGCGGCTGGCCCACTCCTCGTACATCTGCGACGGCGCCTCCACGAAATCGCGCTGTACGCTCGTGCCTGCATGGGCGATGTAATGCGTGTCCGACAGCACGCCGTGCAATACGTGTCCGAACTCGTGCAGCAGCGTCTCCAGCTCGTCGTGCGTGAGGCCCTGGCGATTGAAGTTCGTGACCAGCACGCTGATCGGCTTCCGCCCCGTGCGGCGGCTCACGCCACGCACCGGCCACGCCGCGGCGTGTTTGTACTTGCCGTCGCGCGGATAGAGGTCGAGATAAATGCCGCCGATGAAGGCGCCGCTCGCCGCGTCCGTGACGTCGATGTACAGGACGTCCTCGTGCCACACCGGCACCTGCCGCTGTTCGAAGCGCAGTCCATAGAGGCGCTCGCTGATGTCGAGCATCCAGCGCACCGTCGGCGGCGTCGGAAAGGATTTGCGCAGCTCTTCCTGGTCGATGGCGTAGCGCCGTTCGCGGATGCGCTCGCGGTAATACGCGACGTCCCAGCGCGCGATGTTGGTCTGTTCGACCGGCGTTCCGAGCATTTCGCCTTTCAGCGCCGCCAGCTCGCCGAGATCGCGGAGCTCGGCTTCGGTGACGACATTGCGCACGTCGTCGAGGAAGCGCGTCACGGTGTCGGGATTTTCGACCATGCGCCGTTTGGTCACGTAATACGCGTAGCTCGGCACTTCGTACAGATCGGCGATCTCTTTGCGCAGCGCGACGATCTCATCCATCACGTCGAGGTTGCGCGCCGTGCCGCGAAGCGTGTTCGCCGTCCAATAACGCCGCCGCGCCTGTTCGTCGTGCGCGTTCATGAGGAACGGCACGTAATCCGGATAATCGAATCCGGCCACGTAGTTCCCTTCTTCATCGCGCGGCATCCGGTCGAGCCACGACTGCGGCAATCCGCGGCACTCCTCCGGCGTGAAGCGGAGGTGGGTGTCGTTCTCGCGGATGTTCTTGGCGAATTCCTGTCCGAGCTCGGTGAGGCGCTCGGAGATTTCCTTGAAGCGGTCGCGCTTCTCCGCCGGAAGCGAGACGCCGCTGTCCTCGAATGCCTCGAGCAAATGCTTGCGCAATTCGCGCGACGCGATCGAGTGCGGCTGCACGCGCTCCACACGGCGATAGAAGGCTTCGTTCTGAAAGACCTCGGTCAGGAAGATCGATTCCTGCACCAGCGCGACGTCACACGCATCGCGCACGGTCTTGTCCGGATGAACGCTGTTGAGGAGCGAGATCGGCCCGAATGCGTCTTCGAGGATGACGTTGGCGTCATCCCACGCATCGAGCACCTGCTCGACATTCGCATCATCGAGAGAAAGCGATTCGATTCGGGAGAGGTACTGCCGCGCGCGCGCCAATGCATCCTCGGACGCGCGGGAAACCTGATCGGCATCGAGGATTGGGATGGCGGCTCGCTCGGCAGCATCGAGCTGCGGAACGGTTTCAATGGTCATATCGGAGCGCCATTCTATGGTTTTGCCGAAAGCGACAGCGAGCAATTTGCGTACACACGGCAGGCACCGGTGCGCTAAGAATCCGGACTGACCAGCACGGGATACGGATTGACCGGCGTCCCCTTCCACCATTCCTTCGTCGGAGGCAGCACTTCGATCGCAAAATGCAGGTGCGGGGCGTCCGGCGGCGCGTTGCCGGTCGTACCGACGTAGCCGATGACGGTGCCCTGCGCCACGAACATCCCCTCGGCGATGGTGAGCTCGTAACGGTCGAGATGCGCGTAGTAGTAAACGCGCTCCTCGGCCTGATCGAACTGATAGATCGTCAGCCCGCCGGCTGCGCTCGTGAACAGCTTGCGGATCGTGCCGTCGACGGCGGCGATGACCGGCGTCCCGCGCGGCGCCATGATGTCGATGGCGCCGTGCAGGCGCGTGCCGCCGCCGCGCATCTGCATGTAGTTGTCGCGAAGGTCCGCCGTGGTGACGCCCACAACGGGCACGAGCACCATGTCATCCCGAGCGTCAGCGAGGGACCTGGGCGGCAGGGTGGCACGAGGCGCGA
>CAMPKJ010000231.1 GCA_946887105.1 uncultured Acidobacteriota bacterium | reverse complement strand
AAGTCGCAAAGGGGGGCGCGTCGCGTCGTTCCTCTTTGAGACTTTGCGACTTTGAGACTTTGCGACTTCGAACCATCACTGTTTCCGGATCACGTGCGCGACGGCCCACCCGACCAGCGTCAGCACGCCGAGGGTGATCCAGTTGTTCTCTCCGAGGAGGGCGACCGGGTAGTGGTTGCTGATCATCATCATCACCACGGGGATGACCAGGTAGGTGTTGTGTTTGGAGCGGAACTTGGCGCGCTCGGCGAGCACGGGGTCGGGCTCGCGGCCTTCGCGCGCGGCGGCGACCATCTTCTTCTGCGCAGGGATGATGCGGCTCCAGACGTTGTTCGACATGAGCGTGCCGAGCAGCGCGCCGACGTGAATGACCGCGGCGCGGTTGCTCATCACGTGTGGCAGCCACCACGCCACGCCCATCAACAGCGCGAACGAGATCACCACGGCCACCGGCTCGTTCTTCGCCAGGGGCGAGAGCCATAACAGGTCGTACACGATCCAGCCGGCGAACAACACGCCGATTCCGATCGCCGCCGCGACCTTGAACGAAGGCTTGCCTGGATCGCCGTCCATCAGCGCGCCGCCGGCGTAATAGACGAGGATCAGCAGCAAAAGGCCGCTCATCCAGGTGAACGCCGCTTCCCACTTGAACCAGTGCAGCGTGTGTGACGGCGACGGGCTCTTGGTCTTGTTGACGACGTAGAAGCCGCCGCTGTGGACCATCCACACCTGATCGGGGTCGGTGGTGTGGAAACGGCGGTCCAGCCAGGTGAAGTAATACGTCGCGCCCACCCACATGATGCCGGCGAAGATGTGCGTCCAGCGGAAAGCGAGGTTCAACCACTCTTGCAGGGTGTAATTCATCGTTCTTCATCAGAGGTCGCAAAGTCTCAAAGTCGCAAAGTCTCAAAGGAGTTGGCGCGCAGCCTCTTTGCGACTTCGAGACTTTGCGACTTTGCGACTTCATGCCCCGGCGTGCGCCCCTTTGCGCGAGTACTCGGTCAGTCGCATCAGGATCTCCTCGTTGGTGGCGGGCAGGCGCAGTTTGGCGATGTCGCCGTTGGAGACGAATCCGAGGGCGTGTTTGACGGCGCACCAGATCGAGATGGCCATCAGCAGCGGCGGCTCGCCGACCGCTTTGCTTCCGGCGACGTTGACCGGGTTGTCGTGCTCGATCCAGTCCATGTGAAACTCGGGCGGCAGGTCGTTGATGTTCGGGATCTTGTACGTCGTCGGCGAATGCGAGAGCAGCTCACCGCCCGGCGCGTAGCGGAGATCTTCGGTGGTCACCCATCCCATCCCCTGGATGAACGCGCCGACGAGCTGTCCGCGATCGACACCGGGATTGATCGGGCGTCCGATGTCCATCAGCACATCGGTCCGCAGCACCTTCAGTTCGCCCGTGAACCGGTCGATCAGCACCTCGGCGCACGCGGTGCCCATCGTGAAATAGAGGAACGGCGTCCCGCGGCCGCTGGTCCAGTCCCAATCGAGACGCGGCGTGGCGTAGAACCCGCGCTCGCCGAGCGAGACGCGCTCCTGATAGGCGAGCTTCACCAGCGCTTCCCAGGAGAGCGACTGGCCATAATGCTTCGCCACTTCGTCGAGCCGCGCGCGGATGCGCGTGCATGCATCGACGGCCGCGCTGCCATTGAGATCTGCGGCACTCGAGGCCGCACTGGCGGACGTGTTGTTGTTCTTCTCCGTCGACGTCTGCATGACCACGACGCGCTCCAGCGGCACGCGCAGCGTGTCGGCCACGAGCTGGCGGATCTTCGTGTTGACGCCCTGCCCCATCTCCGTCGCACCGGTCGAGACCTGCACGCTGCCATCGAGATAGACGTTCACCAGCGCGTTGGCCTGATTGAGGAACTTGGTGTTGAACGAAATCCCGAACTTCACGGCCGTCATCGACAGCCCTTTGAGGTGCGCCGGCGAGCTTTCATTGAACGCGCGCACGGCGCTCATGCGCGCGCGGTAATCGCAGCGCGATTCCAGTTCCGTGAAGAGGCGCGGCAGCGTATTGCGCTCCACGACCTGTTCGTAGGGCGTGGTGTTGCGCGAGTCGACGCCGTAGCAATTCGCGCGGCGGACGTCGAGGGCGTCCTTCTTCAGGAACGCCGCGATCTCCTCCATCACGTTTTCGATGTTGGAGACGCCCTGCGGACCGCCGAAGCCGCGGAACGCGGTATTGGGCGGATTGTTCGTGCGGCAGACCGTGCCGCGGATCTCGACGTTCGGGATGTAGTACGCGTTCTCGGCGTGCGTCATCGCGCGCGCCATCACGGCCGGCGACAGATCGGCATAGGCACCGCCGTCGGAGTAAAAGTCGACCTCGAATGCCGTGATCTCGCCGCTGCGCGTGAAGCCGGCGCGGTAGCGGTTCTGGAACGGGTGGCGTTTCCCGGTCACGTGCATGTCGGTGTCTTTGTCGTAGACGATGCGCGCGGACCGTTTGGTCGTGCGCGCCACCAACGCCGCCATCGCCGCGGGATGCGTGGCCTGCGCTTCTTTTCCGCCGAACGCGCCGCCCATGCGTTTGGTGTTCACGACCACCTGACTCATGTCGATGCCGAGGAGGTGCGCGATCGTTTCCTGCACCTCGGTGGGATGCTGCGTCGACGAATGCACCGTCACGGAACCGTGCTCGCCGGGATAGACCAGCGCCGCCTGCGACTCGAGATAGAAATGATCCTGTCCGCCGCTGCGGAACACGCCCTCGAGGACGTGCTCGGCCGTGGTCATCGCGGCAGCCGCATCGCCGCGGCGGATGTAACGCGTCTCGCCGATGAAGCTCTGCGCGGCGATGGCGTCGTCGATGCTGAGGATCGGCGGCAGCTCTTCGAATTCGATTTTGATGGCGCGTTTCGCGGCCAGGATCGCGTCGCGCGATTCCGCGGCGATCACCACGATCGGCTGTCCGCGGAACGTGCAGACCTCTTCGACCAGCAGCGGCTCGTCGTGAATGATCGGACCGAGCTGGTTGTGGACGAGATCGTGATGCGTGTACAGCGCGACCACGCCGGCCAGCTTCGCGGCGTCGGCGAAGTCGATTCCGCGAATGCGCGCGTGTGCGTACGGGCTCCAGACGAAATCGACCAGCAGCTCGCCGGGCATCGGCGGGATGTCGTCGATGTACACCGACTCGCCGGTCACGTGACCGCGGGCGGAGTCGTGCGGAACATCTCTTCCTACGTAGATGATGCACCTCGCGGCGCGCATGATTCGTAATAGAACCTGGTCAGGATGTTCTCCGCCAGCTGCAGGCGGAACTCGCGCGAGCCGCGGACGTCGGAGATCGGCGCGATCTCCTCGCGTGCGATCTCGCCCGCGGCGGTGAATGTATCGAGCCTGAACGGCTGTCCGGCCAGGAACTCCTCCGTCTTCGCGAGGCGCAGGACAACGGGACCGACGCCGCCATAGGCGATGCGCATCGAGTCGACTCGGCCGTCCGTGCGTTTCATGAGCATCGCGGCGGTGAACGTGGAGATGTCGAGATGGCTGCGTTTGGAGATCTTGTAGAGCCGCAGCGTTTCGCCATCGCGCGGGAGCGGGATGTGGATGCGGGTGATGATCTCGTCGGGACGCAGGTCGAGTTTCTTGTAGCCCTTGTAGAACTCGCGGATCGGCACCATGCGCGCGCCGTCCGCACCGGTGAGCTCGAGCGACGCATGCGTCACGAAGAGGAACGGCAGCGTGTCGGCGATCGGCGAGGCGTTGGCGATGTTCCCCGCCAGCGTGCCGGCGTTCTTGATCTGCGGCGAGCCGAAGCGATCCATGATCTCGACCATCGACGGCACGAGCTTGCGAACCGCCAATTCGAAGCGCCCCAGTGAAACGCGGCCGCCGGCCACCAAGGTGTCGCCCTCGACGGTGATGTCGGCGAGATCGTCGATGCCGTCCAGCGAGAGCACCGCCGCGGGCGTGAAGTTGCGCTTCGTGCGCCAGACGCCGAAGTCGGTCGCGCCCTGCACGATCACGGTATCGGGATGATCGCGCTTGAACGCGATGGCATCGGCGAGCGTGGTGGGCTTGGCGAAGTTGTCGATCGCGACCGGCTCGCGTTCCACTTTCTGGATCGCTTCGAGAATCGGCGCGCTCGCGTAGAGCTCTTCGATCTTCGGCTGATCGACGGCCTCACGCGCCGCGTTGATGATCGATTCGTATCCCGTGCAGCGGCAGAGATTGCCGGTCAGCGCGCGGCGGGCGTCGGTCGCGTTCTCCTCGCACATGCCGGCCATGGCCATGATGAAGCCGGGCGTGCAGTAGCCGCACTGCGCACCGTGGCAGCGCACCATCGCATCCTGCACCGGCGTGAGCTCGCCGCCCGGCGTCAGGCCTTCGACGGTGACGACGTGCGCGCAGTCCATCTGGAAGACGAACTGGATGCAGGAGTTGACGGCTTTGTACTGAAGGCCATCGTTTTCGCGGCGGCCGATGAGCACCGTACACGCGCCGCAGTCACCTTCTTCGCAGACGATCTTCGTGCCGGTCGCGCGCTGATCCTCGCGCAGGAAGCGCGAGAGCGTCTGGAAGGCGCGCGCGCCGCCGATGCGGTGCGGGACGCCGTTGACATGGACGAGGACGAAGTCGCGCATGAGTAGAAGCGCGATTGTAAACGCATGGAGGCGCCGTGCCCATCGCGGCAGGCAAGGACGCTCAGACGGCCATCGCCCTCGCGTGTCGCTTCGCCGCGAAGGAACCCGCCAGCAGCACGATTCCGACGAAGAATCCGATGTAATGCCTGGAGGCTTTCCCGGCGGCGATGGCGATCAGATACGGCCCGACCGCGACCAGAAAGCCGAGCACCCCGTAAAGGCGCGTCTTGTAGAGCCACTGGTACGGGAGAAAATGCGCGCCCACCAGCGCCGCGAAGACGACGGGGACGTAGCTGGGCTCCAGGAAAAGCATGAGGATGTACGCCGGAAACGCCACGGCCTGGATGAGCAACAGCTGAATGGCCAGGCCCCACAGCGGATGATCGGGCGGTGCCTTCGGGAAACCGAGCCAGTGCTGCAACGCGAGCGCGAGCGGAACCGCAACGGCAGCTTGCGCGATGTAAGCCCAGGCGGTATTCGTCGGAGACAACGCGAAGCTGATCGCTCCCGCGCCGATCCAGGTGAGGCCGAAGGAAAAGAGGAAGGCGAACCCCGCTCCGGAAGACGCGATCGATTCGTGCCGCGCCTGGTCGATGTCGTTCGTCATCAGTGCGCGCGCCTCAGTCGATCCTCACCAGTTCCAGCTCGAACGTCAACGCCTTCCCTGCCAGCGGATGGTTCGCATCGAGTTGCACGGACGTATCGCCCACCGCCGCCACCTGCACCGCGGAGCTGCTCCCGTCCGGGAATCCGACCTGGAGCATGTCGCCGACTTCGATGTCGCCTTCGGGCATCTCATCCTTGCCGACCGTGAAGACCAGCTCTTCGCGCCGGTCTCCATACGCGTCACCCGGCTCCATGCGCGAGGTCTTTTTCTCACCGACCGACATGCCTTCGATCGCGTTCTCGAAGCCGGGAATCACGTCGCCGCCGCCGAGCGTGAACGAAATCGGATCCGACCCCTCGGACGAGTCGAACACCGAGCCGTCGTCGAGCGTGCCTTTGTAATGAACGTGAACGGTGTCGCCTCGCTTCGCTTGTTGTTGCATGATCAGTCCACCCACTTTGCGATGTAGAGATTCGTCTCCCGCCCCTCGGGATTGGCGCGGTTCGATGCGAACACGAGCCACTGGCCGTCCGGGCTGAACATCGGGAAGCCATCGAACGCGGGAGCGGTGGTGACGCGCTCCGGCTCGCCGGTGCCGTCTTTGGCGAGCAGGAAGATGTCGAACTCGCGCCCGCGCGGGTCGAGCACGTTGCTCGAATAGATGATGCGCTTGCCGTCCGGCGTGAAGTACGGGGCGAAATTCGCCGCGCCGTTCGTCGTGATCTGCCGCGCGTTCGTGCCGTCGGCGTTCGCGACGTACAACTCCATCTTCGAAGGACGGACGAAGCCTTCCTTCAACAGCGACTGATAGTCCGACAGCTCTTTCGGATCGCTGAAACGCGACGCGCGCCAGACGATCTCCGTGCACTGCGCGTTATAGAACGCGCCGCCGTCATAGCCGGGCGTGCTCGTGAGCCGCGTGACGTTCGTGCCGTCCTCGTTCATCGAATAGAGATCGAGATCGCCGTCGCGCACGGAGGTGAAGATGATCTTCCCGCCCCTTTGTGTTGAGGCATGACACCAGGTCGCCTCGGCGTCGTATCCGGCCGCGGACGTGATCCGCTTCGCGTTCGTGCCGTCCGCGTTCGCCATGTAGAGATCGAAGGAAGGGTAGACGCCCCAGATGTAGCCGCGGCTGCGATCCGGCGGCGGCGGACAACCGGCATCGCTGGCCTCGGTCGACGCATAGATGATGCGGTCGCCCGCGGGGTACGAGAAGTAGCCGCACGTCGTGCGTCCCTTGCCGCTGGAAACCATCCTGGTCTCGCCGGTGACGAGATCGATGACGTACTGCTGATCGCATCCGCCGCGCTCGACCGTCGACTGGTAAATGAGCTTCTTCCCATCCGGACTGAAGTAGGCCTCGGCATTCTCGCCGCCGAACGTCAGCTGGCGGATGTCCTTCAGATGGCGCTCGCCGTCGAACGTTTTCTCGAACGGCTTGCCGGCTTTGATCTGCATCGCGGGAGTCGCACCGTGAGCGCCTGCCGCCGGTGCGGCTGCACCACGCGAGCCAAGCGTCGCGCGCAATGTCACGCGCTGGACGTTGCCCGACGCTGCGCCAGCACGCAGCACGACGACGTCGATGGTCTCGCCCGGCTTGTGATCCTGCAGCGCGTAGGTCATGTCATAGAGGTTGTCGATGCGCGTACCGGCCATCTCGACGAGCACGTCTCCGCCTTTGATGCCGGCCTTGTCGGCGGGACCGCCGGCGCGGACGTCGGCGAGCTTCACGCCGCCGGACGCGGACTCCATGGCCGTGAAATCGGGAACGGTGCCGAGGTAGGCGCCGTAGCCGCGGCTGTCGCCCTGCATCGCCGGCGCGGCGGTGGAGCGCGCGTACGTCGGCGTGACTGCACCGCGCGCGAGGGTGTCGGCGACGCGCGCGGTCAGCTCCGCGATTCTCGCGGCGCCTTCGAAATTCACCGCATCCGCATCGTCGTCGGGCGTGTGATAGCGATCGTGCGTGCCGGTGAAGAAGTGCAGCACCGGGATCTGTTTCGCGTAGAAGCTGGTCTGATCGGACGGACCGTAGCCATCGCCGCCGGGGAAGACGTTCAGCTTCAGTTCCGGGCCGAGCCGGTCGAGAAGCGGGTGCCATTCCGGCGCTGATTCGCTGCCGAGTGCGACCACCTTTTCACCCGTCATCGCGCCGACCATGTCCAGGTTGATCATCGCCTTGACGCTGGTCAGCGGCACCGGAAGGTTCTCGACGAAGTACGCAGATCCCCCGAGGCCGACCTCTTCTGCGGAGAAGAGCGCCACGAGGATCGTGCGGCGATCCTGCGCGTCCTTCAGTTGCTCGTTCAGGCGTTGCGCGGCCACGAGCACGGCGGCGGTGCCGGACGCGTTGTCGTCGGCACCGTTGTGGATGCCGGTGTCGTTCGGACGCATGGAGCCGCGTCCGCCGTGTCCGAGGTGATCGTAGTGCGCGCCGATGACGACCGTGTCGTGTTTCAGCTTGCCGCGTCCGGGGATGATGCCGGCGATGTTGATGCCGTCCGCGTAGGTCGCGTTCACATCCACGGTGCCGGTGAGCGTCTTGTCGAGTACACGCGAGCGCGGCTTCAGATCGGCGTCGACGTCCTTCTGAAACTGCGCAAGGTCGAGCCACTTCTGCGCGGTGGAGGTCTTCACCTGAATGACCGGAATGCCGGCCGGGCTTTCGGGACCATCATTCGCAAGCGCGGGAAGCTTGTCCTTCGCCTCGTCCTGCAG
>CAMPKJ010000230.1 GCA_946887105.1 uncultured Acidobacteriota bacterium | reverse complement strand
CGTGATCTCCACCGCGCACGGACACGCGGCCACCTCGTACGATTACTACAGCGCCATTCACGCGCGCGACTCGTTCAACAACGCCGGCGCGCAGATCCGCACCACGGTCCATCACCAGGTCCAGTACAACAACGCGTTCTGGAATGGCTCGCAGCTCGTCTACGGCGACGGCGACGGCACGAACTTCTCGCCGCTCGGCAACGCGCTCGACGTCGGCGCGCACGAGCTGACGCACGCGGTCACCACCTACAGCGCGAACCTCACCTACTCCTACGAGTCGGGCGCGCTGAATGAAGCGACCTCGGACATCATGGCCTCCCACGTCGAAGCGTGGAAAGACGGCGCCGTCAGCGCCGACACCTGGAAAGTCGGCGAAGACATCTACACCCCGGGAGTCTCGGGCGACGCGCTGCGCAGCATGGCCGATCCGGTCGCGAGCGGCGACTATGACTACTACCCGACGCGCTACACCGGCTCGGCCGACAACGGCGGCGTGCACTCCAACTCCGGTATCGCCAACCTCGCGTTCAAGCTCATGGTCACCGGCGGCACGCACCCGCGCGGCAAGACCACCGTCAATGTCACGGCGCTCAATGCGACGGCCATGACCTCCATCAACATGGCCGCGAAGATCTGGTATCGCGCGCTGACGGTCTACATGACCTCGTCGACGAACTTCGCCGGCGCACGCACGGCCACCGCCAACGCAGCCACCGATCTCTATGGCGCCGCGGCCGCGGCGTCGGTCCATCTGGCGTGGGACGCTGTCGGCGTTCCGGGAACCCCGGGCGGCGGCGGTGGAACGACCACGCTGACGAACGGCGTTGCCGTGACCGGCATCGGCGCCAGCACCGGCACCTGGAAGCATTACAAGATCGCGGTTCCGGCCAGCCAGACTTCGCTGGCGATCGTGATGTCGGGCGGCTCGGGCGACGCCGACCTGTACGTGAAGCGCGGCTCGCAGCCGACTTCGTCGAGCTACGACTATCGTCCGTACCTCAATGGCAACAATGAGACCGTCAACGTGACCAATCCGGTTGCGGGCGATTGGTTCATCAGCATCTACGCGTATTCGACCTACTCGAGCGTCACGCTGAAGGCCACGTACGCCGGCGGCGGCGGTGGCGGCGGCTGCACGAGCTACACCGGCACGCTCTCCGGCTCCGGCGCGAGCTCATATAAGCCGAGCACCTCCGGCTACGTGTCGTCGGTCAGCGGAACGCACACCGGGGCGCTGACTGGTACGGGCACCGACTTCGATCTCTACCTGCAGAAGTGGAACGGCTCGTCCTGGGCGAACGTCAAGTCCAGCCTCGGCTCCACGTCGACGGAGAACGTCAGCTACGCCGGCACGTCCGGCACGTACCGGTGGCGCGTGTACTCGTATACGGGCAGCGGTTCGTTCACGCTCTGCACGACCAAGCCGTAAGCACATTCATCGCAGTCGATGAGAGGGGCTCCCTGTTCGCAGGGAGCCCTTTTTTTGTCGTGCTACGCTTTCTTCACGATGGCCATCGCTCGAACCATAGCAATCCTGCGCGTGCTCAGCCGCGGCCGCGAGCCGAAGATCGCTCCTACCGTTCTGAAGGTGTTCGGCGCGTCGTCGTTCGAGGAAGCACTCGTGACGTACGACGCCGTCGGTGCCGCCGAACGCGCGTCGATCGACGAGATGGTCGAACGCGTGACCGCCAACGCCGGCGCGGCGTTCTGGCTCGGCGTCGATCGCGAAGCATTGGGTTGACGCTGCCGCCACTCTTTGCGCCGGTTCGTGTCCTGAAGCTTTCAGGAGGAGTGCATGACCATTCCGGCGAAAGTGGTGGAGCGGCTGGCCGCGGGCCTGAAACGTTTCGCGCCGATTCTGGCCGCGGCGAAGTCGCGTGATGTGAACGAATCCGACACGTCGATGATCGTGACGGACATGCTCGCGGACATCTATGGCTACGACAAGTACAGCGAGGTGACGCGCGAGCTGGCCATCCGCGGCACGTACTGCGACCTGGCTACGCGAATCGACGGCAAGTTTCAGATGCTGATCGAGGTGAAGGCGATCGGCCTCGACTTGCGGGAAGGGCACGCCAAGCAGGCCGTCGACTATGCCGCGAATCAGGGCATCGAATGGGTCGCGCTGACCAATGGCCATCTCTGGAAGGTTTTTCGGGTCATCTTCGCGAAGCCGATCGATAACGAGCTCGTGCTCGACATCGACATCCTGACGCTCAATGCCAAGAGCGCGGGCGATCTGGAGAGCCTCTACCTGCTGACGCGCGAGAGCATGCTGAAGTCGGGCCTCTATGCCTACCACGACCACCTGCAGGCCACGAACAAGTTCTATCTGGCGGCGGTGGTCCTCAGCGATGCCGTGCTCGATACGGTGCGGCGCGAACTGCGCCGGCTTTCCGATGCGAAGGTCGAGATCAGCGAGTTGCGCGACGCGCTGCGGCAGGAGGTCATCAAGCGCGAGGTGATCGAGGGCGACAAGGCGGATGGCGCGCGAAAGAAGGTCGCCAAGACGGCCGGCAAGATGCTGCGCATCCGCAAGGAGAAGGACGACGCCGACCCGGAACCCTCAATATTCGAGCCGCTCGAGGGGCGGGTCGTAGTCGAACGAGCCGAGGAGTAGCGATCAGGCTCAGCGCCTCCACACACGCTCGAACAACGCGCGCAATGCGCTCGGGATCTCTGCCCCGTCCGTGAATGACACGCGACGTTCGCCGAGATGCAGCGTGTAGCGCACCAGGTCCGCGCCCGGCGACCGGTATTCGTCGCGCCACTCCTCCTGCATCGCGCGCGCGACGAGCGCGTCGTCGACGTCCGCGCTGCGCGTGCCGATGCCGCGTCCGGTGAAGCCTCCGTCGGTGGTGATGGTGACGAGCATGTTCACTGGTCCGTTGCAGCGGCCGGTTTCGCAGCGCGTTCGCGCGGAGTCGAACGAAGCATCGAGCAACAAAGCAAGGAAACAGGAGGCAGCATGTTCGAGACTTCCGTCATCCAGGGTCAACCTCGCGTCGCCGCGGGCCGGCTGAGTCTACTCACGATTTCCATCATTGCGCACACCGCCGTCGTCGTCGGCGCGATCGTGGTCAGCATCGCCTCGGTCGAGTTTCCGACGATGGCACCCGACGAGTTCGCGCAGGCACCGACGTTCCTGCCGCTTCTGGTCCCCCCGCCCCTCGGCAATCCTAATGGCGGCGCAGTGCGCCAACCCGAGCCGGCACGGCCTGCCGCTCCGCCTCCGCAGCAGCCGAATCAGGTGACCGCGCCTGCTGTCGTGCCGGATGAAACCCCGCGGCCCGAACCGGCATCGACGCAGGCGACGGACACGTACACCGGCCCGGCCATTCCGGGCGCGACCGAGGTCGGCGCGCCAGGCTTCAAGGATGGCGACCCACACTCCGTCTACGATCCCAACAACCCGCTGCACGACGTCGTCGCGACCGCGCCGGTCGCTGACAGGATCTACGAAGCGCATGAAGTGAAGCCGCCGGTCGGCATCTATCGTCCCGCGCCGCCGTATCCGCAGATCCTGCTCAAGGCGAAGGTCCCCGCCACGGTGGTGGTGCGTTGCGTCATCGACAAGAACGGCCGCGTCCGCGATCCGCAGGTGACCGTGCCGGCGCGCATGACGCCGTTCAACGATGCCGTCGTCGAGACCGTCAAGAAGTGGCGGTTCACGCCGGGCTCGCTCAACGGACAGGCGGTCGACACGTACCTGAGCCTGACCGTGCATTTCTCCGTGAACTGAGAAGCGCAACTCCGCGGTCCTTCTGGCGCGTCTGCTGCACGATGACGGGCCGGAGGGACCGCATGCCCGTTCAGGGAAAGAAAGAAAGCAAACAGCGCGTCATGAAATCACCGCAGGCGTCGGGGAACACGTCGCGCGGCGCGCTGGCAGCACTGGTCACGCCATCACCCGAGCTCGCCCACGTGGTCGGATCGAAGCCGCTCTCGCGAGGCGAAGCGATGAAGCGCGTCTGGGACTACATCAAGAAACGCGACCTGCAGGATCCGCAGAACAGACGCCGTATCCGCGCCGACGACAATCTCCGGCCCATCTTCGAGGGACAGGACTCCCTGACCATGTTCGAGATGACCGCCTACATCAGCCGCCATTTACACAAGGGGTGACGCGGCGCGCTCAGCTCAAGCCTCGGGCGCGACTTCGTCCGCCGCGATCACCGTGCGCTTCGCCAGGGACGTCACGTACACCACTCCGGTCACGCCGCCGATGGTCAGCATCGCGCCGATGGCCGCCATCGCGGTGATGGACTCGTTCAGGAACGTGGCGCCGAGCGCCATCGAAACGATCACGGCCAGCTGCGAGATCACGCCGACCGTCATCGCGTCGACCCAGCGCAGGCTGAAGGTCAGCAGCAGTTGCGCGCCGATGGCGAACAGCGACGTCGCGCCGAGCGAGATCCATTCGTCGAAGGTCGGCCACTTCCACGTCGCGATCGCCAGCGGGGCGGTGACGAGCGTGCCGAGGAGACAGAAGCTCGTGTAGACGGCCCAGGAGTTCTCGCCGCGCCGCGCCGCGCGCATCGCCGTGACGGCAACGCCCGAGGCGAGCGCCGACGCGCAGCCGACCAGCTCCCACACGCCGAAGCCGAGGATGTCGCCCGGACGCGCGTGCGCATGCACGACCAGGAACACGCCGGCCAGCGCAACCGGCATCGGAATGAGCACCTTCGGACTGATGTGCTCCTTCAGAAACAACATCGAGAACAGCCCGCTGAAGAGCGGCGAGGTGTAGTTGAGCAGCGTGGCCACGCCGACGGAGATCTTCTCGATGGCGATGAAGTAGAACAGCACCGCCAGGCCGCCGAAGAAGCCGCGATAGAAGAGCAGGTCCAACCGCTGGAACGTCAACGCGCGCGTGCGGAAGCGGGGAATGAGCAACGCGGGAAGCAGCCCGATGGCGAAGCGGATGAACGCCACCTGCGATCCCGTCAGCCGCGCGGACGCGAGCTTGGCCGTGAACGCCATCGCGCCGAACAGCATCGCCGAGCCGACCATGAGCAGGAGCGCGCGATGCGTGGCGGTCGTCTGCGAGGATTCATCCGGCAGGTTTGGTATCGTCAACGCGCCGGAGATTATCCATGACAGACATCGTCATCCGCGAAGCGCGACGCGAGGACGCCGCGACGATCATCGAGTTTCAGCTGGCCATGGCGCTGGAGACCGAGGAACTGCCTCTCGATCGCGAGATCCTCACGCACGGCGTGAACGCGCTCTTCGACGATCCATCCCTCGGGCGCTACTTCGTCGCCGAGAGCTCCATCGAAAACGACATCCGCGTGATCGCATCGCTGATGATCACGTATGAATGGAGCGACTGGCGCAACGGCATGGTGTGGTGGATCCAGAGCGTCTACACCATCCCGGAGTTCCGCCGCCGCGGCGTCTACGCCGCGCTCTATACGCACATCCGCGCGCAGGTCGAGCCCGACCCGAACATCCGCGGCATCCGCCTCTACGTCGATACGCGCAACGTGGCCGCGCAGCAGGTGTACGCGCGCCTCGGCATGGAAGGGGAGCATTACAAGGTCTTCGAGTGGATGAAGTGAGGCTTCCGGGCCACTGCCTCCGAGATCTCTCCAGCCGCGCCGTGCAGCAACTCCAATCCCGCGAGCTCTTCGCGCAACGCGTCGAGTGACAGACAGAATCGCGGATCGATGCCGCGCGCGCGGACCGCGGTGACGAGCATTCCTCCCGGACGCAGCACGCGTTTCGCCTCCGCGAACAGCGGCCGGTGCAGGAAATAGAGGATGACCACCAGGTCGAACGACGCGTCATCGAACGGCAGCGGTCCGTTCGTTTCCAGATCGAGCACGCGCGCGTCGATGCGAGCGTCTTTCTCGCGCACGAGCCGGATCGCTTCCGACGCGCCATCGATCGCGACGACATCCCATCCGCGCTCCGCGAGCCACGCCGCGTTGCGTCCCGCGCCGCACGCGAGATCGAGCGCGCGGCCTGGCGTGAGCTCGCTGACCGCGTCGATCAGCAATCGCGACGGCTGGTCATCGATGCGCTCGCGGGAGCGATAGCGGGCGTTCCATTCGTCGAGCTTCATCGTGCGGCCTTCATCGTGGCCTTACAATGGTGCCATGACCATTCGGGGCATCATCCGAGCCATGACCCGAGGAGAGGCGCGCATGTTGAAACCTGGCGAGACTGCTCCTGACTTCGAGGCGGTGGACCACAACGGCAACACGGTCCGCCTGCGCGACCTGCGCGGAAAGAAAGTGGTGTTGTGGTTTTTTCCGAAAGCCGACACCCCTGGCTGAACGCGCGAAGGTTCCGGGTTCCGGGACCTCCAGCCCCAGTACGAAGCCAAAAACGCGGTGATCCTCGGCGTCAGCTTCGACAGCCAGGAAGAAAACAAACGCTTCGCCGAGAAGAATCGTTTTCCGTTTCCGCTGCTCTGTGATACCGACAAGAAGATCGGCCTCGCGTACGGCGCCGGCGATTCTGAAAAAGACGAGTACGCCCGCCGCATCGCCTACGTGATCGACGAAGAAGGAAAGATCGCGCAGGCGCACGCGAAGGTGGATGCGAGCACGTATCCGGCGGAACAGCTGAAGACGCTCTGACGAGCCGGCGCAACTTGTAACACTTCGCTGCAACTATTCCCCCCGCGCTACGAATACTCCTTCCGAACCACCTGCTCGGAAGGAGTTACGCATCATGAGCGCGAAGCGGAAACGCAAAATCACCATCGTCTCGATCCTTCTCCTGGTCGTCGTCATCGGAACGACCGTCGCCATCAAAGCCAACGGGAAGGACAAGAAACCGCCGGAATCGCCCGTGAAAACCGCGAAAAGCGAGATCGCGGACGTCCAGGTGAAGGTCACCGAAGTCGGCACTGTCGAGCCTGAGGTGAAGGTCGAGGTCAAGTCGGCCATCTCCGGAAAAGTCATCGAGATCCTCCATCGCGACGGCGACGTCGTCCGCCGCGGCACGGTCCTGGCGCGCGTCGAGCCCGACCTCAACCAGGCGCAGTCGCTCGCCGACACGAAGAACTCCGTCGTCTCCGCGGAGATCCGCTTCCACGACGCGAAGAAGAAATTCGAGGACAACAACAAGCTCCTCACGCAGGGCCTGCTCGCGCCGTCCGCCCATCGCGACGTCGAGACCGAATACCTCGAGGCGCGCCAGAACTTCGAGCGCGAGCGCGAGAAGTACACGCTGGTCGAGAAGAGCGGCATCCCCATCAGCCAGTCCGCGGCGAACTTCAAAGGCTCCAACGTCATCGCGCCGATGGACGGCGTGGTGCTGACCAAGGACGTCGAGATCGGCGAGTCGATCACCTCCGGCGTCTCGTCGTTCAACGCCGGCACGGTGCTGTTCACCGTCGCCGACACCTCGCGCATGATCGTCAAGGCAGGCGTGAACGAAGTGGACATCGGCAAGATCCGCGTCGGCCTGCCCGTGCGCGTCACGCTCGACGCGTACCCGAAGGTGCGCTTCGAAGGAAAGATCGATCGCATCGCGCCGGCCGTGCGCATCGACGAGAAGGTACGCGTCTTCGACGTCGAGATCCGCCTCGACGCGCAAGGCCGCGAGCTCCGCTCCGGCATGACCGCGAACATCGAAGTGACCGGCGAGAAGAAAGAGAAGGTCCTGACCGTGCCGGTGGAGTCGGTCTTCAAGCGCGACGATCAGGAGATCGTCTACGTGAAGAAAGCCATCGACCCGAAAGCGTGGGCCGCCGAAGAGGCGAAGTCGAAAGAAAAGAAGACGCCGGAACAGCTCCGAAAAGAGCAGAAAGACGCCTGGAAGAAATTCTTCGACAAGCGCGAGATCGTCACCGGCCTCGCCGACAACGCCCGCGTGGAAGTGCTGAGCGGCTTGAAAGCCGGCGAAGAAGTGGCGCTCGAAGATCCGACGCTGGAGAAGAAGGATGACGAGGACGACGACGACTAGTCGCCT
>CAMPKJ010000229.1 GCA_946887105.1 uncultured Acidobacteriota bacterium | reverse complement strand
GCCGGTATGCGCTCGTCATCCCCCGAGGAACCCGAGGAACTCCGAGGAACTGCCTCATCGAGTGCATGCTCGCGCCACGTTTCTTCGAAGCAGAGGATCTCGAACGGTTCGATGGGAGCAGGGGTGGGTTCGGCGGAAACGACGGCGCGCTCACTCCGAGGAACGCCGAGGAACGCCGAGGAACCCGAGGAACTCCGCGAAACCGCTCTGCGCGCGAACGGATACGCGGGCAACGGCACGCGTCGCGGCGTCGCGTCGCCGAAGCACTCCTGCCACGACAGCTCGTAACCGCGGCAGTAGAACGCCGCGAGCGACGCCAGCGCGTCGGCGGCACCGCTTTGTAATTTCGCGAGCACCGCTTCCCGCGCGGCAGGATCGGGAGCCAGTTCGCGCGGAGCCTTGCCGCGAACGACCTCGTCGCTCTTCAGCTTCGCGATGGCGTCGTCGAGATCGCGCGCGATCACAGCCGCGCGGTGGCGGAAGTGATGGCGCCCCTCCCACAGCGTGAAACTGACCGCGGCGAGATCGGGACGCCGGCGTTCGAGTGCCGCGGTGAGATCGGCCAGACGATCGCGCAACGCGTCCGCGCTCTTCGCCGAGACCAGCAGGATGCGCGGCGATGCGATGACGGGCGGCACCGGCTTCGCCTCGTAGCTTTCGACGACCACGTGCGCGTTCGTGCCGCTCATGCCGAACGCGCTCACGGCGCCGACGCGCCGTCCATGGCGCGCCGGCCACGCGCGCAGCGTCTTGTTCACGCGGAACGGACTGCGCGGCCAGTCGACGAAATCGTTTTCTTCCGCGCAGTGGAGGCTCGGCGGAATCTGGGCGTGGCGCAGCGACATCACCAGCGCGATCAGGCTGACCAGTCCCGACGCGGCCAGCGTGTGCCCGAAGTTGCTCTTCGTCGACGTCAGCGCGCAATGGCCGTCGCGGACGAACGGCGCAAAGGCATCGCTGAGTGCCTTGATCTCGACCGCGTCGCCGAGCTTCGTGCCGGTGCCGTGCGTGACGATGGCGTCGACCTCGCGCGGATCGACGCCGAAGCGCGCATGAACGCTCTGCAGCAACTCGGTCTGCGCGACACTGCTCGGCGCGGTCAGGCCGTTGGTCCTGCCGTCGTAGTTGATGCCGCTGCCGCGGATTACCGCGTGAATGAGGTCACCGTCACGCTCGGCGTCGGAGAGGCGCTTGAGTACGATCACGGCCACCGCTTCCCCCGGCACCATGCCATTCGCGCGCTTGTCGAACGCGAAGCATCTGCCGTCCGGCGAGAGCATTCCCGCGTCTTCGAGGCGCTGGAACGGCTCTGCCGTGAGCATGAGATTGACGCCGCCGGCAAGCGCGGTATCGCATTCGCCGCCGCGCAGGCTCACGCACGCCTGATGCACCGCGACGAGCGCGGAGGAGCAGGCGGTGTTGATGGCCATGACCGGTCCGCGCAGATCGAGGAAGTACGCGAAGCGCGCCGCGAGCACGCCGCTGTGATTGCCGGTGAGACCATCGGCCGCGTAGTCGCCTTCTTCGACACCGGTGAACATGCCGATGCGGGCGTTGCGCACGCGCGCCGCGCCGTAGCCCGCGTCTTCCAGCGCCTTCCACGTTTCCTCCATCAGCAGGCGCTGGCGCGGATCCATCCCTTCCGCTTCGGCAGGCGAGATCTCGAAGAACAGCGGATCGAATTCGCTGACGCCATCGATCGCTCCGCACCACCCCCGCTCCGTCCGGACCACCGCATCCCGCCCCTCGGCCAGCACGCGCCACATGGCATCGACGTCCCCCGCCTGCGGGAAACGGCCGCTCATGCCGATGATGGCGATCGGCTCGTGTTCGGAAGCGGATCGGATCTGCGGGGGGTGCGGAATCAGTTGATGTTCCGCGCGCAGATAGCGATCGAGCTCCGCCAGCGTGGAGTGGCCGAAGAAGACCGCCGGCGTCAGCTCGATCCCGAAATGCGCGCTGATGCGCGCGGCGAAATCGGCGAGGCTGATCGAATCGAATCCGAGCTCGCCGAGGTTCGCGTCGAGATGCAGCCGCTCGCGCGGAGCCTTGAGGATCTCTCCGGCGATCGCGCGAAGGTCATCGGTCATCCCGCGCGGAGTCGAGGGACTTGGGTGTGGGGGCGGCTCGAGGGATGAGCCTCGTGCCGCCCGGCCGCCCAGGTCCCTCGACTCACGCTCGGGATGACAGGCGGCCCAGTACTCCTCTCGCGCGAACGGATACGCCGGCAGATCCGCGGGCCGCACATCCGCGGGAAACAGCGCGCGCCACGACGGCTCGTAGCCCTGTCCATACAGATCGGCCAGTGCCAGCAGCGACTCGCGGTACTGCTCCGCGTCCTGCGACGCACAGCGGTCGACGAGCTCCTGCGCGTAGCGCGCAATCGCCTTCCGGCCGGTGAAGCGGCGCGGCACGATGGTCGTGACGGCGTTGCGCAGCGCGCGCATCGCATCATCGGCATCGGCGGCAACGACGGCGCAGCGGTGTTTGAAGTGATGCCGTCCTTCGAGCAGCGTGAAGCTGATCGAGGAGAGATCGTGCGGCTCCGGCGATTCGAGGGCGGCGATCAGCTCGTCGATCCTCGTGCGCAGCGCTTCTTCGCTCTTCGCCGAGAGCGCGAGCAGATGGAACGGCGCCGAGGATGGGCGCGGCGCGGGCGCCGCGAAACTCCCGATCACCATGTGCGCGTTCGTGCCGCTCATGCCGAACGCGCTCACGGCGCCGAGGCGCTCGCGCGTGGCGGGCCATGGCTTCGCGGTACGGTTGATGGAGAAGCGGATGCTCTTCCAGTCGATGTGATCCGTCGGCTCGTCGCAGTGCAGGCTGGGCGGAATGGTCTCGTGACGGAGCGCCTGCACGAGCGCGATCAGGCTCACGAGGCCGGAGGCCGCGAACGTGTGGCCGAAGTTCGACTTGGTCGACGTGAGCGCGCAGGAGCCGGGTGATGCATCGCGGAAACTCTTCGCCAGCGCGTCGATCTCGACCGGATCGCCGAGGCGCGTGCCGGTGCCGTGCGTGACCACGTAGTCGATGCGGGCGGGATCGATGCGGTAGCGGTCATACGTCCGGGAGATCAGGCTCGATTGCGCGACGGCACTCGGCGCGGTGATGCCGTTCGTGCGGCCGTCCTGATTGATGCCGCTTCCCTGGATGACCGCACGGATCGGATCGCCGTCGGCGATCGCGGCGGAAAGCCGCTTGAGCACGACCACCGCCACCGCCTCGCCGGGCACCATGCCGTTGGCCTCGCGCGCGAAGGCGTGGCACTTCCCGTCATCCGAGAGCATGCCCGCCTCCCCCATCTTCATGTAGAGACCGGGAGTGAGCATGAGATTCACGCCGGCCGCGATGGCGGTGTCGCACTCGCCGTTGCGCAGGCTCTGGCAGGCCTGATGCGCGGCCACGAGGCCGGACGAGCAGGCGGTGTTGATGGCCAGCGCGGGGCCGTCGAGATCGAGGAAGTACGCCAGCCGCGAGGCCAGGATGGCGGTGTGATTGGCGGTGATCCCTCCCTCGTTCGAGATGAGGTGATAGTCGCCTTCCTCGACGCCGACGAAGGTGCCGACGCGGCCGGCGCGCAGTTTCGCCGGACCGTACGCGGCGTGTTCGAGCGCGCGCCACGACTCCTGCAGCAGCAGGCGCTGGCGCGGATCCATGTTCTCCGCATCGCGAGGTGAGATCTCGAAGAAGGCGGGATCGAATTCACGCACGCCCTCGATGAGGCCGCACCAGCGCGACGCGAGCTGGCTCGCGTCGAACCGTTCGCGCGGGATCTCGATCACCGCATCGCGCCCTTCGGCGAGCAGATCCCACATGGCATCGATGTCGCGCGCGCCGGGAAAGCGGCCGCTCATGCCGATGATGGCGATCGGCTCGTCGTCGCGTGCGGCACGTTCGGCGGCGGCGGGACGCGGCGCGATGGCCGGCATTCCGCCGACTTTGTCGGCATGCTCGGTCTGCAGATACTGCGCGAGCAACCCGAGTGTGGAGTGGCCGAAGAAAACGCTCGGCGAGAGCTCGATCCCGTAGCGATCGGAGAGCTTGCGCGCGAGGTCGGCCAGTCCGATCGAGTCGAAGCCGAAGTCGGCCAGGTTCGTGCCGGGATCGAGCTCGCCGGGCGCGACTTTGAGGACGTTCGCGGCGATCTCCGCGAGCGCGGCGGTCAGCCGCTCGTGGGAAACGTCCAGGCGCTCTTGGGATACGGATGGCAGCGCCGGAACGGCACGCCGCGCGGGCAGGCGCGGTGCTCCAACGATCGGCGCGGTCTCGCCGCCGGCGAGGATCGCATCGAACGCGGCCAAACCCTCTTCCGATTCGAGCAGCGTCTGCCCGCTCGAGGCGAGATACAGCCGCAGCTCTTCGCCGCGCATGCCCATCGCGCCTTCGCGCCACATCGGCCACTGGATGGCGATGGCGTTACGGTGCCGCGCGTAGGCCATGAGGAACCGGTTGGCCATCGCGTAATCACAGGAGCCGAAATCGCCGATGACCGCGGCGATCGACGAGAAGTAGCAGACGATCTCCGGCGGATCGTCGCGGAACGCGTCATCGAGCGCGAGCGCGCCTTCGATCTTCGGGTCGAGGACGGCGCGGAAGTCCGCCTGATCCGGCAGTGCGATCGTGCTGTTGACGCCCGCGGCGTGAATGACGCCGCCGATTCTGCCCAGCCGCTTCAACGCATCGCGGTCGCAGACGTCCGCCTGGACATACGACGCCTGCACGCCGAGCGCTTGCAGCTCGCGGATCTTCGCCTGCTGATCGTCGCCAAAGGCAGAGCGTCCGGTGAGGATGAGATTGGCGCGATGCGTTTTCGCGAGATGCCGGGCGAAGAGAAAGCCCAGCGCGCCGCAGCCGCCGGTGATCAGCCACGTCTTCGGCAGCGCCGTGCGCTTCGTCGCCGATGGCACCAGCGCGCGCAACTCGCGCACGTGGCGCACGCCATTGCGATAGCGCGCGCTCCCACCATCGCCGCGCAGTTCCGGCCAGAGCGTGCGTGCCCATTCGGCCATGCCCGTGCCGCGCTCCTCGCGGATGACGACGGCGCAGCGGCTGTTCGGAAGGACGAAGCGCATCGACGGCTCGAGCGCGATCCAGGAATCGAGATGGCAGCCGTCGACGCCGCCATCGTCCTCGCCCGCCAGCAGGATCGTGCGCGGCTTTGCGGCAGCGATCGACTGCAGCGCACGCAGCACGGTGGACGGCTCGCGCAGCACCTTGCGATCTTCGAGCGCGCGCAGGTACAGCACCGCATCGACGCCTTGCGGAATGGCCTCTCCATCCATGACGAAGATCCACTCGCACGACGGCAACGCGCGCGCGAGCTCGCCGCGCGCATCGGCATCGTGCAGCACGCACGCGATGCGTTGCGGCGCGGCGCCTGCCGTCGACAGCGGGTCCTCGACCCACACCTCTTCGTAACGCGCGAACGGATCCGCCGGCAGCGCCACGCCGCGCGCCGGACTGCCGGACCATTCCGCGACTTCGGCCGTCTCGGCGATCGTCTGTCCGTCGCGATCCTCGTGACGCGCAACCGTCCGCGCCACGCTGCCCGGAACCCAGTGCCCCTCCCGCCCGACCGGATCCGCCGGCAGCGCCACGCCGCGCGCCACACTACCCGGAACCCAGTGCCGCTCCCGCGCGAACGGATACGGCGGCAGGGACACGCGACGCGCCGAACTGCCCGACGATTCCGGGACGTTCGTTGTTTCGTCGACCCGCTGTCCGTCGCGATCCTCGTGCCGCGCGACCGTCCGCGCCACGCTGCCCGGAACCCAGTGCCGCTCCCGCGCGAACGGATACGGCGGCAGCGACACGCGACGGGCCGCTACGCCCGACCATTCCGGCACAAACGACTCCGCCGAGGAACCCGAGGAACTCCCGAGGAACTCCGAGGAACTCGACGCCTCGCGATGGCGATCGAGCGTGGCCACCACCTCGTCGATGCTCGACGCGCGGAAGGCGAGGCGCTCCTTCATCGGCTCGCGTCCAACCTGCAGGGTGTATGCGAGATCGACGAGGCGCGGACGGCGATCGCGATCGCGCAGAAAATCGGCGAGCCTGCCCGCGTAGTCCGCGAGCCGCTCGCGATTGGCCGCGGAGAGCACGATCCACTGCGCGCCCGCGACCTCGTCACGCGCCGGCTCGACGTACTCCTCGAGCACGATGTGCGCGTTCGCGCCGCCGAATCCGAACGAGCTCACGCCGGCGCGGCGCGGGATCGGAACGCCGTTCGCCATCGGCCGCCATTCGCGCGTTTCGCGCACGATCTCGAACGGCGTGCCGTCGATGCGAATGTACGGGTTCAGCTCGCGGAAATGCACGTTGGCCGGGATCTTTCCGTGCCGCATGGCCAGCAGCGTCTTGAGCACGCCGGCGATGCCCGCGGCGGATTCGAGATGACCGGCGTTAGTCTTCACCGAGCCGACCGCGCACGAGGGCGTGTCCGGCATCGGATGGCCGCGTTGCGCGTACATCTTCGCGAAGGCGTTCTTGAGCGCGTTGATCTCGATCGGATCGCCGAGGGGTGTGCCGGTGCCGTGCGCCTCGATGTACGTGACCGTGGACGGATCGACGCCCGCACGCTCGAACGCCTCGACGATCAGTTCCTCCTCTGCCACCGGATTCGGCGCGGTCAGCGACGTGGCACGTCCGCCGTGATTCTCGGCGGTGCCGCGGATGACCGCGTAGATGTGATCGCCGTCCGCGATGGCGCGATCGAGCGGCTTGAGCAACAGCGCGCCGACGCCTTCGCCGCGCACGTAACCGTCGGCGCCCTTGTCGAACGTCTTGCAGCGCCCTTCGTTGCTGAGCATGCCGGCGTCGCTGAACGACAGCGTGAGGAACGGGCTGAGGATCACGTTCACGCCGCCGGCGATGGCCATCGTGCACTCGCCGCTCTGGATGGCGCGCACGGCGCGATGGATGGCGATCAGCGAGCCGGAGCAGGCGGTGTTGATCGGCTCACTCGGACCGCGCAGGTTCAACAGAAACGACACGCGGTTGGCGAGCACCGAGTGCGCGATGCCGGTGGAGGTGTAGGCGCGGACGTCGACCTTCGCCTCATTGAGCAGGTCGAGATAGTCGACGCCGCCCACGCCGGCGAAGACGCCGGTCTTCGTGCCCGACAGCGATGACGCCCGGTAGCCGGCATCCTCGATGGTCTTCCAGACCGTCTCGAGGAAGAGCCGCTGCGACGGATCCATCAGCTCCGCCTCGCGCGGCGAGATGTTGAAGAAGCGGCAGTCGAACTTGTCGACGTCCGGCATGAAGCCGCCCCACTTCGCGCGGGTCTTGTTCGGCTCCCTGGCCGGATCGCCGTAATACGCGCGCCAGTCCCAGCGATCGGCGGGGATCTCCGTGATCAGGTCGCGTCCCGCTTCGAGATGCTTCCAGAACGCGTCGAGATCGGGCGAGCGCGGCATCATGCCGCTCATGCCGACGATGGCGATCCCATCGACCTGCGCCGGGCGCGGTTCCCTTTCATGCGCGATTGGCGTTGCGATGGCCGGTGTCTCCGCGCCGGTCACATCGCCGAAGTCGCGCAGGATGTACGCCGCCACCCTGGCGAGCGAGTCGTGCTCGAAGAACATCGCCGGCGTGACGTCGATCGAAAACTTCGCGTTGATGGCATTCGAGAGCTCGATGAACGTGATCGAGTCGAATCCGTAGTTGCCGAAGTTCTCATCGGCGGCGATCGTCTCCGCATCGCGCCGCAGAATCGCGCCCGCCATCTCACGCAACGCGCGCAACAGCGTGCCGGAGCGTTGCGGAACGGCGGCAGCGGTAACGCGCTTCTTCGGCGGCTGCAACGCGGCCATGATCTTCGCGCGACTGCCGGACACGACGCAGCACTCCGGCACGCCGAGGGCGAGTGCGGCGTCGAAGGCCTCCAGCCCTGCCGCCGTTTCCAGCGGCACGATGCCGAACGCCGACGCCATCCGCTGCTCGCTTGCGGCGTCGAGCGTCATACCTCCGTCGCGCCAGAGCGGCCAGGCGATCGAGAGCGTCGTGCCGCCACGC
>CAMPKJ010000228.1 GCA_946887105.1 uncultured Acidobacteriota bacterium | reverse complement strand
GCCTCCCTTCGATGCGGACAAAATAGAACGAACGTTCGTTTCTGTCAAGACAACGGGAGAGAGGGAGAGTTCCTCGGTTCCTCGGTTCCTCGGAGTTCCTCGGGAGGTGAATCCCCTCCGAGGAACCCCGAGGAACCCCGAGGAACTCCGAGGAACTAATCCTTGTAAATCTCCACGTGCGGCACGCCATCCGCCCCGATCCAGCCGCGATACATCCCTTCGCTGTTGAACGGCATCGCGAAGTTGCCCTTCGCGTCGAGGACGATCACGCCGCCCTCGCCCTTCACCGGCGCGAGCTTCTTATGGATCACCTCGTCGGCCGCCTGCTGCACCGTCAGGCCGCGGTACTTGACCAGCGCCGCGATGTCGTACGCGACGGTCCAGCGGATGAAGAATTCGCCGTGACCGGTCGCGGAGACGGCGCACGACTCGTTCTCCGCGTACGTTCCGGCGCCGATGATCGGCACGTCGCCGACCCGGCCGAATTTCTTGTTGGTCATGCCGCCCGTGGACGTTCCCGCGGCGAGGTTGCCGGAGCGGTCGAGCGCGACCGCGCCGACCGTGCCGAACTTTTTCTCATCCGGAAATCCGAGCTCCGCCTTCGGCTTCTTTCCTTCTTCTTCGACCAGTTTCTGCTGCAGCGCCTTCCAGCGGCGCTCCGTCCAGAAGTACGTCGGGTCGACGATGTCGAGTCCCATGGTCGTGGCGAACATCTCCGCGCCGCGGCCGACCATCATCACGTGCTCGGACTTCTCCATCACCGCGCGCGCGGCGGTGATCGGATTGCGAATGATGGTCACGCCGGCGATCGAGCCTGCCTTCTTGGTCTTGCCGTCCATCATCGCGGCGTCGAGCTCGTTGCGGCCGTCATGCGTGAAGACGGCGCCTTTGCCGGCATTGAAGAGCGGCGAGTCTTCCATGAAGCGGATCGAAGCCTCGACCGCGTCCATGCTCGAGCCGCCCCTGGCCAGCACCGCATGGCCGATGCGCAAGGACTGTTCGAGGGCTTCGCGGTACTGCTTTTCCGCCTCGGCGGACATGCCGGCGCGCGTGATCGTTCCGGCGCCGCCGTGGATGACCAGCATGGTCTTTTGCGCGCTGGCTCCGACCGCGAACACGATTGTTGCAGTGAGCAGAAACGTTCGGATGGATGTTGGTTTCGGCATGGGTCGTTACACTAACACGCACGTGAAACTGATCGCGCTCCTGCTGGCCGCTCTTCCGCTCGCGACACAGGTGAGGGCGCAGGGTCCTTCGGCCGACTGGCGCACGGTCGAGACGACCCACTTCCGCGTGCACTATCCACGCGAATACGAACAGTGGGCCACGCGCGCCGCCGGGCGGCTGGAGTCGGTCCGCGATGAGGTGTCGAAGGAAGTGGGTTTCGCGCCGCCGCAGGTCATCGATGTGCTGGTCATGAATCCCGAGGCGCAGGCGAACGGTGTGGCGTGGCCGTTTCTCGATACGCCGCGGATGATACTGTTCGCGGAGCCGCCGGGGCCGGACGAAGTGATCGGCGCATACGGGCACTGGATCGATCTGCTGACGGTCCACGAGACCGCGCATCTCGTGCACATGCTGCGGCCGTCGCGCAATCCGTTCACGCGCACGATCGAACGATTCGTGCTGCCGCTCAATCCGATCACGCTGCGCGCGCCGCGCTGGGTGCTGGAAGGCTACGCGACCGTGATCGAGGGACGGCTCACCGGTGCCGGCCGTCCGTCGAGCACGATCCGCGCGCTGATCCTGCGGCGCTGGGCGGAGAACGGCCGCCTTCCCACTTACGGGCAACTCAACTCCGACCGCCGCTTCCTCGGCATGTCGATGGCCTACCTGATGGGTTCCGCGTATCTCGAATGGCTCGAGCAGCGCAGCGGTCCCGACTCGCTGCGCAATCTCTGGTCGCGCCTCACCGCGCGCCATCGCCGATCATTCGACGAGGCATTCATCGGCGTCTTCGGCGAACGGCCGGAACGGCTCTACGGCCAATTCGTCGCCGAGCTCACCGCGTCCGCGATCGCCATCCAGCGCGGCGGCGCGTTGCACGAAGGCGCGCTGTTTCAGGAGACCGCGCGTGCGACCGGCGATCCGGCGGTGTCGCCGGATGGAAAACAGCTGGCGATCGTCATCCGCAATCGCGACGTCCCGCAGAAGCTGGTGATCTGGTCGACCGGCCCGCCGGAGGAAGAAGAGAAGAAGTACGAAGAACAGGTGGAGCGGATCCTCGCGCGCGATCCTGAGGATGTGCGCGCCATCCGCACGAAGCCGCTGCCGCGCAAGGCCGTGCATTCGCTGGTGATGCCGGACGGCGGCGACATCGAAGGGCCGCGCTGGATGCGCGACGGCAAGGCGATTCTGTTCGCGCATCGCGTGCGGGATGCCGAGGGGTTTCTGCATTTCGATCTGTACCGCTGGGACTTCGAGACGCTGACGCGCGTCACCCATCTCCAGGACGTGCGCGATGCCGATCCGCTTCCCGATGGGCGGACGGCGATCGCGGTGCGCAGCCGGTTCGGTGCGTCACAGCTCGTGAGCGTCGATCTCGAAACGGGCGCGGTGACGCCGCGTACGGACGCTTCGATCGACGTCGTCGAGACGCATCCGCGCGCCAGTCCGGATGGCACGCGCATCGCGCGCGTCGCGCATCGCGGCGGACGCTGGACGCTGCTCGTGAACAATGCCGCGGTCGCGCTGCCGGGCGATCCGTCATCGCCGGAGTGGATCTCGAACGAGGAACTGGTGGTGACGGTCTTCGCGCGAGGCTTCGCGGAGCTGTATCGCGTGCGTGTTGATGGAACGAGCACGCCCGTCACGCGCACTTCCGGCGGTGCGTTCGAGCCCGCTCCGTCGCCGGACGGCCGCCTGTTTTTCATGTCGCTCGATCCCGATGGCTACGTCGTCCGCGCGCTCGACACGCTCGCGCCCGCGCCGCCGTTGCCGCCGTCAGACGCTGCACTCGTTCCCGCGATTCCGCCGCAGCCTGCCGTGCCGACGACGTTCGTCGCGCAGCCGGTGACGCCGCGTCCGTACGGCATCGGACGTCAGGAGCTCGGCTGGGTGGCCTCGACGAATGTCGGCCCCGATCAGCAGGCGGTCGAGCTCGGCGTGCGCCTGGGCGACGTGGCCGGCAGGCTGGACACGCTCCTCATCGGCTCGCTCGGCCGCGACGGCGGAACCGAAGGCCTGGCCCTCGCGAGCGCGTGGCGCGGCTGGCCGGTCGAGGTCCACGCGCACGCGTTCCACGCGGATGAAGACGAAGGCCTCGAGGTGCGCGGACTCTGGTCGCGCCGCTTCCCGCAGAGCCGGTTGACGCTCGAAGCGGGTGCGCTGTCCGATGATCTCGTGTTCGCCAATGCCGCCTTCTCCGCGCGCCAGTTCCGCGGCGCCACGACGTTCGACGAAGCGTTGCGCATCGACGTCGATGACGACCACTACCGCGCCATCGCGGCGGTCGCGTACAGCGCCGGCTCGCTGCGCATCGCGGCGCGCTATCAACGCGATGGCGGTACGGCGGTCACGCTTGGAGGACTGGCGTCGTCGATCCTGCCGCGTTCGGCATACGCGCACCGCATCCTCGATCCCGCCTTGCCGGTGGCGGTCGCGTCGGGCGACGACTACGATGGCTGGCGCATTGAGTCGACCGTGCCCGGCCTGCCGTTCACCGCGTTCTATCAGCGCCATCAGCTCGGCGACGCGAGGCTGTCGCTCGCCGGCGGACAATTCGAGCTGCACGCCGATCCGAATCCGATCCTCAAGTTTCCCGCGCTCGATTTCACCGCCGGCGTTGCGTACGTGCTCGACGAACCGCTGAAAGGGGAGACGCAATGGTGGATCGGCATGCGCTGGCGCCCATGATTCACATCCACAACGGAGACGTCGTGGCCGCGCTGGCGCGCCGCAGCAACATCCCGGGCGAACATCTGTCGTTCCGGGAGACGCTCGTCACCGGTCCGGTGACGCCGGGGCCGCACTGGATCGAATCCCGCGCCCACGCGATCGCGGATGGTCACGATCAGGATCTGTTGCGCGTGCGTACTGCTCTTCTCGAACAGGAGCTGGCGCTCGATCGCTCGCGATCCGCAAATGAGGTGGTGTTGTGGTTCGAGCACGATCTCTTCTGCCTCGTCCATCTCGTCTATCTCCTGCAGCGGCTCGCGCCCGCGCGCCTGTCGCTGGTGTGGTGCCGCACGCCGCTCGGCGAGCAGGACGAGCGCGAACTGCACCTGCTCTTCGACTCGCGCGCGGCGGTGACGCCGGCCATGACCAAGATCGCGTCGGCGGTGTGGCGGGCCTACACGTCGCCCGATCCGACGGCGCTCAACGAATGGCTCACGCGCGACACGCCCGACTTCCCGTTTCTCCGCGAAGGGCTGACGCTGCACGCGTCGCGTTTTCCATCGCTCACGACCGGATTGGGCGCCATCGAGCAGCGCGCTCTCGGACACATCGCGGCCGGCTTCACCGACTTCGGCACGCTTTTCGACCGGCTGAATGTCGAGGTGCCGCGATTCGGGTTCGGCGACACGGAGATCTTCCGCCACCTGCGCGGCATGGCCTGGCGCGCGGTGCCGCTGATCGCGATCACCGGCGAGCCGCCGAAGGCGCTGTGCGCGATCACGCCCGCGGGAGAGAACGTGCTGCGCGGCGAAGTCGACGATTTGAAGATCAACGATCCGGATCTCTGGCTCGGCGGCACACACGTGACGAGGGAGCAGCTATGGCGATACGACGGCATCGCGTTGATGCGCGCGTCGTGAGTCCGGCGTGCGAGCTGGTGCGCTTCGAGGCCACCGACGGCGTGCCGCTCGCCGGACTGCTCTTCGCGCCGAAACGGAAATCGCAGCGGGTGGTCATCTTTCTGCACGGCACCGGCGGCTCGTCGATCTTCGAGTCGAAGCGCACCAACGTGCTCGCGGCGGAATTCGTACGCGCCGGCGTCGCCTACTTTCCGTTCAACAATCGCGGCGCGCACGTGATGCGACGCGTGGGCGACGGCATGATCGGCTGCTCGTTCGAGCGCATCCGCGATTGCGTGTTCGACATCGAAGGCGCGGTGCGCGAGCTGCGCCGCCGCGGCTATCGCGACATCACGCTGGCCGGACACTCCACCGGCGCGAACAAGATCGCCGTCTACGATCACTACAAGCCGCGGAACTTCATCAAGCGCTACGTCCTCCTCGGCGGCGGCGACGATACGGGGCTGCTCTACCAGGAGCTCGGCGCGCGGCGCTTCCGATCGGCGCTGACGAAAGCGCGCGCGATGATTTCGAGCCGTCGCGGCGATGAGCTCGTGCCGCCGTCCATCCACAAATTGCCGATGAGCTGGCGCGCGTTCTACGACATGGCCAATCCCGACGGCGACTACAACGTCTTCCCGATCCTCGAAACCATGCGCGGCCTCCGCCTCTCGCGGCGCCCGCGCTTCCGCTACCTGCGCGCCATCCGCAAGCCGGCGCTGTTCCTGTACGGCGAACGCGACGAGTACTGCATCGAAAGCACATCCCGCACCGTGGCCGTGCTCGCCGACGCCCTCGGCCCGAAGCCGAACGTCGAGCTTGCGATCCTGGCGGACGCGGATCACGGATTCGGAGGGAAGGAAGCGGAACTGGCGAGCGTGATGCTGGAGTGGGTGGAAGCTGTCGTTCCGAGGTAACGTTCAGGCAGTCATGAGATATCGCGTGGTGCTGCATCCGTCCGAAGAAGGCTTTGCGGTGGCTTGTCCGGGTTTGCCGGGATGCTGGTCGCAAGGCGCAACGGAAGAGGAAGCGCTCGCGAATATCCGCGACGCGATCGGAGACTACCTCGCGGCGGTGGAGGAGATCGCCGATCCGGCTTACGTTCGTGAAGTCGAAGTCGCGGTGTGATCGGTGCCGAAAATCCCAGGCATCAATCATCTGGACGCGGTGCGCGCGCTGCAGAGAGCGGGCTTCGCGATCGTACGGCAAAGCGGCCACATCGTGATGAGCGATGGATCCCGCATCTTGACGATTCCGCGACACAACCCGGTGAACGCCTTTACGATGGGCGGAATCGTGCGAGATGCGGGACTGACCGTCGAGGAGTTCAAGAAATTTCTCTGACGGTTAACGCATCACGCTGGCGAGCACCTCGAACGACCGCAGCTCGTATCCCAGAAAGTTCCGCCGCACGAAGCCGGCGAGCGCGCGGATCTCCATCAGCACCTCCACCGCAAACTGGCGCGCGGCGAGCTCGGAGACGGGCAGGCGCATGAGCGTGTCGAGCGCCTCCGCCACGTCATTCGAGAGCAGGAACGCGTCGCGCGTCGCGCAGTTCGGGCAGACGAAGCCCTCCACCTTCTCGTCGAACCGCAGCGGCCGGATCAGCGTCCCGCCGCAGGAGATGCAATCGCGCAAGGACGGGAAGATGCCCGCCAGGCGCAGCATCCAGATTTCCGCGTACGCGACCACCGGCAGCGGCGGCGCACCTTCGAGCAGCGCGCCGGTGGTGTGATCGAGCAGCCGGTAGATCAGCTCCGCCGGATCGTCGGCCTGCGCGAAGGTGTCCACCAGCTCCGCGATGTAGGTCGCGGCCACGCTGCTGACCAGGTTCTGCTGCGCCGGAAAGAGCGAGCGGATCAGGTCCACCGATTCGATGCGCACCACTTCTTCCGATTCGCGTTCGGTGTAGCCAATGCGGACTTTCGCGAGCGGCTCCAGCGCCGCGCCGAAGCGGCTGCGGATCGCGCGCGCGCCGTACGCCCATCCCTTGCGCTTGCCGCGATCGGGCGTGAGAAACACCACCATCTTGTCGCGCTCGCGCACGGCCAGCGTGTGCAGCACGATCGCCTCGGTCCGCTCGGTCTTCATTGTGTTGGAGTTCCTCGGAGTTCCTCGGGTTCCTCGGAGTTCCTCGGGACCATACGTATCCGGTACTCCGAGGAACTCCGAGGAACCGAGGAACCGAGGAACTCGAACACGAAGGGTACACTGCGCGCGCGATCATGCTCATCCATCCCGCCGAAGCGCGACGGCAGTTTCGCGAGTACGCCGAAGGCGAGATCACCAATGCGAATCTCGCCCGCGGCGCGCTGCTGATCGCGCTCGAGGACTACCCGCGGCTCGACGTCGACGGCTATCTCGACGAGCTCGACGGATTGGCCGCGCGCGTGGAGCGCCGCTGCACGCCGCACGAGCCGCCGGTCTTCCGCCTCGGCCACCTGCACGCGGAGATGTTCGACGCCGATGGGTACCGCGGCGATACGTCCAGTTACTACGATCCGCGCAACGCGTATCTGAACGAAGTGATCGACCGGCGCACCGGCATCCCGATCACGCTTTCGATCGTCTTCCTGCACGTCGCGACGAAGCTCGGCTTCACCGCGTTCGGCGTCGGCCTGCCGGGGCACTACATCGTCAAAGTGCAGTTCGAGCTGAACGAGGTCTATGTCGATCCGTTCCACGACGGCACGACGCTCACGATGACGGAGATCGGCGCGCTGCTGCGCCAGGTCAGCGGCGGACAGGTGCACCTCGGCAGCGAGCATCTGCGCGCCTGGAGCGGCCGCGAAACGCTGGCGCGCGTGCTCGCCAATCTGCAGAGCATGTGGACCCGCGCCGGCGATACGCGCCGCGCCGCGTCCGCACGCGAACGGATGGAGATCCTGACGCCGTGAAGCTGTTCGTGACCATCCTCGAGGAGACGGCGGACGCTGCGATCGCGGCGATCCGCGCGCTGCGCGACGATCACGACGGCGTCGAGGTGCGCGCGGAGCGTTTCCCGTCGATCGATCTGCACGCGATCCGCGCGGCAACGGCGAAGCCGCTCATCCTCACGTACCGCGGCGCGCACAACCCGAACATCACCGCCGCCCTCGACGCCGGCATCGATTTCGTCGACATCGAATGGCACGAAGGCGTCGAACTGCTCGCGCCCGAGCGAACCGTGCTCTCGCATCACGACTACGAGGCGATGCGCGACGTCGAGTCGATCGTGCGCAGGATGCAGGCGCCTCGCTGCGCGCACACGAAGCTGGCCGCGACGCCGCAGTACTTCGACGATAACGA
>CAMPKJ010000227.1 GCA_946887105.1 uncultured Acidobacteriota bacterium | reverse complement strand
AGGAAGTCGCAAGGTCTCAAAGTCGCAAAGTCTCAAAGGACGCGCGGACACCCTCTTTGCGACTTTGAGACTTTGCGACTTCACAATTGCCTCTTCACCCACCCCGCCACCTTCTCCTTGGCGCGGTCGATCCACGAGCGTTTGATCCAGCTGCGGCGCGTGATCTCTTCGCTTCGCGCCAGATCCTCGAAGAACATCTTCTCCATCTGCGCGGCGATGCTCTCGTCGTAGACGTTGACGTTCACTTCGTCGTTGAGGCGAAAGGAGCGGTCGTCGAAATTCGAGGAGCCGATGGTGGTCCAGATGCCGTCCACGACCATGGTCTTGGCGTGCATCATCGTCGGCAGGTACTCGAAGATGCGCACGCCGCGGCGGAGGAGATAGCTGTATTGCAGGCGGCTGGCGTGCCTGACGATGGGCACGTCCGTGTGCTCGCCGGGCACGATCACGCGCACGTCCACGCCGCGCCGCACCGCTCCTTCGAACGCGCGGACAGTGTCGACGTCGGGAAGGAAATACGCGCTGTTGAGGTAGATCGACTTGCGCGCGCTGACGATCGAGACGATGTACATCAGCTTCGCCGTCGATGACCCTTCGGACGGCGACGACTTCAGGACCTGTGTGAGGCAATCGCCGCGTGGTTCGAGCTGCGGGAAGTAATCGAGTCCGGTCAGCAGCTCGCCGCGGCTCTTGATCCAGTTGTCCATGAACGCGAACTGCATCTGCGTCACCACCGGCCCCTCGACGCGCACGACGGTCTCGCGCCAGTGGTCGGGCGCGTCCGCATCGCCGAGCCAGTTGTCGGCGATGCCGACGCCGCCGGAGAAGCCGATCTCGCCGTCGACGACCAGCAGCTTGCGGTGCGTGCGGTGATTGACGCGCGAGATGGTGTACCAGCGCAGCGGGTGATACCACTCGATGCTGATCCCGTTGCGCTGCATGAACAGGATCAGATCCTCGGACATCTCCGCCGAGCCGACCGCATCGAGCACGACGTTCACCTTCACGCCCGCGCGCGCGCGTTCCGCCAGTGCTTCGGCGAACTGCCGTCCGACCTCACCATCCCAGTAGATGTAGAACTCGAGGTTGATGGTCTTTCGCGCGCCGCGGATGGCGGCCAGCATCGAGGGGAAGATCTGCACGCCGTTGCGCAGCACCTCCACGCGATTGCCTCCGGAGACCGCGGCGCCGGTGAGCGCGTGCATGGTCTGCAGGAACGCCAGGTCGCGGACGCCGAACTGGTGGCGCATGTGATAGCGCATCGGTACGCGCCGGCGCACCACCGGCAGCGGCGTCCGTCCCGGATAGCGAGGGGTCTTGCGGCGTCGGAAGAAGAGTCCCATCTCAGACCGTGCGCTGCGCGATCAGCCACAACACGAGGGCGATCAAAGCAGCAGCGATGCCGACTGCCAGCAGCACCAGAAACGCCGCGATCGCGCCGAGGACCAGTGCGATCTGGCCGGGAGTGCGCGGAGGGCGGCGCCGGTCGCGATGCTTTTCCAGCAGGCGCATGTTCATCATGTTCTCTTCGTAGAGGAAGTCGAACACGTCGCCCGCCACCGGAACCGCGCCGAAGATCAAATCGATGGCGACGTTGAGGACCATGCGCGCGATGACCAGCGGCGGCACGCGATGCCGCAGCGCGCCCGCGATGATCCACGTCGAGAGCGCCGCGCCGATGATGTCGCCGACACCCGGAATCAGTCCGAGGAGGGCGTCGATGCCGACGCGGATGCGGGTGCCGGGGAGCACGAACGCCTCGTCCATGTAATACGCGAAGCGGCGCAGCGCCACCAGGTCGGCCGGCAGCGCCGCGTCCGGCTCGATCACCTCGGGGATGTGCACCCTGTTCGTATCAGGATCCGGCATCGTCACGAGAGTAGCACCGGCCTCGCGGGCGCGACCATTGCGTTTATCCTGTCCCGCGATGGGCGAGCCCCCACAGGACCGGCCGGTTTCGACACGGCAGCGATGGGTCGGAAAGTTCGTTTCCGGCAAGAACCTGCTCTGGTCGTGGCTCACCGATCCGGCTGTGCTCGTCTACCGCCGCCATGGCTTCGGGCAGCAGCGCGCGCGGGCGATGATCGTCGAGTTTTTCCTCTTCCTGCGCGAAGTGATCCGGGAGTTCTGGAACATCGAAGGAACGGCGCGCGCGGCCTCGCTCGCGTACACGACGCTGCTGTCGCTGATCCCGCTGATGGTCGCGTTCACGCAGATTCTGCAGAGCACCTTCCAGTCCGTCTTTCCGGGCGCGACGCAACAGATCGACTCGATCCTCAACGCCGTCATCCCGTACCAGTCGCCGCAGATCACCTATCAGCTGCGCCGTTTCATGGACAACGCCGGCACGGCATCGACGCTGGGCGGCATCCTGTTCATGTTCATCGCCTTCCGCCTCTTCCTCGCGGTCGAAGGCGCGGTGAATCAGATCTGGAAGGTGCGCAGCGCGCGCGGCTATCGCCAGAAGATCATCGCCTTCACGATGCTCTTTTTCTGGGGCCCGCTGCTGATGGGCCTCTCGTTCACGACCACGGCCATGCTGGAGCGCAACCGTTATCTGCGCGTGCTGTTCCAGGGCGATCTGATCTTCACGGTCGTGCCGATCGTGGTGCTGTACATCGGCTTCACCATGCTCTTCTGGCTGGTGCCGTCGACGCGGGTGAAGCTGACCTCCGCGATGATCGGCGCGCTGGTCACCACGCTGCTGTTCTCGCTCGTGCGCTGGGGCTTCGGCATCTACGCGAGCTTCCTCATCAGCGGGCAGATGAACGTGATCTACGGGACGGTCGGCCTGGCGCTGATCTTCCTGATCGCCATCGAGATCATGTGGGTGGTGATCCTCCTCGGCGTCGAAGTCTGCTATGTCTGGCAAAACCTCTACGGCCTGCTGCGCGCATCCGCCGACCAGGTGAAAGACGAGCCGCAGTACGACCTCTACTTCGCGCTGCGCGGACTGGTGGAGATCTCGCGCCGTTTCGATCGCCGCGAAGAACCGCCGTCGACCTATCGCCTGGCCGAACAATTTGGAACGACCGATTCGCAGATGCTGCGCGTAATGCGGAAGCTGGAAGACAGCAAGCTCGTTTCGCCGGTGGGCAACGAATGGACCGGCTACGTCCCCGCGTGCGATCCGGACCGCATCAGCGTCGAGGAAGTGCTCACGCAGATGGAAGGCGTGATGCGCCTGCTCCCCGACATCGGCGCGAACGACCGCGAACGCACCGCCATCGGCGAGATCTTCACGAGCGTCAACGACTGCACCGCCGCGACGCTCAATCGCATGTCCATCGGAAGACTGGTGAGGGAGTTGTATTCGCCGCGGGAAGTGCGGGGGACGGACCTGGCTTGAGGCGGTTCCTCGGAGTTCCTCGGGTCCCTCGGAGTTCCTCGGCCGTTGGCGCACTCCGAGGAACTCCGAGGAACCGCCCGAGGAACGCCGAGGAACCGCCTCTTAGAACCCGCCGCTCATGTACTTCCACTGCACGATCTTCTCGTTGATCTCGCGCAGTCGCCTGCTGATCATGCGGCAGAGCAGGTTCAGGAACTGCAGCGATGCGTGCGGGTCCATGGACAGGATTTCGTTGAGAGTGGCGCGGTCGATGGAAAGCACCGTCGCGTCGCCTTCGTGCGCTTTGCCGTCGGCGGAGCGCGGCTTGTCGTCGATGAGCGCCATCTCGCCGAAGAAGTCGCCGCGGTCGAGCACGGTCAGCGCTTCCTCGCCGACGCCGGGGATGAACTTCGAGATGCGCACGCGGCCGTCGAGGACGATGTAGAGCTTGTCGCCGCGCTCGCCCTCGCGGAAGATCATGCTCCCTTCGCGGAAGCGCTCCTCGCTCGAGAATGTGGCCAGCAGTTTCATTTCCGCGGCGGAGAGTCCGCGCTCGCGGAAGAGGTCGACCTTGTCTTCCGACTTGACCGTGACCTGCTGGGTCTCGCGTTTGCCGTCCACGGCGCGTTTGCGGCCCGCGCCGCGTTTGGCGTCTTCCTGGAAGAAGAGCTTCAGTTGCTCGTTCGCGTCGCGAACCTTTTCCGTCAGCGATCGCCAGAACGCCCAGTGCAGGCCGACGGCGAGCTCCTTGTCCTCGTCCATCAGCTGGTCGAGCGCGCTGAACGAGAACGTGTAGCACGCCGACGCCTCGACGGCGAGACCGTCGCTCGACCGGTGCGTTCTGTCGATGAAGTTCATCTCGCCGAAGATCGTGTCGGCGGTGAGGGTGCCGAGGATCTGCGGGCCGAACGGCGTCTCCTTGCGGATCTCGATGCGGCCGTCTTTGACGACGTAGAAGTCCATCGAGCGGTCGTCTTCGCGGAAGACGTAATCGCCGGTCGCGTAGCCCTCGACGCGCACGAAGCGCGACAGGCGGAAGATCTGCTCGTCCTTCATGTGCTGGAAGACGGCCAGCCGGCGCAGGTCGTGCGAGGTGGTGATCAGGTCTTCGCGCTTTTCGGCCGCGCGGGTGATCTTCTGCAGGATGCCTTTGATGTCTTTGTGCGAGTCGAAGCGGAAGAGGTTTTCCTTCCGCAGCTCGAGGCGTTCGGTGCAGAGCTGGAGCTGCTCGACGCGCTCCTTGATGCGCGCGTTGAGGTCTTTGGCGTCGATGTTGTGCACGCGCTTGAGCGTGTTGATCATGCGCCGCACCGGCTCGGTCGACTCCCCTTTCTGGTCCGTCGCCAGCAGGAACGCGTCGACGAAGTCGTTCAGCGCGAGATCGAAGTTCTTCAGCTCGAACTGGATCCGTCCGGAGATCTCCGCCAGCCCGCGATCGAACGGGTTGAGCTTGCGCGCCTTCTGGATCTCCTCGTGCGCGACGTCCCACTCGCCCTGCGAGTAGTAGAGGCGGCCGAGGATTTCGAAGGGGCGGTAATTGTTCGGGGTCTTGATCTTGGCGATCTCGAGCAACTCGATCGCTTTGGAGGTCTGGTCCTTGGCCATGTAGTACTGCGCGAGGCCGACGTACTGCGATGAGTCGACCTCGTCGCGGCCGCGCTCGGCGACCACTTCCGCTTTCACATCGCGGTACCGCGACTCCTCGGCGTGCTTTTTCATATCGCGCACGCGCGCCAGGTTGATGCGCAGCGCGACCGAGCCCGGCTTGAGCTTCTCGGCCATCTCGTAGAGATGGATCGACTCGTCGTACATGCCCTGGTCGGCGTAGCGCCGCGCCAGCGCGAGCAGGTCGTCGGCGTCGATCGGCAGAGCGGTCTCCGCCGCGAGAGTGCGGAAACGTGCGCGTGTGCCGACGGGCTGTTCAGCCATGGGGACTGTCATTATGAACGATGAACGAGGAACGATGAACGATGAACAAAGGCCGCGCACTCGCACTGACCGTGATTCTGGCGTCATCGTTCATCGTTCATCGTTCCTCGTTCGCAGCGGACTTTCGCCTCGCGCGACCGGGCTACGAGTTCTCGTTTCCTCGCGACCATGGCTCCCATCCCGACTACCGCACCGAATGGTGGTACTACACCGGCCATCTGCGCACGGAGTCCGGGAAGCGCTACGGATTCGAGGTCACGTTCTTCCGCGTCGGCATCACCGCGGGCGCGCCGAAGGCGACGCAATGGGACCTGCAGCAAATCATGCCGGCGCATTTCGCGATCACCGACGTCGCGGCGAAACGCTTCCGCTATTACGAGAAGCTCAATCGCGCGTCGCCGTTCACCGCGGACGCGCGTGCCGGTCACCTCGACGTCTTCAACGAAGGGTGGCGCGCGTCGACGAATCCCGACGGGTCGTGGAAGCTCGTCGCCGCGGAAGGACAGGACGCCATCGATCTCACGCTGCGCTCCATCAAGCCGCCGGCGGTGCACGGACAGAACGGCATCAGCGTGAAGGCGCAGGGCGAGGGTTACGCGTCGCACTACTACTCGATGACCCGTCTCGAGGTGGAAGGCACCGTGAACGGCCAGCGCGCGCGCGGACAGGCGTGGATGGACCACGAGTTCGGCAGCGCGTCGCTGCGCGAGAGCCAGCAGGGGTGGGACTGGTTTTCGATCCAGCTCGATAACGATGCCGAGGTGATGCTGTACATCATCCGCCGCACGGACGGCACGCCCGACGTGACCTCGTCCGGATCGATCATCACCAGCAGCGGCGACGTCATCCCGATCCGCCGCGAGCAGATGCGCATCACGCCGCTGTCGCGCTGGAAATCGAAAAAGAGCGGCGCGACCTATCCGATGGGCTGGCGCGTCGAGCTGCCGCCGTTCGGCGTCACGCTCACGCTGCAACCGCTGATGCGCGAACAGGAGTTGATCACGCCCGGCTCGACGCACATCACGTATTGGGAGGGCGCCGTGGATGTGACCGGCTCGTTCGGCGGCAACGCGGTGCGCGGCGAGGGATACGTGGAGATGACCGGATACGACAAGGCTTTCCGGCAGCCGTGACACCGCTCTGCCTTCTCCCCGCGTCGCGGGGAGAAGGTGGCCGAAGGCCGGATGAGGGGCGAATTTCACGAACATCGCCTTTTCATTGCCGCAATCAGGACCTACTGTGCCGCGCATGATCATCACCGCACTGCTTCTCGCCGCCGCGTTCATGCTCCCGCCGCAGTCCTCGGATGCGGTGATCGGCGTCTCCGCGGTTCATCTCGAATCGGGTCAGCGCCTCAGCATCCGCGGAGATGAGCCGTTCCCGATGGGAAGCGTCTACAAGTTTCCGATCGTGCTGACGGCGTTGCAGCGCGTCGATACGGGGACGTTGAAGCTCGATCAGCAGATCACCATCGAGCCGCACGACTTCTCGCCCGGCTGGAGTCCGTTGCGCGACGACGCGAAGGGGAAGCCGGTCACGATCACGTTGCGCGAGCTGCTGCGCTACACGGTCTCGCTCAGCGACAACACGGCCTGCGACACCACCATCCGCCTCCTCGGCGGGCCGCTGCCCGTTTCGAAACGCATGGTCGAGCTTGGCGTTCCCAGCATTCGCATCGACCGCACCGAGAAGACCATTTCCGAACATCTGCACGAGCCCGGCGGCCGCGCGGCGTATGCGACGGACATCCGCGACACCGCCACGCCGGATGACATGGCCGAGCTGCTGGCGACGTTCTGGAAGCGGCGCGAAGGCTTGTCGGAGGCCAGTCACGACCTGCTCATGCGGTGGATGATCGACACGCCCACCGGCGCACGGCGCATCAAGGCGGTGATGCCCGCCGGCTCGGTGGTCGCACACAAGACCGGCACGATGCCGGGAGTGGTCAACGACGCCGCGATCGTGACGTCGCCCGACGGGAACCACTATGTGATCGTGGTCTTCTCGAAGGGGGGCACGTCGCCGGAAAAAATGCGCGAGGATGACGTCGCGGCGGCGGCGAAGGAAGCGTATGAAACGCTCAGTGGGATGCGGTGACGCGCCGGATCTCGCGCACCAGCTGATCGCGCGCCGACTTTCCCTTCTGCACGAAGCTGGAGACCTTCGCGTGCAGGAGGTCGCGGTCGTCGCGTGAGACTTCCTTCGAGGTCAGCACGAGGATGGGGATGTTCGCCGTGACCGGATTGTCCTTCAGCGCGCCGGCGACTTCGAAGCCGCTCATGTTCGGCATCATCAGGTCGAGGATGATCACGTCGGGCGAGGATTCGATGGCGGCGCGCAGTCCCTCGTCGCCGTTGTAGGCGTTCACGATCGCGTAGCCGAGGGAGGAAAGGTCCTCGTCGAGGAGCGAATGCACCGCGGCGTCGTCATCGATCACGAGCAATCGCGGGCGCCCATTGCCGCCGGTAACGTCGCCGTCACGGATGGCGCGCAATCGTTCGAGCAGGCGCGGACGATCGACCGGCTTGATGAAGTAATCGTCGGCGCCGAGCGCGATGCCGAGATCGCGATTGTCGACCATCGAGATGATCACCACCGGCAGCTTGCACGTGGCTTCGTCGTTCTTGAGCCGCTTGAGCACTTCCCAGCCATCGACGCCGGGCAGCACGAGATCGAGCGTCACCGCGATCGGTTTCGTTTCCCGGGCCAGGCGCAGCGCCTCGTCTCCGTGCCGCGCGCGGATGGAGAGGAAGCCGGCCGATTGCAGCGCGGCCGCGATCAGCTCGTACGCGTTCGGATCGTCTTCGACCACCAGCACCCGATCCGGCCGCGGCTCCGCTTCGACCG
>CAMPKJ010000226.1 GCA_946887105.1 uncultured Acidobacteriota bacterium | reverse complement strand
CCATGACGCCATCCACCAGGTCGTCGATGTAGCAGAAGCTGCGGGTTTCCTCGCCGGTGCCCTGAATCTCGAAGCGCAGACGGCCGGACCGGTGCTGATGACCGAGTGCGTGCAGGCGAAGCGCGAATTGCGGCACCACATGCTCCCAGCCCATGTCGGGGCCGTAGACATTGTGCGGGCGGAAGATCAGCACGCGGTCGAAGAACTTGCGGCCGTGGTTGATCGCCATCAACTCGCTGATGCACAGCGATCCGGAGAAGGCCTTCCCGCTGCTCGAGAAGATCGTGCGCGGCAAATCCGACAAGAAGATCCGCGAGCGCGCGCTGTTCATCCTCAGCCAGTCCAGCTCTCCGCGGGCGCAGGCGCTGCTCGGCGAGATCGCGCGCGGCAACGCCAACCCCGACATGCAACGCGAGGCCGTCCGCTACCTCGGCATCTCCGGCAGCGCCGCCAACCGTCAGCTGCTCGCCGACATGTACGCATCGGCAGCCTCCAACTCGGTGAAGAAGGAGATCCTGCGCGCGTTCATGATCTCGGGCGACAAGACCCACGTCGTCAATGCCGCGCGCGGCGAGAAGGATCCCGACCTGCGCAGCGAAGCGATCCGCACGCTGGGCATCATGGGCGGCCGCGCGGAGCTCGCGTCGATGTACGGCACCGAGACCAACAAGGGCGTGCGCGAGGACATCATCCAGGCGCTGTTCCTCAGCGGCGACACCGACAAGCTCGGCGAGCTCGCACGCGGCGAAAAGGATTCCGACCTGCGCATGGAGGCCATCCAGAAGCTCGGCCTGATGGGCGCCAAGACCGCGCCGCTGCTGCTCTCGCTCTACGCGAACGAAAGCAATATCGACGTGAAGGAAGCGGTGATCCGGGGTTTGTTCCTGCAGGGCAATGCCCGCGCGCTGATCGATCTCTCGAAGAAAGAGACGAACAAGCAACTGCGCCGCGAGGCGCTGCAGAAACTGTCGCTCATGAATGACGACGAGGCGCTGCAGTACATGCTGCAGATCCTGAACGAGGAGTGAGGCCATGACACGCGCGCGCGTGCTGTTCGTCTCGCTGGTCGTTTCGCTCGTCATCGCGGTCACGGTGCTCGCACAGAATCGCGCGGCCAACCTGCCGCCGGCCGGCAGCACGGGATGGTTCGCGTGGAAGGTGCCGGTGCGCGGCCACTCGATCTGCTGCAACCGCTGCTCGCTGGACGGCAACCGCGGATTCTCGATCAACGACGACGACGACCTGGACATCACCAGCGAGATACTGCTGGCGGTGCGCGTCGAGAACGGAAAGATCCGCAAGGTGCGGCTCTTCGACGGCGCGTGCACGCTCGACCCGAAGGTGCAGATCCTCGCGAACGTATCGACGGAGGACAGCGTCGCGTACCTGCTCGCGCAGATCCCGAACGCCGATCGCGAGGGCGAGCTGATGGCGGCGATCGCGATGCACGATCATCCGCGTGTCGTGCCGGCCCTGCTCGAATTCGCGCGGCACGATCCGGACCGCGAGACGCGCCGCCACGCTATCTTCTGGCTCGGACAGAAAGCGGGCGACAAAGTGGCCGGCGAGCTGCGCCGCTTCGTCGACGAAGATCCGGACGACGACGTGAAGCAGCACGCCGTCTTCGCGATCTCGCAGCTGCCGCGCGAGCGGTCCGTGCCGCTGCTGATCGATCTCGTGAAGACGCACAAGAATCGCAAGGTGAGAGAACGCGCGCTGTTCTGGCTCGCGCAGACCGGCGATCCGCGGGCGATCGATCTGATCGAATCGATTCTGATGCCGTAATCGTCATCCTGAGTCGCGAAGACGGCGAAGGATCTCAAAGTGCGAGATCGTCGCAACTGGAGATCCTTCGCGTCACTCAGGATGACGGAGACATCTCGATCCGGAACTCCGCTCCGCCGCCCTCGCCATTCGCAAGCGAATACGCGAAGCCGTGATTGGCGAGGATCTCCTGCACGATGGTCAGTCCCAGCCCCCGCCCCTCGCGCTTGGTGGTGAAGAACGGCGTGAACAGCTCGGAACGCGTGGCCGCGGAGATTCCGGGGCCACTGTCCGCGATGGCCAGCACACCGTCCCGGAACGCGGCGCGAATCTCGCCATCGCGGCCGACGGCTTCGATGGCATTGCGGAAGATGTTCAGCACGACCTGCTCGAGCTGGCTGACGTCGACTTCGTACGTCCGGCGGTCGTCGAACGAGAACGCCAGCCGGATGTTCCGCTGTTCGAGCTCCGGACGCAGCACCGCGGCGACGCGCTCGACGAGCTGATCGATGCGCGCGTGCGTGCGATGCGGCGGCGGGATGCGCACCACATCCGCGAATGCGGACATGAAGCGGTTCAACGCGTCGATGCGTGCCGAGGCGATGGTCAGCGCGTTCGTGAAATCGGCGCGATCGGCCTCGCCCACCTGCGGCGCGTAACGCAACGACGACTCCAGGAGCGAGCGCACCGCGCCGACGGAGTTGTTCACCTCGTGGGACATCATGCGGATCAGCTTCTCGTACGCCGCCTTCTCGCTGAGCCGCAACTCCTCGGTCATCTCCTCGATCACGTAGAAGCTCTTCGCGAAGCCGCGGTCGCGAAACTCGGCACGCGACATTTTCAGGCGCCGCGCGCCGTGATAGGCGATCAGCCGCGATTCGCCGGGCGCGAGCGATGGCAGCGGCTCATCGCCGAGGAGCCGGTCCGCGGCGGGATTTCTGCGCTCGACGTTGCCGTCGAAATCGCAGATCACGATCGCCGCCGGCGACGCCTCCACGATCTTCTGCAGCAGCTCGCCCTGCTCCTGCGCGGCCAGCCGCTCTTCGCGCAGGCGCTCGATCATGCGGTTGTAGACGTCGATGAGCGTGTCCATCTCCGGCTGACCGACCGGCACGAAGCTCGACGTGAAGTCGCGCTCCGAGATCAGCTCCGCGCCGGTCTGAATCAGATCCAGCGGCACGAACAGCGCGCGCACCAGGCGGATGCTGATCATCACCGAGACCACGAACGCCCCCTCGACCGCAAAAAGCAACATCGGCCGCTCGATGAGGATGAACGTCGCCGCCCCCGCGAGCACGGCGTGCAGCGCGATGAGGTAGAGGGTGATTTTGGCGCGGAGCGTCATACGTGAAGTCGCAAAGCCTCAAAGTCGCAAAGTCTCAAAGAAGGAGGCAGCGCCACCTTTGCGACTTTGAGACTCTGCGGCTTCGAGGCTACTCCGCCTCGATCCCATACTTCTCCAACCTCCGATACAGCGCCGACCGCGAGATCCCCAGCGCCTCGGCCACGCGCGAGACGTTGCCGTCGTAGTGCTTCATGCACTTCACGATCATTCGCTTTTCCATCTCGTCGAGCGTGATCGTGCCCGCGTCGGGCAGGGCCACGTCGCCGCGCGTTGCGGCCGGGCCGGCGTCGCGCGTGGCGAAGAAATCGTCGACGTCCAGCTCGCGGCCTCCGCGGATCAGCACCGCGCGGTCGATGGTCTGGCGCAGCTGGCGGATGTTGCCCGGCCAGTTCTGCGACTTCAGCCACTCCGTCGCGCGCGCGGAGATCGACTCGACCTCCGTGCGATAGGCCTCGTTCGCGAGCCGCAGGAAGTGATTCGCGAGCGGCGGAATGTCGCCGCGGCGATCGCGCAGCGGCGGCAGATGGATGTTGATCAGGTTCAGGCGGTACAGCAGGTCTTCGCGGAACTCGCCGCGTTGCACCATCTCGTGCAACGTGCGGTTCGTCGCCGCGACGACGCGCACATCGACCGTGCGCGGGCGGCTCGATCCGAGCACTTCGAACGTGCGGTCCTGCAGCACGCGCAGCAGCTTCACCTGGCTGGACGCATCGAGCTCGCCGATCTCGTCGAGGAAGATCGTCCCGCCGTCGGCGAGCTCGAACCGTCCGCGGCGGTCCTGGCGCGCGTCGGTGAACGCACCGCGCACGTGGCCGAACATTTCGCTCTCGAAAAGGGTCGCCGAGATCCCGCCGAGGTTCACTTTCACGAACGGACCGCTCCTGCGGCGGCTGTTGCGATGCATCGCTTCCGCGATCAGCTCTTTCCCCGTTCCACTTTCCCCGGTGATCAGCACCGACGCCTCGGTCGGCGCAACGCGGCCGATCATCTCCAGCACGCGCAGGATCTTCGGATCGGTGCCGATGATGTTCGAGAAGTCGAAGCGCTCGTCGAGCTCGGATCGCGAGACCACCTTCTCGCCGCCGCGCCGTGCCTCGACGAGCTTCAGCGCCGTCTCGACCGACTGCAACACCGTCGCATTCGCCCACGGCTTGGTGATGAAGTCGGACGCACCGCGCTTCATCCCCTCCACCGCGAGCTGGATCGAGCCCCACGCCGTCATCAGAATGACCGGCATGGTCGGCTCCTCGGCGCGTACGCGCGCCAGCAGATCGAGCCCTTCCTCGCCCGTCGTCTGCCGGCTGAAATTCATGTCCTGGATGACCAGCCGCGGCTTCTCGCGCCGCATCGCCGCGAGCGCCTCCATCGGCTCGTGCGCCGACACGGTCGGATAGCCGTGCTGCTTGAGCAGCAGGGCCAGCGAGGCCGTGATGGAAGCGTCGTCGTCGACGATGAGGATGGTCATGGCGTTGAGCGAGGTCCTCGGGTTCCTCGGTGTTCCTCGACGGTCCTCGGAGGGTCGGGCACAGTCCGCCGAGGAACCGAGGAACCGAGGAACTCCGAGGAACTGATCATTGATTACTCGTAACGCAGCGCGTCCGCGGGCGTGAGACGCGATGCGAGCCAGCTCGGGTACAGACCGCAAAGTACCGTGAGCGCGTAAATGGTCGCAAGCGCGCCAATGAAGCCGAAGGTAAACGCCGCCGGCGTGACGAGTTTGAACGCGCCGAGGATCGGCAGCTGGAGGATCACGATGCTGCCGGCGATCACGGCCATCGTGGCGAGCAGCGCCACTTCGCCGAGGATCTGCCGATGCACGTTCGGGCCCGACGCGCCCATGGCGCGGCGCAGGCCGATCTCGCGCGTGCGGCGCGTGACGCTCTGCCAGAGCACGCCCGTCAATCCGAGGCCCACCATGGCGATCAGAAAGCCGCCGACGATCCCGCCCACCACGACCGGCGCGAGCCTCGTGCGCAGCATGTTCGTGCGCATCCGCTCCATGTGCCGCACGCGGAACGGCACGTTCGGCAGAATCTGTTCGAGCCGCGTCACAAGCGTCTGCTCGAAGTCCGCCGGCGCGCCGGGATGCACACGCACGAGCAGATGGCTGCCCAGGCGCCCGTACACTGCATTCGCTGCGATGCGGCGGAACATCAGCTGGTCGGGACCGGCCACTTCGCCGTCCTTGCGGTACGTCTCCACGACGCCGACCACGATGTGCGTGACCGTCTCGTCTTCCTCGATCTTCTGTCCGATCGGATCGGCGTCGCCATAAATGGCCTCGGCCGCGTCGGCGCCGAGAACCACCGGCCAGTAAGGCGAGGCATCGTCGTCCGCGTTGAACCAGCGCCCGCGGATGACCTTCATCTGCATCACGTCCAGAAAGCCGTCCGAGACGTCGTCCATCTTCAACGTCACGTCGCGGTTGTTGATGCTGCGCGTTCCCTCGGACGTCGAGAACGAATACGCCGGCGTGTTCGAGATCGCCACCGCGGCCACTTCCGGGAACGCCTTGGCCTCGTCGATCATGCGGAACAGCGCCGCGTGCACCGCCGGATCGGGCTTCTGCCCGGGATCGTTGTCGAGCTCCATGCCCACGTCCCAGACGTTCTGCCACTGAAACCCGAGCGGCTCGTTCCAGCGCGCGGCGAAGGTGATGCTCGCGGCCAGCACGGCGAACAGCACCAGGAACGAGATGAAGATCTCCGCGACGATCAGCGCATTCGCGCGCTTGCGGTTCCAGACCAGCTTGAGCAGATGCTTGATCACTGTGCGCCTCCTTTGAGTGCGTTCACCGGATGCATGCGCGACATCCTCCAGGCCGGATAGACGCCGGAGACGATGCCGAAGAACGCGGCCAGCAACATGCCGTAGCCGAAGATGCGCGGGTTCACGCTGAAGACCGCGTACGGGATGAACTGCACGTCGGAGATCACGTCCAGCACCCAGGTCGCGAGCGCGAATGCCACCGCGCCCCCGATCACCGTCAGCACGACGTTCTCCATCACGAACTGTCCCACCAGCGTGCGCGACGACGCGCCGAACGCCTTGCGCACACCGATCTCCGACGCGCGCTCCATGATGCGGCTGAGATTGATGCTGACCAGATTCACCGTCGGCAAAGTGATGAACAGCAGCGCCATGCCGATCAGAATGACGCGCAGCATCATCGGGCGATCGACGTCCGTCTGATTGCCGACGATGTTCCGCGCCGCCGCCTCGAACAACGTGTCGAGCCCGGCCACGACGCGGTTCTGCGTTTTCGGATCTTCGAACTCGAACGTGGTCAGGCGCTGCTGGAACTCGCTGCGCAGCGCATCGAAGTCGGCGGAGCTGCGCGCGAGCACGATGGCGTTGAAGTTCCCCATCATCGACTGCTGATACTCCCCTTTGATGGTCCGGACCGGCGCCCAGATTTCGGAGAAGCCGACGCGGCGCGTGATCGGCACGGCCGGCACCACCCCGACCACGCGGTAACGCTGCCCTTCCAGCACGAACGTCCTGCCGGCCGCGGAGGTGTTCGGACCGTAGAGCTGCTCGCGCATGGCGTCAGTGATCACGGCGACGTGATTCACGTTCTGGTTGTCCGCTTCGGTGAACGGCCCGCCTTCGAGGTACTCGAAATCGAGAATCTGCCAGTACGCGCCGTCGGTGCGGCGGATGTGCGTCTCGATCTTGCGGCGGTCGTGGTACATGACCGTCGCCGCCGAGTTGGTGAAGATGGACGTCGCCTCCGCCTTCGCCAGCCCGCGCACGTACTTGTCGACGAAGCGATAGCCGGGAGAGCTGGTCGTACTCCAGCTTTCGCTGTAGATGCCCAGCACGTACGTGCCGATCACGCGGTCGAAACGCGACTCCGGCTGCTGCGGCGCGAAGGCGTTATCGAGGATCGCCGCCGCCACCATCAGCACCACCAGCGTGAGCGTGATGCCGAAGAGGGAGATGAAGGTGAAGAACTTGCGGCGGCCGAGGACCTTGATGGCGATTTTCAGATAGTTCGTGAGCATTTGCGTTCTCCGTCGTGAGGAGTTCCTCGGGTTCCTCGGTTCCTCGGAGTTCCTCGGCGGGAACCACTCCGAGGAACCGAGGAACCCGAGGCACTCCGAGGAACTCGTCAGGCCACCTGTCTTCCATCGAACAACCGCACGATGCGATCGGTGCGGCGTGCGAAGCGATCGTCGTGGGTGACCATGACGATGGTCGTGCCGTCGTTCTTGTTCAGGTCGTGGAGGATGTCCATGATCTCCTCGCCCATCCCGGAGTCGAGGTTGCCGGTCGGCTCGTCGGCGAGGAGGATGCGCGGCTTGCCGACGATGGCGCGCGCGATGGCCACGCGCTGTTGCTGGCCGCCGGAGAGCTGCGTCGGGAAGTGATGGACGCGCGATGCGAGGCCGACCCGGTCGAGCGCCGACTGCGCCACCTTGCGGCGCGGCGTGCCGTTCGTGCGGCGATACAGGAGGGGGATTTCGACGTTGTCGATGACCTTCAGGTCGGGGACCAGATGGAAGCTCTGGAAGACGAATCCGAGCTTCTCGTTGCGGAAGCCGGCCAGCTGCTTGTCGTTCCACTTCCCGACCTGCTCGCCCGCCAGCGAGAGGCCGCCGCTGCTCGGCGTATCCAGGAGGCCGATCAGGTTCAGCAGCGTGCTCTTGCCGCAGCCGGATGGTCCCATGATGGAGACGAATTCGCCCGGCGCGATGTCGAGGTTGATGTTCTCGAGCGCGAGCGTCTCGACGCGCTCCGTCCGGTAGACCTTGTTGACATTTTCCAGTCGGATCATTGATTCCTCCCTTGTTGAGTTCCTCGGATTGCCTCGGAGTTCGTCGGAGTTCCTCGGAGGGGTTCCTCACGCCGAGGAACTCCCGAGGAACGCCGAGGAACCCGAGGAACTAATGCCTTAGCCGCAATTCGGCGACGTCTTCGTATTCGCTGATGTCGGAGATCACCACGTCATCGCCCGCGGAGAGCCCGTCCAGGATCTCGATCTGCTGCGTACCGGCCAGACC
>CAMPKJ010000225.1 GCA_946887105.1 uncultured Acidobacteriota bacterium | reverse complement strand
TGCGTCGACATCGAGACGTGATCCTCCGCGTTTGCGCCGGTCGGAATCGAATCGATCGAAGCGGGATGCGCGAGCACTTTGTTCTCGGAGACGATCGACGCCGCCGTGTACTGCAGGATCATCAATCCCGAGTTCACGCCGGGGCGCGTGGTGAGGTTCTGCGGCAATCCGCGATTGTGATGCCCGTCGAGCAGCATCTGCGTGCGGCGCTCGGAGATGTTCCCGAGCTCGTGCACCGCGATGGTCAGAAAGTCGGCCGCCAGCGCCAGCGGCTGTCCGTGGAAGTTTCCGGCCGAGTAGGCGAAGCGGAGATCGCCGCGATACCACTCCGGCCAGTTCTCGCGGAACTGTGCGTCGAACGGATCGCCTTCATCGGGGAAGAACAGCGGATTGTCGGTCGCGGCGTTCAGCTCCTTCTCGGCGATCGAACGAACGAAGCGCAAGGTGTCGCGCGATGCGCCGTGCACCTGCGGCGCGCAACGAAGTGAATACGCGTCCTGCACTGCGCCGGCGCGCTCGACGAGGCGGCTGCCGATGACCATCTCGCGGATGCGGCGCGCGCTTTCGATCTGTCCCGGATGTCCGCGATCTTCGTGCACCTTCGCATCGAGCGCGCGCGTGCAGCCGGCCATCGCCTCGAGCGACATCGCGGCCGCGCCGTCGGCGATGTCCGCGAGACGCTCCGCATCGTGTACGGCCAGTGCGAGCATCGCCGCGGAGAAATTCGCGCCGTTGACCAGGCCCAGGCCTTCCTTGAAGGTCGGCTTCATTTCCTCGGCAGTGAATCCGAGGAGCGCCGGCAGATCGGTTGCGGGACGCAGCGTGCGATCGTCGAGCGTGTAAAACCGCCCGTGCCCGAGCAGCGTGACGAACAGATGCGAAAGCGGACAGAGATCGCCGCTCGCACCGACCGAACCGCGCAGCGGCACGAGCGGAATCACGCCGCGATTGAGCATGGCCTGCACGATGTCGACGAGCCTGGTGCGCACGCCGGAATGTCCGCGCAGGAAGGCATTCAGCCGCGTGGCCAGCGCGCCGCGCACAACCTCGGCGTGGAAGTAGTTGGAGAGATCGTCGGGATCGGAGTTGTCGCCGACGCCGACCGAATGCGACAGCAGCAGATTGCGCTGGAGCTGTTCGAGATCCTCCGGCGCGATCGGCTTGTCCTTGAACTCGCCGAAGCCGGTGGTGACGCCGTATTCACTCGAAGCCGCCGACTTCGCTTCCCACGCGCGGCGGTAATTCGCGACCACCTCGGCGATGAGCGCCTCGCTGCGCGCGACGGCGGCGTTCGTCGAAGGATCGCGCTCCACGCGTGCGCCATGACGGGCGATCTGCACGAGCTGTTCGATGGTGAGCGATGCGCCGTCGAGCGTGATTGTTCCGGTCATGCCTTCTCCCCTCCGCAGAGGGGAGAAGGTGCGCGAAGCGCGGATGAGGGGTTCGTCCTCACGCGCCGGCACCCCCTCATCCGCCTGCGGCACCTTCTCCCCTCACGAGGGGAGAAGGCTGGTGCAATGTGCGCCCTCATTCCAAGCCCGCCAGCATGCTGCGGATCGAGCTCACCAGCTCCGTGCGCGGGACGGTGACCTGCGCGGCGCGCTGGCCGAGGTACTCCGTGCGGTCGGCGATGGCTTGCATGCGCTCGCGTCCTGCGACGAGGTCCTTGATCGCGACCGTGCCCTGCTCCTTCTCCTGCGAGCCGTAGAGAATCGCCAGCGGGACATCGTACTGATCCGCGTACCGGAGCTGCTTCTTCATGTTGCCCGAGCCGAGGTACAGCTCCGTCGGGATTCCGGCACGGCGCAGCTCCCAGGTCATGGCCAGATAGTCGGCGTGCAGGCTGGCATCCATCATCGTGACCAGCACGCGCGCGGTTGCGCGCTTCTTGCCGATGCGCCCCTGATGCGTGAGCGCGGCCAGCAGGCGATCGACGCCGATCGATGCGCCGACGGCGGGCAGCGGCTGGCCGGTGAAGCGCTTCACCAGACCATCGTAACGTCCGCCGCCGAACACGGAGCCGAACTGCGGCGCGTCGGGGAGGATGGCTTCGAACACGGGACCGTCGTAATAGGCGAGGCCGCGGGCGATGGAGAGATCGAGCGAGACCTGATCGTCGCCGTAGCCGAGCGCATAGAGATGATTCGAAATGCGCTCGATGATGTCGATCTGCGCGGCCGCGTTCTCGAGCGACCCGAACAGCTCGCGCAGTTGGGCGATCACGGTGCTGCGCGACTCCGACTTGATGCTCAGGAAGCGCTCGACGCGATCGACCTGATCGCGCGAGAGACCGACGCCGCGGATCATGTCGCCCGACTCGTCCTTGTAGCCGTCCATCAGCTCGCGCTTGACCTTGTCGAGACCGATCTTGTCGAGCTTGTCGAGCACGCGGAACACATCGACGCCCTGCTCCGCGGTGACGCCGGCAAAGGCCAGCAGCAGGTTCAGCACGGCGCGGCTGGAGAAGCGCACCAGGTAGCTGGGGAGCTGCAGCGCGGCCAGCGTGTCGCACATCCCGGCGATGATCTCGGTGTCCGCGATCTCACTCTCGACGCCGACCGAGTCGAGGTCGAACTGCGTGAACTCGCGATAGCGTCCCTTGTCCGGCTTGTCGGCACGCCACACCGGCGAGACCTGATAGCGCCGGAACGGCCGCGGCAGCTCGCCGTACTGCGAGATCACCCGCGCCAGCGGCACGGTCAGATCGAAGCGCAGCCCGAGCTCTTCATCCTCTTTGGGATTGGTGACGCGGAAGATCGACTGCTGCGCCTCCTGACCCGCGCTGCCCGACAACACATCGAGATATTCGATGGCGGGCGTGGAGAGAGGAACGAAGCCGTAGAGCTCGTAAACTCCGCGGATGGTGTCGACCATCTGCTGCCGCGCGAGCATCTGGTCGGGCAACAGATCGCGAAGGCCGCGGGAGAGCCGCGGGATGACGGTTTCGGACATTGGCGTGCCTCTTGGGCCCGCGGATCGGAATTGAGAATTGAGAATTGAGAATTGAGAATTGCTCGACGCGGGCATTCTCAATTTTCAATTCTCAATTCTCAATTCTGCCGCGAAGCGGCAGAAATGGTACCGAGGGACGGGCTCGAACCGTCGACCCCTGGATCCACAATCCAGTGCTCTAACCAACTGAGCTACCCCGGCACGGGAGGCGAATGATACTCACGGCGCCAGCGAATGCAACGCCGGACGGGAGAACACCCGCTCCCGGACCTGCATTTCGACCCGCGCGCGCGGGTCGGAAAGGAACAAAAGAGTCACTCGCGGGCGAGAAACGCCCGGATGCGCTGGCGGTGCACGCTGATCGAGCGGCCGGCGGTCTCGATCAGCCCCAGCGTGCGGAAGCGCTGCATGAATGCGGTGATGCGCGGGCGCGTCGTGCCGACGATCTGCGAGAGCTCTTCGTGCGAGATGCGGTGCTCGAGGCGGAGGAATGGACCGTCGGCGCGGCCGAGCTTCTCGCCAAACGTGAGCAGCACCTTCGCCAGCCGCTGTTCGGAGTCGTTGGTGATCAGATCGAAGACCGCCATCTGCCGGTCCTCGAGTCGTTGCGCGAGGTGACGCAGCAGCACCTCGATCGCACTGGCGCGTTCCACTTCAAGGCGCGGCGGGCGATGGTGAACGTCATCGCCGTCGCCGTATCCCCGCGGCGCCGGTTGCCGTCGAAGCACGACTCGCCGAACACGTCGCCCGGACCGTAGATCGCGAGCAGGCAGTCCTTCCCTTCCGCCGAGGCCATGGAGATCTTCACCTGCCCTTGCTCGATGAGATACAGCGCCTCGTCTTCCTCACCGGTCGCGTACACCAGCTGCTGTCCGTCGATGCGCATCCGAGTGGCCGCCAGCGTGTGCCGGTCGAAGATCTCTCGGAGCGACGGTGCTTGCGCAGGCGCCGTGGTCTTTAGGGAATACATGCGGAAGTGCAGCGATCCTAGGCAGCGGCGGCTGCTTCGTCTGTTCAGAATTGAACATCCGTTTTTAGGGGTCAGGACCAGCGGCTACCGCCCGAAGAAGCGGGAGCATCTTGATGCGCAGCACGGGTGCGCAATGGAGTGATCGCAAGGGATTGTGCGACGTGCAGAGCGGTGCTCGATGATGCACGTTCGGTTCGCGCGCGCGGTGCTTCGGGCGCGAACCCGAACGTATTGTGCGCATGCGCGATCGCGTCTTTCGCAATGGAGCGTCTACGGGAAGTGGAACGCGATTTTTCCTGTCGCTGAAAACTTACTGTGTCGCGATCATCAACACGTCCGCGAACCAGCCGCGCGTGTCGGTCCAGCGCTGCTCGATGGTGAAGCCGCTGTCCGCGGCCAATGCCGCCAGCGTCGTTGCATCGTGCTTGTACGAGCTCTCGGTGTGGATGGTCTCGCCTTCGTCGAATGCGATCTCGAGATCGAGCGCGTCGATACGCACGCGTTGTGTGCGCGTGCTGACCAGGTGCATTTCGATGCGCCCCAATGTTTCGTCATAGAACGCGCGATGGCGGAACGCATCGAGCGCGAAGTGTCCGCCCAGCTCGCGATTGATGCGCACCAGCAGATTGAGATTGAACGCCGCGGTGACGCCGAGCGGATCGTCGTATGCCGGTTCGAGGATGTCGCGGCTCTTGCGCAGGTCCGCGCCGAGGAACAGCGCGTCGCCGGGACGCAGCGCGTTGCGCAGATCGCGCAGCATCGCGATCGCGGCGCCGGGATCGAGATTGCCGATCGTCGATCCGAGGAAGAGCACGATGGTGCGCGGCACACGGTTCCTCGGGTGCCTCGGCGTTCCTCGGAGTTCCTCGGAGGGAAGGGCGGGCACCGCCCCGAGGAACTCCGAGGAACCGAGGAACTCCGAGGGACTCGTTGTCGCCGCCGCGAGCGCGACGGAAGGACGTGTGAAGTCCGATTGCACCGGCCGCACGCGCAGGTTCGCGTAGTCGTTCTGCAACTCGCGCGCGCTCCGTTCCAGCATCCCCGCGTCGACGTCCACCGGCACGTACTCCAGTTCGCTCTGCCGCCGGGTCAGCACATCGAGGAGGATGCGCGTCTTGCGCGCCGCGCCGCTGCCGAGCTCCACCAGGCGAATGCCTCTCCCCGGGATGTCGCCGAACGCGTCGACGATCGCATCGCGGTGCGTCCGCAACACTTCGCTCTCCGCGCGCATGACGTAGTACTCGGGGAGGAAGCAGATGGCGTCAAAGAGAGCCGAGCCGAGGTCATCGTAGAACCAGCGCGGCGGCAGCCACTTGCGCGGCGCCGTCAGTCCCTCGCGCACGTCGCGCTGAAAATCTTCGATCACAGCCGCGGATTGTAGGGCGGTGAGCGAACTTTCCGCCCGTACAATCGTCTGATTGTCCGAATCCCTATGAAACGCGCTGATCTTTGCGCCCTCTTCGCGTCAGTGCTCCTGACCGGCTGCTTCTCCGGTTATTCGGAGACGCCGCCACCCGGCGAGCTTCGCGTCCGCAAAGGCGATCTGGCCAGCGATCTGGTCCTTTCGGGCGAGCTCGAAGCCGCTCGCGGCGAGTCGCTGAACGTCCCGCCGCTGCCGTCGTGGCAGACCGCCATCAAGTGGATCGCCGAGGATGGCTCGATGGTGAAGGGCGGCGAGCCGGCGGTCGAGCTCGACAACACCTCGCTCACGGCCGAACTCGAGTCGAAGCGCCAGACGCTGACCCAGGCACTGCAGGAACTGCAGCAGAACGAGGCGCAGTGGGCCGCGGACCTCGAGCAGAAGCAGCTCGAAGCCGAGAAGGCGAAAGCGGCGATGGAGAAGGCCAAGCTCGACGTGGTCATCCCGCGCGAGCTGCTTTCCACGAAGGCGTACGAGGAAAAACAGACCGCGTTGCGCCGCACCACCGTGGCGTGGGAGAAGGCGGTGGACGTGCTCGCGTCGCGCCGGACGGCGGTCGCGGCGGAACGGCGCAATCTCGAGCTGCGCATCGAAAAAGCGCAGCGCGACATCACCACCGCGGAGCGCGCCATCGAAGAGCTGGTGCTGCGCGCGCCGCGCGACGGCATCGTCGTCATCCGCGACATCCCATGGGAAGGGCGCAAGATGCAGAGCGGCGACACGGTGTTCGTCGGCATGCCCATCGCCATGCTTCCCGATCTCGACTCGCTGCGCGTGAGTGCCGCGCTGGCGGACGTCGACGACGGCAAGATCGCCGTCGGGATGCCGGTGACGGTCACGCTCGATGCCTTTCCGCAGATGCAGTACGCGGGAAAGATCTCGGCCATCTCCGCCGTCGCGCAGGAGATCCGCCGCCAATCGCTGCGCCGGCAGTTCGAGGTGCTGATCGCGCTCGACAAGCTCGATGCCGAGCGCATGCGGCCCGGTCTCTCCGCGCGCGTCATCGTCGATCGCGGGAGGGATCGCGGCACGAACGCGCAGACGCTGCTCGCGCCGCGTGCGGCCATCGATTTCTCCGGTCCCCAACCGGTGGCGCGCCTCTCCGGCGGAGGAACGAAGGAAGTGAAGCTCGGACCGTGCAACGCGCAGGACTGCGTCGTCATCGAAGGACTGGAGCTCGGCCAGAAGCTCGAGCCGGTCGTGAAGGTGGGAGCGTGAAGTCTCTCAAAGTCGCAAAGTCTCAAAGTCGCAAAGTAGCGCGCGCCGCCGTCCTTTGAGACTTTGCAACTTTGAGACTTTGCGACTCCGAAGGGGCACACATGCGTAAGAGTCTCCGCATCACCATCCCCGCCGCGGCCATCGTCGTCTTCCTCTTCGGCGGCTGGACGCTGCGCAACAAGCTCGCCGCCGACCGGCAGGGCGAGTGGGTGCGCGCCACGCGCGGCGATCTGATCACCGGATTGGAAGTGATCGGCACGCTTGCGTCGATGAGCTCGGAGGCGCTCGGCCCGCCGCAGGTCGACGACATGTGGAACTTCAAGATCTCGCGCATCGCCCGCGAGGGGAGCGAGGTGAAGAAGGGGCAGCCGGTGCTGTCGTTCGACACCACCGACCTGCAGCGGCAACTGCAGGAGAAGACGGCCGAGGCGGACGAGTCGCGCAAGCAGATCGAGAAGGAGCGCAACGATCTCGCGCTGCAGAGTAAGGATGAGCGCCTGCGGCTGGCCGAGGCGGAGGCGACGCTGAAGAAGACCTCGCTCAAGCTCGAGGCGCCGTCCGATCTCACCGGCATCACCGAGCGCAAGACCGCGGAGATCGAGCACGCCATCGCCCAGCGCGAGGCGACCGCCGTGCGTGCACGCCTCGAAGCGCTCGACCGCGCCGCACGCGCGCGCATCACGCTGCTGGAGAGCAGGCGCCGCGAGGCCGAGGCGTTCGTGGAGCGCACGCAGCGCGCCATTCAGCTGATGAACGTGCAGGCGCCGCGCGACGGCACGGTGGTCTACACCACCAGCCGCAACGGCGAGAAGCGGAAGGAAGGCGATAGCATCTGGAAGGCCGAGCGCGTGATCGAGATCCCCGACCTCACGCGCATGAAAGGCGAAGGCGACGTCGATGAAGTCGACGCCGGCCGGGTGGCCGTCGGGCAGCGCGTGTCGCTGCGCCTCGACGCGCATCCGGACGAAGAGTTCCACGGCACGATCACCAGCGCCGGCCGCACCGTGCAGTTCAAGCGCGGCACGCAGGATCCGTTGAAGGTGCTCCGCGTGGAGATCGAGCTCGATCGCACCGACCCGGTGAAGATGCGCCCCGGCATGCGCTTCCAGGGAACGATCGAGCTCGGACGCGTGAAGAGCGCCGTGCTCATTCCACGCGATGCGGTCTTCCTCGGCCCGAACGGTCCGTTCGTCCATCGCCGCGGCGCGCTCGACGTCGATCCCGTGCCGGTGCAGCTCGGCCGCGAGAACGATCGTTTCGTCGAAGTGGTGAAGGGGCTCGAGGCCGGCGACCGCGTGCTGGTGACGAAGCAGGGCGACGAGGAGAAGGAATCGTGACGACAACCCCTCATCCGCCTGCGGCACCTTCTCCCCTCACGAGGGGAGAAGGCCACTTCCGTCTCAGCCTTGTCCCCTCCGCAGAGGGGAGAAGGTGCCGCAGGCGGATGAGGGGTCCTCTCGTCCTCACGAGCATCGCCCTTCTCGCGGCCGCCTGTTCCTCTCCCTCCGACGACGTCGCCACGTTCAAAGTCGAGCCGATCACGTTCGCGCGCCGC
>CAMPKJ010000224.1 GCA_946887105.1 uncultured Acidobacteriota bacterium | reverse complement strand
TTCGGAGCCAGACTGGAGACGAAGAACTTTCCCTTCCCCGTCTGCTTCGTCCCGTCCGGCTTCGTGATCTGAATGTCGCGCTCCCCTTCGCGAGCGCCACCGAAGCCTCGGATCTGCGCCTGGATCTCGCTGGAGCTCTTGACGACCACGTTCGCCACCTGGATGCCGTCCCCGAGAGACAGCGTGGAACCCTGGACGAAATCCGTTCCGCGGATGGTGACCGTGGTCGTTTCGGCCGCAGGACGGGCTGGATCGTTGGAAACGACTGCCGGCTCGATGCTCTCGACCGTGATCGGCGTCGCGACGACGTACGGCGAGTACACCGTGTACCAGGGGCCCGAGCCGAACCCGCTGGGAACGATCGTGAAGACGTCGAAAGTGGTATTCGGATCGAAGCCGGTGTGACAGTTCGCGCCGAGACAAGCGATGAAGAGCGACTGGAAAGTGCACTCGGACGAGAATGAAATCTCGCGACTCCCCTGCGAGACGTTCACGTAGTCCGTCGCTCGCTTGCACTCCACGCGTTCCGGCGTGTACGCGGAATGATCGATCGATATTTTGTACGTGCCCTTGTCGTCCGGCTTCGGAAAGGTGGCCGTGGTGTACTGCAGACGGATCGAAGCCTTGACGGTCAGTGGCGGGGTGAGAGTGATCGTGAAGCCGTTCGGGTTGGGCGATGCCACCCCGCTGATGGTCTCGGGCAGCGTGACCTGGAGGACTCCCTGGAACTTCTCTCCGAGCGCGTTCCGCTCGAAGGAATACGACAACGCCGGCTGCCCGGTGACAGCCTGTGAAAGCTGCGTGCGATTGTCGCGAATGGCGTGCTGCTGGTGGGTGAGCGTCACCGGCTGCGACGTCGCCACAGCCGGGAACGCCACCATCAGGAACGTTGCCGCGCCGATTCGTATGGTTTGCCGATGCATGTTGCCTCCGAAAAGCGGCGAGGGGATAATCGGAGCCGCTCAGCTCCGCAAAGTGGCGTCATTCGTCGTGAGAGAGACGACGAAAAGACGAAATTTTTCCGAATTCGATGGCTATGGCTCCTACGCCTACGACGGCGAAGCTCCTGTTTCTCGACGCCGAGATCGACATCTCGCAGGAGACCGTCCGGCGTGACGGCGAGGAGTATCGGCTTCGCCAGAAGACATTTCAGGTTCTACTGCACCTGATCCAGAACCGCGATCGCGTCGTGACGCGGGAGGAGCTGTTCTCGACGGTCTGGAAGAACGTCGCCGTCACCGAAGACGCTCTGGTGCAATGCGTCGTCGAGATTCGAAAGGCGCTCGGAGACGAGCCACGTTCGCCGCGTTTCGTCCGCACCGCCCCCAAGCGAGGTTATTGCTTCATCGCTCGGCCGCCGGATCCTGCTGAGGAACAGAGCCCGTCCGAAATCGTCGTCGAGACGTCGCCGATGGTCCCGACCCGGTTCTGGCGCCAGATCGGCGTGGCCGCCACGGCCCTGATCGCGGCATCGCTCATCGCCGTGACGTTCTCGAGAATCGGTCATGGCGCACTCGCCCCTTCATCGCAACCGAAACCGGCGAACACCTCAGTCGCTTCGAGCCTGACCACGAATCCCGAGGCCTATCGCCTCTACTCCCTCGGCGTCGAGCGTGCGAATGAGCTGCGGACGCGCGAGGCCGTTCAGCTTCTCGAGCGCGCGGTGCTTCTCGATCCGGAGTTTGCGATGGCACATGCGCGCATCGGCTACGCGCATGGCGTCACGGGAGGCGAAGCAGCGGCCGGTCGCCCGTACCTGCAGCGGGCCGTACGACTCGAGCACCGCCTTCGCGACAAAGACCGGATGGGCATCGCGGCCTGGCAGGCCATCATCGATTCCGACTTCGACGGTGCGATCGAACGCTTTCAGACGATCGTGGATCGCTACCCGACCGATCTCGAGAGCCACTGGCGGCTCGCGCAGTTGCTCAACGGCGAGGAGCGACTGGAGGAGGCGGTGGCGGTGCTCGAGCGGGCTCTCCTGATCGATGCGAGATCGCCGCAAGTGCTCAATCTTCTGGGCGGACTCTACTCGTTCCTCGGCCGCCATCAGGACGCGATCGACGCGCGCCGCCGCTACGTCGCGGTCACGAACGAGCCGAACGCCTGGGACAGCCTCGGCCTGAGCCTCAACTGGGCCGGCCGGTACGGCGACGCCATCGCCGCCTATGGACGCGCCATCGAGCTGAAGGCGGACTTTCACCTCGCGTTCTATCACCGCGCCGCAACATACGTGCAACTCGGCCGCTTTTCCGACGCTCTCGCGGACGTGGAGTCCTGCCTGGGTCGGGCGACCACCGATCGCGAGCGGAGCCGCGCGTTCGCGGCGATCGCGGAGATTCATACCATTCGTGGCGATCAGCCACGTGCTCTGGATGCCGCCCGTCATATTTCGCCCGAATCGGGCTGGTACCCGCTGGTTCCGGAGTTCGACGATCGGTTCCGCCTCCGCCCCTCGGCAGAGACGGTGGAGCAGACCATCGCCGCATTCAATGACCGAGGGGCCCGCTCCAATCGGCGGGTCGAGTTTCAGATTCGAGGCTACGAAGCGCTGCGCGGTGGCGACACCGAGTCCGCCATCCGGCTGCTCCGCGACTCGCTCCGCTTCCGACCGCTGATCTGGTCCATCGATTCGCTCGAGACCGGACTCGCCGGTGCCTGGCTCCACCTCGGGCGCGCCGCGGAGGCGCGAGAGGAGTACACGCGCGTGCTCACGATCAATCCTCACTCTGCCCGTGCGCTCTATGGTCGCGCGCGTGCTCACGAATTGCTGGGCCGCACCGCTGAAGCGCGACAGGACTACCGCCGCTTCCTGGCACTCTGGCAACACGCCGACCCTGATGCGCACGACCTGGTCGATGCGAAGGCGCGCGTCGCACGGTTGCAGTAGAGGACCGGCGTAGCCCGCATCGCGGATCGCCGACGCGAGCGACTGCGCAGCTTCTCCTCGTCGTCCGCGACCAGCACGCGCATGTCCGCGCTATAGCGCAACCGAACCTGAACGAACGCGGAACGAAGCGTTCAGCGTCGACGCATTTGTCCCGGACGCGAGCTCGAGGGCGCGGTCGAGGCGATCTATCCGCCTGGAGATGACCGTGCACGTCACGTTCGTGATGGGATTGCGCGACCGTCCCGACGAAGGACAGTACCTGCTCGACGGGAAACCCGTGCACGAACCGCACGCTTCGGTACGCTGAAGGCAAAGGCGGTGCTCCGCGACAACTCCGAGACGTACGAACAGCTGCTCGTCGCCGCGGACGGCTCCGAGCACGAGTTCGCCTTCACCGGTCAGTCCGTGGCGCCGTTCAAGCTGCTGTCGATCGGCTACCGCGAGATGCAACACCGCACTGGCTGCCAGTCCGTCGGCTTGTAGTCGGCGGAACTGCCCCCACAGGTAGTCGATTCGCGCACCGTCAGGTTTGCCAGCTATTACCGCAATTGGGGCAGCTGGTCGGACTCCTGCCGGCAAGCAGCGCGAGCAGACCCACGGGAAAAAGGCAGATGGAAACGATGATTGCCCAGGCCGGAAAGCCGCCCTGGGGAGTGAGCGTATTGCATTTGGGACAGGTCACTTGTGCCATTCATTCCTCTCCTCGTTCATGTAAATATTCGTTTGGACCACACGCCCAGCATCAGCACGAGAAGCATTCGATCGCTGAGGCGTGCCGAACGTAGAATCGATTGATCGGGTGCCGCTCCCACCGCCGCCGCGACGACGAGCGCCAGTTGAAATAAAAGAAAGGTCATTACGAACGGACCGGCTGCGTTGCATTCGATTGCCTTGGAGGGATTCCCGGCCAGCAGCGCAGCGATGCTCCGAGTGATGCCGCACCCTGGACACGGGACGCCAAGAAACTGTTTCATCACACAGACCGCTATCGGGATGTGTGCCTCGCGCGCAACCCACGCGATCGTGAAGAAGCCCACCAGTGCCGCCGGCGTCAAAGCAAGGCGTGCGGCCAGTCCGGTGTACGCCGTCGCGAAACGCGAGACACCGGTTTCTCTTGTTTGCATCACAAACAAAGACACCAAGCGTCGGGATTTGTCGGGGAACGTGATCGGATCACGGGACACGCGAGCGCGGTTCCGATGGATGTCGAACTGGCGGGAGCCCCCTTTGCCACGTGCCGTCCGGATCGCCGTTCAGGATGAATTGTGCCCAGTACCTGGGCGACTCCAATCCATCGCGATGCAGCATCGACAGCTGCGCGTTGCGCAGCGCTTCCGCTGTGGGCAGGCCGCACACGAGTCCCTCATAGAACACGTCCATCAACACTGCCGACGCCGAGTCATTGATGTCCCACAGCGTCGAGACGACGGCAGGCGTTCCCGCGTAAAGAAGGGCCCGAGTCAGCCCGACGATCTCGTCCCCGGCGCTTGGTTTTCCGGTTGCCGTGCTGCAGGCCGAAACAACGACGAGGTCGACTCCGGTCAGATCGACGTCCGCGAGGATCTCCTGCGCCTCGAGGTTTCCGTCGTACTGCTCCCCTTCCGCGGCAAGCGCGATGAAACTGAACAAAGGATTCGCGCCGTCGTATCGCGCGTGAGCGGCGATGTGCAACAGATCGACTCGGCGATCGAGGTCGTGAAGGAGACGTTCGCATGCGTCCGAACCGAGGAGCGGTGTCGTATCGAGGCGGCGGGCCACCATTTCTGCTTCGCGCCCCGCTCCTTCCAGTGCGCCGATCGATCCCAATGGATTTCCGAGAACCAGTGCCCGGCTCGAAACCGGCGGCGGATAGCGCCGGAGAAATCGCCACGCGCTCGCACTCGGGGCGTAGACGATCGTGTAATCCTCGATCAGATACCGGTTTCGCTCCCCATCGAGCAGTGCGGCGAAAGGCACGTAATGCAGTTCGCGGTGCGGTACGATCGCCAGGCGCGAATATCGGATTTTCGCGCGAAGGGGCGCGATCAGCATCGCGTATGCCTCGCCGGCGGTAGCGGCGTCGCTGCAGTCATCGCCCACCGCCTTCAGTCCGCGCGGGCTGCCTTCCTCCTGCTCTCGATTGAATTGCCGCGCCCAACACGCGAGCCGGCGGAGCGCGGCCGCATCGATCGGAAGCATCACGTGGTTCACGGTTTCCGGGTCGATGACCCACGCGTGTACGCTGTTGCGGGTCACGAAGTAGGTGATCAAGGTCGTACGCTCGGGAATCTCACTCCCGATCGAATCGACCGGCACGGTTTCGACGGTCGTCAGCGCTGCATACTCGGGATTGGAGAGCTTCACCCGCACCATCAACGCCTCGTATTCGTGCCGCGCCGCGACGAGCTCGCGTCTCGAGAGGTTCGCTTCGCTTTCGGTGACGGCGGTTCGCGCGAGGCGATCCATGGCAGCGATCCGTCGTCGCTGAATGTCGGCTTCGCGAGCCAGACGCGGATCGGCGCCATGCTCGCCGACGCGCCGGTTCCCGATCATCTGCAGAAAAGCGCGCGCGCGCGCCCGCTCCGTTTGCTCGAACGCCTCGCCGATGCGGCCGGCGCGCACGAGCAGCTCGATGAGTTGCTCGAAGAACTGATGCCGCTCGCTCCCGAGATAGCTGGTCAGGATCTCCTCGACCCGGCCGTCCATCGCGACGGTATCGAATTTCGCCGTCGATCTCTCGAGGTGACGGATCGCTTCGTCGATGTTTCCCTCGGCACGGTGCGACATGCCGATCAAACCCTCGAAGACGGCTTCCAGGTCCTCGCTGGGCAACAGTTCCTTCGCCGAGCTCCAGACCGCACGCGCACCTGCGTAGTCGCCGCGCACGGCGAGTGGAACTCCCTTCATCATCAAAGCCATCGGATGAAGAACTTCGACGCCATCGCCCGACATGCGCGCAGGATCCGGCGGCGTCATATCGAGATTCATCGCGGCCAGCTCGGCCATGAATCGGTTCGCCTCGTCGGAAGCCGCCAATCCTTGAGCTTCGCGCGCTGCCTTCAACCGGGCGAAGGCAGCGCGGATGTCGGTGGGCTCGCCCCGTCTCCAGCTCAGCATCGCGTCCAGAAAATCCGCAATGGCGCCGGCGATGGGAAACTGGCTGGCCGTGGCGGTTTCGCGTGCCCTGCTGATGGCTTCGGCGGCGGCTTCGTGTGAATCGATGGTCAGGTACACATCCGCCAGCAGCGTCCACAACACAGCCTCGGCCGGCCGCTCCTTCAGTTCCTGAAGGATCTCGATGGCCGTCACAAGTGCGGCGGCCGACTTGCCGTAGCTTCCCGCGGAGAAATACAGGCGTCCCAGATCGGCGTGAACGGCCGCGCGACTCTGGCCGTCGTGGAGTCTCTCGCCGGCGGCCAGGGCTCGACCGTATGCCTTCTCTGCATCGCTCACGCGGCCTGCCTTCTGCAACAGGGAACCGCGCTCGATGAGGATCCACGGCTCGCGCGCGGGCTCGGAATCACGGGCGAGCGCCTGCTCGCGGTCATTCCGTGCGAGCGCTTCTTCGACGCGGCCGGTGAGCACATCGATTTCGGCCAGCTTCCCGAGAACGTCGATCTCGGCCGACGACGACCGGCGGAACAAACCTGTCATCGCCATCGCGCTCGTAGCCAGCGCCGTCTCGTAATATTCGCGCGCATCGTCGAATCGCCACTGCCGCTTTCGCAGATCGCCCATCGGCGTGGCCAGCATTCCGTCCAACACACCGCCGTACATCGCCCCTTTTGCGGCGGCCCGCGTCAACTCGTCGTCCGCTTTCTCGAGGTCGCCGGTCGCAAGCAGCGTCTGCCCGTACGCGATCCGGCTCATTACCGCGCAGAGCGGAATCATCATCAATTGGGCGAGCTCCGGTGTGGTCATCAGGAGTTGCACCTGTTCCTGCGGCGCGCCGAAAAACATCCCCAGCACCCCGATAGTTTTCGGCGACATTCGCGACGCCGGGTCGGCCGCAGCCACGAGCCACAGGAACGATATGTCATGGAGGACGAGCGCTTCTCTCGGGCGGCCACTCTGCGTTTCGAACTGGGCGAGCGTCGTCACAGCCAACCAGGCGCCGAAAGGATCGCCGGCCGCGACGAACATCGTTTCCGCCCTGCCGAGGTTTGCACGCGCAGCCGCCGAGTCGCCCAGCGCCATTTCGGTCATGCCGAGAAGGAGCGTCGTGACGGCTTCGCCGTTTCGATCGCTCTGCGCGACGAACGCATCGCGCGCCTCGCTGAGGAGCGCGCGTGCCTCGGTTGCGCGGCCGGTCATGATCAACTCCCCAGCGCCTGCGAGCGGATCGCCGGCGAAGGCCGGTGCGCACGAGAGCAGCGCGACGAAAATCGCAAACGCATATCCGAATCGCAATGGAGTGTCCTGGCTCGAGCGCGGACCAAGAGGCTGCGGCGGCCGCGACGCGCCGGCTCGTCCTGTCAGCGGCTGCCGGCCTGTTTTCTGCCGAGCTCCGCGGCCTTCTGCGACCAGCGCTTCGCTTCCTCGGGGTGGTGCGTGATCTCCTCGAGGCGCACGAGGCGGTCGTAGATGCCTGCCTTGATCTGACGATCGGCCGCCGCGGGGAGCGCTGCTTTCGACGAAGCGTTCAGAGCCTTGATGTAATGCGCACGCGCGTCGTCGTAGCGCTCCTGACGAAAATAAAGATCGCCGAAATGCGATTCGATGGAAAAGTCGTACATCCCTTGCGAGTAGATCGAAGCGGCCGCCGCCGCTTTCAACTCGGCCTCTGCCTGTTCCAGCTTCCCGGCCTGCGTCAACGCACTCCCATACAGATCGCGCGTCATCGGCTCCAACGAAGATTGAATGGCAAGCGACTTCAACATTCCGGCCTGAGAGTCATCGAGCGCCTGGAACATCTCTGAGGAAATTCCCGCCGCCGACCCGACCGCCATGAGCGTCTTGATCCTGAACGGCGCGGTCGAGCTTTTCGCATCGTTGAGCACCGTCAAGGCACGCTCGAGATAAGACGCCGCCTCCGACGATCGCCCCAACAAGAGCTCGAGCTGGCCCAGGGTCATGAGCGCCATCCAGGTGCCGATGAAATCGTTCTGCGCGCGCATTTTCGCGTGCGCTTCGGTGAGATTGCTTCGCGCGCCGGCGACGTCGCCCAGTCCGGCGACGGTCAACCCGAGTTGCAGCAGCGTGACTGCCTCGCCCTGGCGATCGTTCTTGTCGCGGAACTCCCGCAACGCTTTCGTGAGCT
>CAMPKJ010000223.1 GCA_946887105.1 uncultured Acidobacteriota bacterium | reverse complement strand
AGCGTCAGCGGACCAGAATCTCGTCCACGCACATCCAGATACTCAGTCCCGGCGGCAGATTCGCGAGCGAGTTGATGCTCGCTTGTACTTTCACGTAGCGCGCGCTCGTGGCGGCGAACGTGGCGGTCTCGTTCTTGATGGTCGTGACGATTTCGGGCTGCGGTGGGGGATTGGTGAGCGCGGCCACCTGGACGTACGACTGGCCATCCGATGACAGGAAGTAGTCGACGTTTGTCGGCAGATACGAATAGCTCTGGCCGAGGAGCACCTCGAAGAAGCCGGTGGTGATGGAGCGGATGGTCTGGATCGATTGCAGATCGACCACGATCTCCAGTTGCTGGCTGTTGAATGCGACCCAGTTGCCGTCGAAGAAATTCGTGTTGCCGCGTACGCCGTCGGTGAGGAGTTGCGAGACCGATCCGTAGGGCGGCAGGGTGCCCGGCTTTGCGCTGAGCGTGTACGGCATCGTCAGCGCGAGGCTGTCGTTGAAGACGATGCTGGTCACTCCTTCCATCGCATGGCCGTCCTTGAAGATCGCGGCGTTGATGGTCGCGCCGCCGTCTGCGTCGAGCGCCAGTGGAAACGGCGTGGTGTACAGCGGAGACGATGCTGCCGGCGTGCTGCCGTCGACCGTGTAATGAATCTCCGGCTGGTACTGCTCCGACCCGAACCCCATCTGCACGCTGCCGCCGTCCGACTTCCGCGCGATCGCCGCCACCTGGAAGCTGCCTTCGGAATAGTGGACGTCCTGCGCGCGCAGCAGCGCCAGCTGCGGCTGCAGCCGCGCGTTGAAGTCATCCCAGGAGCGCGTGGCGCGCGGCGACCAGACCGTCTCCGCGAACGCGATCATGCGCGGAAAGGCCATGTTCATCAGGTGATCCGGCGTGGCGATGTATTCCGTCCACAGCGCGCCTTCACCGCCGCGGATCTTCTTCTTCTGCCGCGGGGTCAGTCCTTGCGGCGTGGGCTCGAACTGATACGCGCGCCGCAACGTCAGCACGGTCGGTTGCGCGGGCGGCTCAAAGGCGGGATTGGTCTGGTAGGCGTCGAAGTAGCAGTACTGGTCGGGCGCCATGATGACGTCCAGTCCGAGCCTGATCGCGGTCACGCCGAGCTCCTGGCTCTTCCACGCCTCGATGGTCGCATGCGGCGGCGGCCCGCCGGTGAGCATGCCGTCCCAGCCGATCACCGCCTTCCCTTTCCCGCGCACGAAGCCGGCCATGCGCCGCATGAACGCGCCCTGCATCGCCGCGCCCTGCTGCCTGGCCGGCGTCTGGCCGTTCAGGCAATGACTCCAGGTGGTGGTCACGACTTCGTCGCCGCCGAGGTGCAGGGAAGCGCTCGGGAACATGGCGATGAACTCTTCGATCACCGCTTCGAGAAACGCGATCGTCTCGTTTTTGCACGGGCAATAGGTGTTCGCGTACACGCCGCCGGTGCTCGGGATCGTGAACGGCCCATCGGTGCAGGAGGCGTCGGGATACGACGCCAGCGCCGCGGTGCAGTGTCCAGGCATCTCGATTTCCGGCAGCACGGTGACGTAGCGCTCCGCCGCGTACGCGATCACCTCGGCGATCTCCGCGCGCGTGTAATAGCCGCCGTACGTCTGGCCGTCCTCATCGCGCCAGCTGCCGATGCTGTTCAATTTCGGGAAGCGTTGGCTTTCGGTGCGCCAGCCCTGATCGTCATTGAGATGCCAGTGGAAGGTGTTGATCTTGAAGCGCGCCAGCAGATCGATGTACTGCATCACGACGTCTTTCGTGAAGAAGTGGCGGCTCACGTCGAGCATCCCGCCGCGGTAGGCGTACGCCGGCCGGTCGAGGATGGCCAGCGCCGGCAGTGCGATCGGACCGCCGGACATCGATGCGGCCAGACGCCGGTCGGGAGGGATGAGTTGCAGCATCGACTGCACTCCGTAGAACGCGCCGTGCGGATCGGCAGCGCGGATGACCACGCGGCGCGGATGGATGTCCAGCACATATCCCTCGGTGCCGAGGCTCGGGCGCGTGATGAGCGCGAGCACGATCGCGTTTCGCGCGCCCGCGGGACCTGAGTGCTCGATGGCCGGCGCGGTTCCGGTCGCGTCGCCGAGCGCCTTCGCGAGATAGCCCGCCACGCCATCGAGCCGCGCGCCGGTCACGACGACCGTCGTCGCGCCGTCCAGCGCGAACGTGCCTGGCCGGGCGGTGACACGCTCGGGTCGTGGAACGATCGAAATCATGAAGGATTGATTGCCATGCTAGGGGATGAGCACGACATCCTTACGTCTCGATCGGGACAGAAAAGAAGCCATGCTCATGCGAGGCTTCTCGGTCTGGACGTGTCGAAAATCGCGTTTCTGAGCTTTCCGGAACACGGGCACATCAACCCGACGCTCGGGCTCGTGCGCGAGCTCGTGCGCGCCGGTCACGACGTCCTCTATTACGCCGCCGCGGCATTCCGCGAGCCGGTCGCCGCGACGGGCGCGGAGTTCCGCGATTACGGCGTCGCGCTGCCTGCCATGGAGCTCGGGCAGAACCTCGTGCACTCCACGAACATCATGTTCGAGCGCGCGGACATCCTCTACGAGCGCATGTTCGACGAGCTCGCGGCGATGAGGCCCGACCTCATCATCCACGACGGCGTGTGCGGCTGGGCGAAGTGCATCGCCGCGTACCTGAAGATCCCGGCCGTCTCCTCGATCTCGTCGTTCGCCATGAACGAGTCGATCCTGAAGTCGCTCAACACGCCCGGCGAGACGCTGAAGTTCTTCTACTACCTCTTGCTCACGCCGCACGGAAAGAAGCTCGGCGCACTGATCGCGAAGCAGCACGAGCGCTTGCAGAAATGCGGCTTGCCGGTGCCGCCGAAAGGGCGGATCGATCTCGTCGATTTCTCGACCGCGCCCGAGAAGCTCAACATCGTCTACGCCACGCGGGACTGGCAACCGCAGGGCGAGACGTTCGACGACACGTACAAGTTCATCGGCCCGTCGATTGAACGAGGCTCCGACGGCGACGGTTTCGATTTCGACAGCGCCGGGAAGCCGCTGGTCTATCTGTCGATGGGGACCATCCTCAACCGGAACGTGCAGCTCTATCGCGATTGCTTCGGCGCGCTGCGCGATCTCGATGTGCGCGTGGTCGTTTCCGCCGGCGATGGCGCGCGGCTCCTGTCCGGCGCCGACGTTCCGCGGAACGTCTCGGTCTTCCCCTCGGTGCCGCAACTGCAGGTGCTCGAACGGGCGGATCTCTTCATCTCGCAGGGCGGGATGAACAGCGTCACCGAGGCGATGGTCTTCCAGGTGCCGATGATCCTGATTCCGGTGACCGGCGAGCAGGCGCTGAACGCACGCCGCGTCGCCGAAGCGGGTGCCGGCATCGTGCTGCGGAAGCTCACGCCGGGCGGTCTGCGCGCGGCGGTGCAGACCATCCTCGGCGATCCGCAATACAGGCAGCGCAGCGCCGAAGTGTCGCAGAGCTTCAGGAACGCGCCCGGCGTTGCGTACGCGGCACAGGAGATCCTTCGCTACGCCGGTCTCGAGGTGCGTCAGGCACGCGCTTCGTGAGGACGATCGATGTCCAGTCCTGAATCGACCGACACCAAGACCACCGTCACCAACGCCGTGAAGGTCGCGGGCGAGCTGCTGATCATGCCGGGCGCGAGTCAGATCATCGACGGCAAGCTCGGCTCCGGCCTGCTGCACGCCGGCGCGGCGATCGTGGGTGTGGCCGTGTTCGGGCAGCCGCTGGTGCTGCTGGCGATCGCGAATTCGCTCAGCAAGTCGATCAACGGCAAGAGTCTCTGGTCGCGCGTGAAGGAGTCGGCGAATCGCAAGGAGCCGCTCGAGGATCGCGTGCGCAAGCATCTTTCCGAGGGCATGACCATGGAGGAAATCCAGGCCACGCTGTCGGAGGACGTCGAGGATCTGGTGATGGAAGCGCAAGCGGCGCGCCCGGTGACCGAGTGAGCGCGAGCGCCCCGGCCCTGCGTCTCTGTTCCGCGCTGCCGGGACGGGAGCGTTGGGAGATCGAAGGGCTGCGCCGGCAGCCGACGCTCGCGGAACAGCTCGAGATCGCGATGCGGGCGCATGCCGGCGTGAAAGAGGCGGCGGCGAATCCGCTCACGGGACGCGTGCTGATCACGTTTCACGAGCCATCCCTCGGCATCAGCGTGCACGCGTTGCTGGTGGAGATCCTCACCGGCGTTGCGCCGCCGAAACGCGAAACGAAGGCAGTGGTCAGGCGCACTTCGTTGGCGCGCTCCGGCTTCAGTTCCATCCGCACGCTGGCCGATGCCGCCGATTCGAAGCGCCACTCGCGCTGGAAGATGAGCGGCTACTCGCTGGCCTCGACCGCGACGTCGCTCCTCGCGCCGGTCACGCTCGGCCTGATGGTCGGCGTGACCATCGGCGGGCCGTTGGCGATTCTGAAGGCGATCGGATTGACGTCCGCGTTTTCGCAGCTCCTCGCGCTCGGCGCCTTTTTCCTCGGCTCCGAGGCGGTCGAGCTCGTGCTCGAGCACAAGGCCAACAAGGAGTGGCACGAGTACTCGACGGAGATCGAGCACGCGCTGCGCGTGAACGCGTTCGCGTATCTCGAAGGACTGGACATGGCCTACATCGAAGGCACGTCCACCGATCAGCTGCGCAGCATCGTGCACGACGACGTCATGCACGTGCAGCGCTTCCTGGAGACCGTGCCGCACTCGGCGATCCACAAGGCCACGACATTCGTCACCGGCGGCGCGTTCCTGCTCTTCATCTCGCCGGTCTCGTTTCTGCTCGCGCTCACGGCGGCGCCGGTGTGCATCGCGCTCTCGCGCCGTTTCCGCGGCCGGCTCGCCGACCGTTATCGCGAGCAGGGCGTCGCGGAAGGGCGCACGGGGCAGGGCATCTCGAACAGTCTCTCCGGCATGGCCACGATCAAGAGCTTCACCGCCGAGCAGTTCGAGCTGCAGCGCGTGGCCCAGGCCAGCAACCAGCAGCGTCTGGCCTCGGATGCGGCGCAGCGGTTGAGCTCCACCTACGCGAATCTCATCCGCTACAGCATCACCGCCGGCATCTCGCTGCCGATGATCTACACCGGCGCCCTGGTGATCTCCGGCTCGCTGACCTCGACGTACTACATGCTGCTGATCTTCCTGCTGCCGCGGCTGGTGTCGTCGATGAGCGGACTCGATCACGACTACGATCTCTATCTCAATGCCGCCGCGGCGTCCGATCGTCTGATCGACCTGCTGAGCGTGCAGCCGACCATTCACGGCGGGCCTTTGCCACTGGCCGCCGAGGACGTGCGCGGCGACCTGCGCTTCGAGGATCTGACGTTCGGCTATGGCGACGATCCGGACGTCTTCCGCGATTTCTCGCTGCACATTCCGATGAACCAGACCGTGGCCTTCGTCGGCGTGACCGGCGCCGGAAAGAGCACGCTGGTGAAGTTGCTGCTGCGCTTCTACGACATCGAAAAGGGGCGGATCCTGCTCGATGATGTCGACATCCGCGAGGTCGATCTGCACGACCTGCGTCGCACCATCGCCTTCGTGAGCCAGGAAGTGTTTCTGTTCCAGGGCACGATCTACGAGAACATCCGCTACGGAAATCCGGAGGCCTCGCGCGAAGAGGTGATCGAGGCCGCCCGCGGCGCCGGCGTGCTCGATTTCATCATGGAGACGCCGAACGGGTTCGAGACCATGGTCGGCGAGCGGGGCGTGAATCTCTCCGGCGGACAGCGGCAGCGCATTTCGATCGCGCGGGCGTTGCTCAAGAACGCGCCGATCCTCGTGCTCGACGAAGCGACGTCGGCGGTCGACAACGAGACCGAGGCGCTGATCCAGCGCGCCATCAACCGGCTTGCGCAGGACCGCACGGTGATTCTGATCGCCCATCGCCTGTCGACGGTGCGTCACGCGGATCGCATCAATGTGCTCGAGCGCGGCCGCATCGCCGAGGCGGGAACGCACGAGGAGTTGCTCGAGCGCGGCGGGATCTATGCCTCGCTCTGGAAACTGCAGACCGGCGAGGTGATCGACGTGGAAGCGGTAACGCTCCGATGATCGCGTACGTGTTTCCCGGCCAGGGCTCACAGCAGAAGGGGATGGGTGGCGAGTTGTTCGATCGTTTCGCCGACGTCACCGCAAAAGCCGACGCCATCCTCGGCTATTCGATCCGCAGGTTGTGTCTCGAGGATCCGGACAAGCAGCTCGGGAACACCCGATATACGCAGGTGGCGTTGTACGTCGTGAACGCGATGACGTACATGGAGCGCCTGCGCAGCGAGGCGCCCCCGGCGATGGCGGCCGGCCACAGCCTCGGCGAGTACGACGCGCTGTTCGCCGCCGGCGTTTTCGATTTCGAGGCCGGCCTGCGCCTGGTCCAGCAGCGCGGCGAGCTGATGGCGCGTGCGCGCGACGGCGGCATGGCCGCGGTGATCGGCATGGATCTGCCGAAGCTCGAGGCCGTGCTGCGCGAGCAGGGAGCGGATGCGATCGACGTCGCGAACTACAACGCGCCGAGCCAGACCGTGCTCTCCGGACCTCGCAATGTGCTGGAGTCACTGGTGAAGCCGATCGAGGCCGCCGGCGCGCGTCGCTGCATGATCCTCAATGTCAGCGCCGCCTTTCATTCGCGCTACATGGACGAGGCGGCGCGCGAGTTCGCGTCCTTCCTCGAGCCGTTCACGTTCGCGCCGCCGCGGTTTCCGGTGATCGCCAACGTCACCGCGCGTCCGCACGATGCGGATGGGGTGAAGGCGCTGCTGGCGAAGCAGATTCACGCGCCGGTGCAGTGGACCGACAGCATGCGCTACCTGATCGCGCGCGGCGTCGACGCGGTGCAGGAGATCGGGCCGGGAACGGTCCTGACCAATCTCTTCAAGACCATCCAGAAGGAAGCGGCACCGCTGGTGATGGAGACTCCTGCAGCGAGCATTTCCGCCGGCCGTTTCAGCGCGGAATCGCTCGGCAGCGCCGCGTTCCGCGTGGAGTATGGAGTGCGCTACGCGTGCGTCGCCGGCTCGATGCCGTACGGCATCTCGGGCGTCGAGCTCGTGGCGCGGATGAGCGGCGCGGGGATGCTGTCGTTCTTCGGTACGAGCGGTCTCGATGTGCGTGCGATCGAGAACGCCATCGACCGGATCGGCGATCGCGTCTGCGGAATGAGCCTGCGCGCGCAGCTCGAGGATCCGGCCGCCGAGGAGGCGCTGGTGGCGCTGTTCCTCCGGCGCGGCGTGCGCAATGTGGAAGCGTCGGGATATCTGCAGATCAGCGCGCCGCTGGTCTGGTATCGCTACAAAGGCGCGCGTCGCGACGGCGACGGATTCGTGGCCGCGAATCGCGTGCTCGCGAGAGTCTCGCATCCCGAGGTGGCGCAGGCGTTCATGAGTCCCGCGCCGGAGCGGCTGATCGCGAAGCTCGTCGAAGCGGGCAAGCTCACCGAGGTCGAGGCGCAGGCGGCGCGGGCCTTGCCGGTGAGTGGGGACATCTGCGTCGAAGCGGACGGCGGCGGCCCGACCACGATGGGCTCGCCGTACGCGCTGATGCCGGCCATCACGCGCCTGCGCGATGCGGTGATGAAGGAGCGCCGCCACGCGATGGCGATTCGCGTCGGCGCGGCCGGCGGTATCGGCGCACCCGAGGCTGCTGCCGCGGCGCTGGTGCTCGGCGCGGAGTTTCTCGTCACCGGATCGATCAATCAATGCACGCCCGAGGCGGCCACGAGTGATGCGGTGAAAGACCTCCTGCAGAGCGCGGGCGTGCAGGACGCCGACTATGCGCCCGCCGCCGATCTGTTCGAGCTCGGCGGAAAAGTGCAGGTGCTCAAGCGCGGTGTGTTCTTTCCGGCCAGGGCGCGGAAACTGTACGAGCTCTATCAACAGTACGAGTCCCTCGAGGCGATCGACGCGAAGACGAGAGATACGATCCAGAACACGTACTTCCGCCGGTCCTTCGACGCAATCGTGGAAGAACTGCATGCGGAAACGATCGCGCCGAAACAGAAAATGGCGATGGTGTTCAAGTGGTATCTCGACCGCGCCGCGCGCCTGGCCGTGGCCGGCGACCCCGCGGAAAAAGTGAATTACCAGGTGTACTGCGGCCCGTCCATCGGCGCGTTCAACGAGTTCGTGCGCGGAACGGAACTGGAGAGCTGGCATCAGCGGCACGTCGACGGAATCAA
>CAMPKJ010000222.1 GCA_946887105.1 uncultured Acidobacteriota bacterium | reverse complement strand
CCGGCCTGTCACGCCGGAGGTCGCGGGTTCGAGCCCCGTCGGCCCCGCCAATCTAAGTGACTCACAAGCCGCCACTTCGGCGGCTTTCGTGGTTTTCGAGGGTTGCTTAGAAAATTGGAGACTCGCAAAGTCACTCGCAAGGTCGCTAATTTCGCGAGCGGAATCCTGCGCAGACCCGCGACCAGACACACGAAATGTTTCGCGTTTCGCCTCGATGTTCCACGGAAATTTCGCAGGCGTACAGCCGGTGTGAGAATGAGTACCGGATCTTGTTCCAGCGAATCTGTCGGTCGACGGCGCGGCGCAGGCTGCGATGGACGACGACGTTCCGGACGACGACCGGCGAGAGAACGACCTCATAGCCCGCGGCTTTGACAGCAAGCGCAATCGCCTGGTCTTCCGCGAGCACGCGGCGGAATCGCTCGAATCCGCCGATTGCGTCGAGCGCGTGGCGCGTGAGGGCCATCGACGTGCCGACGACACACGGCACGCCGATCGCGGCTCTCGAGGAAGTCACCAATGCCCTCTCCGGAGGTAATGATCAGGTGCGCCATGCGAGACGACCATCGAAACTGTCGTGTCTTCTCTTCAAGGTTTCTTCTCGCCCAGGCCACGCTGCGCGCTTCATCGGCGACGGCGTGCGAGGCGGACCCGCCTCATCGGCCAGATGCCGGCATCGCGCGTGCAACGAGCGACTCCTTTCCCCGCTGATCCAGCATGGAAGTCTCCACCTGGCTTGTCGCCCTTCTCCTATTGACCAACGTTCTCCTCGGCCTAGTGGTCTGGTCCGTCAAACGGCGCGGCCGGCCGTCGCTGCATCTGGAGAATGAGAAAACGCTCGACGATCTTCTCCCGTCGATCTCCGGGGTGACGCAGGGCACGATCGTCGGCGGCAACGCCGTCGTGCTGCTCGAAAACGGCGCGTTCTTCGACAGCCTGTTCCGCGATCTGGAGAGCGCTACGTCGTCGATTCACTTCGAGACATTCCTGGCAAAGCCCGGAGAGGTGACTCGTACCTTTGCAGCCATCCTCAGCGCCAGAGCGCAGGCGGGAGTCCGCGTTCGGGTGATGCTCGACGCGTCCGGCAGTCGAAGGATGGAGCGCGAACAGGTGGAGAACATGCGGCGCGCCGGATGCCGCGTCTGCTTCTACCACGGCCTCCGGCCGCGGAACATCGGCAGGATCAACAATCGCACCCACCGGAAGATCGCCGTCGTCGACGGAAGGATCGGCTACGTAGGCGGGCACTGCCTCGTCGATTCCTGGCTCGGCAATGCAGAGAATGGGCAACAGTTCCGGGACATCTCGGCGAGAGTGCAGGGGCCGGTCGTCGCCCAGCTCCAATCCGCCTTCACCGACAACTGGATCGAGGAGCTCGCGGAAGTCGCAGCCGGCCCGCAGTTCTTCCCCCATCTCGAGCCGGCCGGCGACTCTCCCTGCCACGCCGTGTATGTCTCGCCTACCGGAAGCCCGTCGACGGTGAAGCTGCTGCACTACCTCGCCATTCGCGCGGCGAAGGAATCGATCATGATTCAGAACCCCTACTTCCTTCCCGATTCCGACGCGCGCGACGCGCTCGTCGATGCGGTGCGGCGCGGCGTGAGCGTCAGGGTCATGATCCCCGACGAGCATGTCTCCGACTTCCCCATCGTGCAGCACGCCAGTCATCATCTCTATGGTTCGCTGCTCGGGGGCGGTGTGCGGCTCTTCGACTATCAGCGCACGCTTCTCCATCAGAAGATGTTCACCGTCGATCACATCTGGTCGGCCATTGGGTCGACGAACTTCGACGATCGCTCGTTCGACATCAACGACGAGATTTCCCTGGTGGCCTTCGACCGCCGCCTGGCCCGCCGGTTCGAAGAGATCTTCGAACGCGATCTGGAGTCCTGCGTCGAGCGAACAGCGGACGAGTGGTCGCGGCGACCGCTCCTGCACAAACTGAAGGACTTCTCCGCGTTTCTTTTCAAGGACCAGCTCTGAGAAGAAGTTGCGTGGAGAACGCGCGTTCCGCGGGTCGCACATCCCTGTGTGATCGGAACACGGGCAACGATCATTTTCTCTGATTCAGCGCTCCTGCGTTCGATATCAAACGGACTTCGTTTCTGCCGGGCCATAGCCTGATGGCTGATGAGCGACAGAGAAACCCTCGACGCCGGCACGGTCGCACCCGACTTCAAGCTGCCTGCCGCTCCCGATCAGGAAGTGAAACTCAGCAACCTTGCCGGCAAGCCGGTCATCCTCGCGTTTTACCCCGCCGACTGGAGTCCGGTATGCGGCGATCAGATGGCGCTCTATAACGAGGTTCTGCCGGAGTTCGAAAAATACGCGGCGCAGCTCTTCGGGATTTCGGTCGACGGCGTCTGGTGCCATCGCGCCTTTTCACAAGCGCGCCACCTTCGGTTTCCGCTTCTCTCCGACTTCGAGCCAAAAGGCGCCGTCGCCCGGCAATACGGCGTCTATCGGTCGGGCGATGGCGTGACGGAGCGAGCGCTGTTCGTGCTCGACCGCGATGGTGTCATCCGCTGGTCGCACGTCTCGCCGATTCACATCAACCCCGGGGCGGACGGCATCCTGAGGGCGCTCGAACGACTGCAATGAGAAAACGAGGAGACACATGACTCAATTGGCAGAACCCGTCACGGAAGACGATCACATCGCCGGACCGATGGACGCGCCACTTACGCTCGTCGAATACGGCGACTTCGAATGTCCGCACTGCGGCGCCGCCCATCCCGTCGTGAAGCAGCTGCAGCGGCTTCTCGGTGACAATCTCCGGTTCGTCTACCGCCACTTTCCCCTCACGCAGATCCACCCGCACGCGGAGTATGCCGCCGAGGCGTCCGAGTCGGCCGCGGCCCAGGACGCGTTCTGGGAGATGCACGACGTCCTCTTCGAAAACCAGGATGCGCTGACCAACCGCGACCTCATCCGCCATGCCGCGTCGATCGACATCGACGCAGAGCAGGTCGCCGAAGATCTCGCGGCCGGTACGTGGGAACCGCGCGTGCGGCGAGATTTTCTTTCCGGCGTTCGCAGCGGCGTGAACGGCACGCCGACGTTCTACATCAATGGAATCCGCCATGACGGACCGCCTGACCCTCAGAGCCTGCTCGTCGCGCTTCGCGCGTCGATACCCGCGGCGGTGCGATGAGCAAGCGTCCGGCATCCGACGACAAGCGAGAATTCGCGTCCATCGTCCTCGCAGCCCTGCTCTTGTTCGCTTGCGATCGATCGACCGCGCAGCAACCACTTCGTCCCGACGTCCCGGGCGAAGCCGGACCGCCTCTTCCGCGAACGGCCGCCGCCAGCATGCCGTCATTCGCCGACGTCGCCGCGCTCGTGATGCCGGGCGTCGTGGCCATCTCCACCGAGCAGGTGGTCACGGCGCAGGACATGGGACCGCTCGCGCCGTTTTTCGGCGGAGGCCGCGAACAGCAACCGCAGATCCAGCGCGGCGCGGGATCGGGATTCATCATCTCGACCGACGGTTATGTTCTGACGAATGACCATGTCGTGGCCGATGCCACGCGCGTGGAAATTCAGTTCTCCGATGGCGACACGGTCGCTGTGGCCCGCGTCATCGGGCGCGATCCGGAGACCGACATCGCCCTGCTCAGAATCGAGGCCTCTCCCGCGCTGCGCCCTTTACCTCTGGGCGACTCAGACGTCATGCGCCCCGGCGACTGGGCCGTGGCCATCGGGAATCCCCTTCAGCTCGCGAACACGGTGACCGTTGGTGTGATCTCCGCGCGTGGACGCTCTCTCGGCATCAGTGAAGCGACCGCCGCATTCGAAGACTTCATCCAGACCGATGCCGCCATCAACCCCGGGAACTCCGGAGGTCCGCTGGTGAACTCACGCGGCGAGGTCATCGGCATCAACACCGCCATGCGCGCGTACGCGCAGGGTCTCGGGTTCGCGACCCCGATCAACACGGCCAAGCGCATCGTCGATCAGCTCCGGCGCGAAGGAAGAGTGCGCCGCGGCTATCTTGGCATCCGCGTCGGCGAAGTCGATCGCCGCATCCAGCAGGCGTTCCATCTTCCGACGGCAGACGGAGTGCTCGTGCAGTCGGTCGATCCGGGGGGACCGGCAGATAAGGCCGGCTTGCGGCGCGGCGACGTCATCATCGAAGCGGCCGGGCGCCCGGTCCGAACCAGCCACGAGTTCATCGAGACGATCTCTTATGCCGGGCCGAACAAATCGATTCCAATGCGGATCACTCGCAACGGCCGCGAACAGCGCATGACCGTGACGACCGGCGAGCGCCCCGGCGCATTGGCGGAAGCGGTCAGGCCCCCGGAGGCGGGCAGCGAACGCAATCAGATCGGGATCGCCGGACAGCCGCTCACATCCGACCTGCGCGATCGGGCGCGCCTGCCGCGCGATGTGGAGGGCGGCATTGTCGTCGCCAGCGTGCAGCCGGGCGGGCCGGCACAGACAGCCGGTATCCAACGGGGCGACATCGTCGTGGAGGCGAACGGCCGGCCGATCCGATCAAGCGAGGATCTTCGCTCCATCATCGAATCCGCTCGCTCCGGCGAATACGTGCGGCTGTACGTCTACCGCCCCTCGCGGGAACCGAATGCTCCGCCGGTCGGTTTCTACGCGATCGTTCAGATTCCATGAGGAACGAACGAGATCGACTGTGGCCCGCAACTGACTTGTCGTCTACAACGACGCGACTGTCGTCTACAACGATGCGACGAGGCGCCGCGGTTTGCCGCTTTCGTCGCGGACCACATTGCCTGCGCGCGGAGCTACGTGATCGCTGCGGTCTCCCGGTCGACGATGCGGTAATTCGATGTCGAGGAGCTCGCCTGTGCGAATGGCGGTGGCCCGTCGCAGCTTCATGACGCCGTTCGTGAATCGGTCATGCGCTCGCGCCTCGCCAGTGGCACGGTTCACGGCGGCGGCTACTCGGCACGATCTCCGCCCAACTCGTCGCTGCACCCGAAGCGGACCCGCACCGCGGTCTGTACCGTCGCAAGAGCTATCATTGGTTCCGTGCGGGTCCACGCGGGTGAGCTGGGTCGTTAGAGCGCAACCCAAGAGCGGAGCGACAAATGGACAACAGACACCACGCGCCGCGGAGTTTCTTTGCGGAAACACGTGAGCATTGGCCGATCATGTCCGTTTACGAGCGCTTCGAGCAGGTTGTTGCAATCGTTCTGAGTCTCGTGATCGCAGCGGTCATCGCCCTGGCGCTCGTGCAGCTGGTGATCCGCGTCGTCCCGCTGTTGCTCAGCGGCGCGATAGATCCACTCGAACATGACGCCTTTCAGGCGCTCTTTGGCATGATCATGACGTTGCTGATCGCCATGGAATTCAAGCATTCGATTGTTCTCGTTGCCTTTCGACACTCGAGCATCATTCAGGTCAAGACCGTTGTGCTCATCGCGCTCATTGCGTTGAGTCGCAAGTTCGTCATTCTCGATTCCAGCGCCACCTCCGCGAGCACCATTGCGGCGCTGGCTGGAGCAACCCTTGTGCTCGGCGTGGTCTACTGGCTGCTGCGCGAGCGTGATGACCACTTCGCCAAGGAGGCGCCTTGAGCCGGGCGAGGCTGCACAGCGTCTTCCGCGAACGGCCCCCCGCGTGCAGGATCACGACTCCACAGCACGTGCAGATCGAAGAGCGCGACGACGGCTATGTCGCCGCCATCGGGATCGTCTCCTCCTCGGAACCGGAGACGATCCTGCACCTGCGTGAGCCTCTGCCGTCCAGGTGCTGCTGCTCCATCTCCACGAGAAGGACACGACGGCACCGCCCTGTATCGAAGACAACGGCCGCGGCTTCCTGCTGGCATGCTCCTAGCCAATCACTCGCGGAGCCGGTTCGGCCTGTTGGGTATGTGCGAACGCCTGGTTTGGTTGCGACGACGCCGCACGATGTACATCACGTCACGCTCGACGTGTCCAGCCACCCCTGCAGAATCACGAACCGCACGAGCCCCGCGCGGCTGGTGATGCCGAGCTTCTGCATGATGCGGGTCTTGTGGCTCTCGACCGTCTTCACCGTGATGCCCAGCGACGAGGCGATCTCCTTGTTCGTGTAGCCGTGAGCGACCATGGTCACGATCTGCTGTTCACGGGACGTCAGGGAGTGACGATCGGGGGAGCTCGACGCGGAGCGCCGGCTGGCGAAGGTCTCCGTGACTTTCCCGGCCACGGCGGGATCGAAGTACATGCCGCCGTGTGCAACGGTGCGGATCGCCTCGATCAGCGTCTCGGCGGCGGTCTGCTTGAGGGCGTACCCCTTGGCTCCGGCCTGCAGCATCTGCTGGAGGTAACCGTGCTCGGAATGGCGCGTGAGCGCGAGGACCTTCGCGTTGATGTTCATGCGCCGCATCTCCTCGGTGGCGCGGATGCCGCTGAGGTCGGGCATGGAGATGTCCATGACCACGACCTCGGCGCCGGCGCGGGCGACGGCGTCGGTCACGCCGCGGCCGCCTGCCGCTTCACCGACGACGTACATGTCGGCCTGCCCGTCGATGAGCAGGCGCAGGCCCTGACGCAACACCATATGGTCGTCCACCAGAAACACTCGGATCTTCATGCCTCACCCTGTCTCGCCAGCGGAACGCGCACGTAGAGCGTCGTTCCGCTACGCGGGCCCGACTCGATGTCGAGGGTTCCTCCTACCAGTGACAGGCGTTCGCGGATTCCCAGGAGGCCGAATCGCCGTCCGTCGCGGCGGTGGAGGATTGCCTCAACGTCGAATCCATGGCCGTCATCCTCGACGATCATCTGCAGGTGATCGCTGCGCCGGTCGACGATGACGCTGACGGAAGCGGCGCCGGAATGGCGCCAGACGTTCGTCAACGCTTCCTGCAGGATTCGATAGAGGGTTGTCTCGACCGCTCCCTCGAGCTGTTCCCTCTCGATGTCGACCTGCAAGTCCACCTCCACATCGCTCTCGCGCCGGAACTTCTCGACCAGATGCGCGATCGCGGCCTCGAGGCCGAACTCGGTCAACGCCAGCGGCCGGAGGTCGAACGCCAGCCGCTCCACGTTGCCGTCGATCTCGGCGACGATGTCCATGAGCCGCCGCAGCTCGTCGGGCGCATCGGTGGACAACGTGCCCAGTCCGACCTGCAGCGCGGTGAGGGGCTGGCCCAACTCGTCGTGCAGCTCTCGCGCGATGCGCTGGCGCTCCTCCTCCTCGGCGCGGACCAGCTGCCGCATCAGCGACGCGCGGTCTTCGAGCAGGGTCTCCAGCGTTTCGGCCGAGCGCCTCAGCTCGGCCGTTCGCTCCTGCACGCGCTGCTCGAGCTCTTCCGTCGACCGGCGCAGCGCCTCTTCCACGTTCTTCTGCGCGGTGACGTTCTGCACCACGCCGACGAGGCGCCGCGGGTTGCCGCTCTCGTCGCGGACCACGTTGCCCTGCGCGCGGAGCCACGTGATCGCTCCGCTGTGCCGGTCGACAATGCGGTATTCGATGTCGAGAAGCTCGCCTGTGCGGATGGCGGTGGCCCGTCTCTCGGTCACATACGCGAGATCATCCGGATGGACGCCCGCACGCCCTTGCTCGTCGTTGTCCGCCGGTGGCGAGCCGCGAACCAGTTCCGCATTGGCGGAGTTGACGATCACTCCTGTCTCCAGATCGAGCTCCCAGGTGTACACCCCCGCTGCCTCGGTGGCCAGGCGCACGCGCTCCTCGGAAATGCGTAGAGCCTCCGCGGCCTGCCGCTCCTCGGTGACGTTGCGGGAGATACCGACCAGACGCGAGTGGCCGGTCGCCCCGTCGCTGACCAACGCCCCGTCGACGCGCATGTGGACGATCTCGCCGGTGTGGGGATTGAGGAGGCGCTGGTCGGAATGGAAAGGCCGCCCGAGGGTGATGGCCTCCTCGTACTCGCGGATCACCTGTTCGCGATCGGCGGGATGAATGTTCTCGAACACATCGGCAACGTTGGAGGCGAGCGGAAACCCAATGATGTCGGTGACGTTTCCCGACGCCGACATCCGGCCCGTGCTCACGTCGACTTCCCAGGTGAAGAGGTTCGCGTTCCGCGTGGCGATCCGCAGCAACTCCTCCGAGCGGCGCAGGGCGTGGACGGCCTGCTCGCGGGCGCGGCCGATCTCGATCTGCGCGCTCACGCGCGCCACGAGGTCGTGCGCGGTGAAGGGCTTGACGATGTAGTCGTCCGCGCCCGCGTGCGCCCCTTCGATGCGCGCTTCTTCTCCGGCGCGCGCGGACAG
>CAMPKJ010000221.1 GCA_946887105.1 uncultured Acidobacteriota bacterium | reverse complement strand
CTCTACTACCTGGCCATCAAGGCTGCGCGCCGCGAGATCATCATCCAGAATCCGTATCTGCTGCCGGACCGCGCCGCCATCGAAGCACTGGAGGAGGCGGTCGGGCGCGGCGTGGACGTGAAAATCATGGTGCCGTCCGACGACGCCACCGACAACGCTCTCGTGCAGCACGCCAGCCATCATCACTTCGGCACGCTGCTCCGAAAAGGCGTGAAGATCTGGGAGTACGACCGCACGCTCCTGCACCAGAAAGTGATCGTGATCGACGGCCTCTGGTCCAGCGTCGGCTCGACGAATTTCGACGACCGCTCCTTTCAGCTCAATGACGAGATCAACGTCGGTTTGCTGGATGCGCAGATCGCCGCACAGCTGCGCGCCGCGTTCGCGGCCGACCTCCGCTACGCCAGACAGCGCACGTTCGAGGAGTGGTCGGAGCGCTCGCTCTGGCACAAGGCCGTCGATGGAGTGGCATACTTGGGGCGGTCGCAATTGTGAGGTTCCTCGGGTTCCTCGGAGTTCCTCGGAGTACCTCGGAGCTTGAGCCACGCCGAGGAACCCCGAGGACCTCCGAGGCACTCCGAGGAATTCCGAGACATGGCAACGCTTCCCGCGGAAGGCCGATGGTCGCTCCGGCTGCTGTCGGATGACGACTTCAAGGGCGCGCTCGAATTTCTGCAGCGCGATCCGCTGATCAACGTCTATCTGATCTCGCGCCTGCTCGAGGAGCGGACCCTGGCCGCCACTCAGATCGCGGTGGTGCGCTACAACGGCGTGATCGTGCTGGTGGCGTCGCTGGCGACGAACATCGTGCTGGCGGGCGATCCGTCGGTCTCACGCGACATCACCGATTGCGCGATCGCGCTCATCGCCGACCGCATCCTCACGCGCATGCTGCCGGTGCGCGCGATCATCTCGCCGGCGGTGCTGGTGGAATCGCTGTGGAACATCGTCCGCACGCGCATCGATCCGCCGACGGTGGTGCGGATGAACCAGCCGATTTACGCATTGAAGAAACGCGTTGACTATCCCGATCTCGCCACCGCGCGCTACTCGACGCCGCGCGACCTCGAACAGCTCGTCCCCGCCTGCGCGGCCATGCATCGCGAAGAGGTGGGCATCGATCCGCTGGAGCGCGACGCGGCGGGGTATCGCGAGCGCATCCGCGACCTGATCGACAAGAAACGCTCCGTGATCCGCGTGCTGGACGGAACGATCGTCGCCAAATGCGAATATTCGGCGGTCACGCCCGCCACCGTGCAGCTCATGGGCGTCTGGACGCATCCGCGCTATCGCCGGCGCGGGCTGTCGCGCGAACTGCTGCGCGAGGTCTGCGGCCATCTGACGCACAAAGGGAAAACGGTTACGCTCTTCGTGAACGACTTCAACAAGCCCGCAATCGCGCTTTATGAATCGCTCGGCTTCCATCGCATCGGCTTGAACAGAGCGCTGATCTGGTAACGAATTCCCGCAGCCGGGCGCGGTCATTGCACAAATCAACTGTCGCCGCCGTTGCGCGGGACAAGACGTTGCAGGCGCGCCGGGCCATGCTTCACGGTGTCGCCGGAGGTAGAAATGCCGGAGACAGGCGTAGTGAAATGGTTCAACAATGACAAAGGGTACGGCTTCATCAAACGCAGTACGGGTGAGGACGTCTTCTGCCACCACTCATCCATTCAGGCCTCGGGGTACCGGACCCTGAACGAGGGCGAGCGCGTGGAGTTCGACGTCAAGCAGGGTCCGAAAGGACTGCAGGCCGAGAACGTGCGCCGCCTGGAAGGCGGGCATCAGGAAGAGCAGGCCGTATAGTCAGACGAGGGCGGGCTCAGGCCCGCCCGACGTCGCCGCGCGAGACGATGAACGCGCCGAGCGCGCCCCCCAACGCAACCGCCGGTAACGCGGTTCCATACCCTTTGAGCGCGAGCAGCAATGCAGCAACACCGCCTGCGGCGAGAAAAACGGCGCGGAGCGCGAAATCGCGGTAGTCGTATTTCATGGTTGGGACCGGCAGTTGGACGGCTGCCGAGGGCGGCGATTGTAGCAAACGTTATTTGCCGCGATGTGAGATTTGCGTCACATCCGGTCATGAGATTTGCGTCACATCCGGTCCGGCACCGGGATCCCCAGCAGCGCCAGCGCGCGCACCATCGTCAAACGGAAGACCTCGGCACACACGGCGCGACGCTGCCGCTCGGCCGGGTCCTTCTCATTCATGATCGGATACTTGTGGTAGAAGCTGTTGAACTTCTGCGCCATCTCCAAGAGGTACTGCGTCACGATCGAGAGCTCCAGTGAGTCGACCGCACGCCGAATCGCACCCGGCAGCTCGGCGCTGAGCTTCACCAGCTCCCACATCTCGTCCGTCAGCCCTTGATTGAGCGTGAGATCGTCGACGGCGCGCTCTTCGATGCGTGGATCGACGCCGCGCTCCTTCATCTTCCGGAAGATGTTCTGCACGCGGACGGTCGAATACTGCAGGTACGGTCCCGAATCGCCTTCGAAGCGCAACGCCTCGTCGATGTCGAACGCGATCACTTTGTTCCGGCCGAAGCGCAGCATGAAGTAGCGCAGCGCCGCGACGGACACCTGCCGGCCGATCAGCGCGGCCTCCGTCTCATCGAGCTCTTCGGCATTGGTGAGCACTGCCTCGGTCGCCTTCCGCTCCAGCTCGTCGAGCATGTCGTCCGCTTTGACGCCGAAGCCCTTGCGGCCCGACATTTCGACGTAGGCGCGCTTCGCGTCTTCGTCCGAGATCTCCATCCCCAGCGCCTTTGCGGTCGCCGGAGTGAGCGCCACCATCTCGTACGCGAAGTGGATCGATGCGTCGGCAGCCTTCGCGCCCGCGACCTGGCGCACACCTTCCTTCACCACCTTCTGCAGATAGGCCTGCCGCGAGTCGATCACGTTGACCACGCGCGACGCGCCGCCGAATTTCGGGGCAGCGGGATCGCCATCGCCGCTGTGCGTGGTCTCCCACAGCGGATACTCGAACGGAAACTTGCGGTACTCGAACGTGCGGTCGAGCAGTCCCAGCTTCCACAGCTGATAGGCGATGTCCTTGCCGGTATACGTGACGGTGCCGTTGGAGCGCACGAGGATCTTGTCCGGCTCGTTCATGCCAGAGAACTGCTCCGACTCGTCGAGCTTCATCACCCAGCAGCGTGCGTGTTTCCCTTCGGTCTCGTAGATCACCGCGCCCGACTCTTTGAGCCGCTCGAATGCGCGATCCCAGAAGTGCAGGTGGATGATGTCGCTCTCTTTCGGCAGGAGGTCGTACTGGATGTCCAGCCGCAGCATGGTCTCCAGATGCCGGCGCACGATGGCGCGCGCGATGATCGCCGCCAGCTGTGCGGTCTCGCTCCCCTCCTGCTCGATCTCGTGCAGCGTCTCGCGCCGCCACTCCTTCGCCTCCGGATGATCGGCGTAGTACTGCGACATCTTCGAATAGACATCCCAGCAGAGGTAGTCGAAGCGGTCGTCGTTCGCGATGAGCTGCTCGATCTCGGCGACGGTCTTCTTCTCGAGCCGCTGGAACGCGATCACCACGTCCGCGACCTGCACGCCCGTGTCATCGATGTAGTTCTGCGTCTCCACGCGATCGCCCAGCCACTTGGAACAGCGGACGTAGGTATCGCCGAGGACGGCGTTGCGCAGGTGGCCGATGTGCGCGGCCTTGTTCGGATTGATGTTGGTGTGCTCCACGATCACGCGCTCGCGCGACGGCACGGGCGGTGCCATGACGTTGCGGAAGTGCTCGGCCGTGAACGCGCCGCGATCGAAGCGGAAGTTCAGGTACCCCGCGCCTTCGACCGAAACGGACGCCACCAGCGCCGGGAGCTGCATCTCGTTCGCCAGTTGTTCCGCGATCTCGCGCGGCTTGCGCTTGAGCACTTTCGCGAGCTCCAGCGCGATCGGCGTCGCCAGATCGCCCATGTTCAGCTTCGGCGGCGTCTGCAGCACCACGCGCTCGACCGGATGGCCGAACAGCGCGAGCGTGCGCGATTTGAGGGTTTCGGTGAGTTGCTCGAGGATGTTTTCAAGAATCATGTTTGATTCCAAACCTTCAGGACCCAGTGGTCATTGCGCCACACGAAGATGTTCATGGCCGCGTTGTCCTGCGCGAAGTGACGCGCGGTCAACACCGGTACGCCGAGGAGCGCGGTCACGGCGATGCGGATGGCGGTGCCGTGCGTCACGATGACCGGACGGTCGCTGTTGATCTGTCCGAGGGCGCGCTCCAACCGGCGTCGCACGTCGGCGTGCGATTCGCCGTTCGGACAGGTTGCTTCTTCATCATTGATCCAGCGTTGATAGATCTGCTCGTCTTCGCGGCGTACGTCGAGGAACGAGCGCCCTTCCCAGCCGCCGTAGCTCATCTCGCGCAGGTCATCGAGCGGCGTGATCGGCAGACCCGTTCTCGCCGAGATCGCCTCCGCGGTCGCGAGCGCGCGGCCGAGCGGCGACGAATAGAGCGCGGTCGGCTGCAACTCGGCGACCCGTTCCGCGAGACGGCGGACCTGCTCCTGACCGGCGTCCGAGAGCGCGCTGTCGTTCCAGCCCTGCGCGATGCCGGCGACGTTGTCCACGGTCTGGCCGTGACGCACGAGGATCAGTTGTTTGCTCACGGACAACCCCTCATCCGCCTGCGGCACCTTCTCCCCTCACGAGGGGAGAAGGCTACAACCGCCTGTGTGCCCGCCCTCACGTCGTCACCAGCAGCGACTCGGCTGTCATCTCCGCCGGTTTCTCGATACCCAGGATGGTCAGGATGGTCGGTGCGACGTTCGAGAGCACGCCGCCGCCGCGCAACACGCCGAATCGGCTGTGCGTGTCGAACAGAATCAGCGGCACGGGATACGTCGTATGCGCGGTGTGCGGCTGGCCGGTGCGTTCGTCGAACATCAACTCGGCGTTGCCGTGATCGGCGGTGATCAGCGCCACGCCATCGACGCGCTCCGTCGCCGCGAGAATGCGGTCGACCGCGACATCCGTATCGTGTACCGCCTTCACCGCCGCGTCCATCACGCCGGTGTGGCCGACCATGTCCGGATTGGCGATGTTCATGATGATCACGTCGTACTGCTTCGACTCGATCGCCTCGACCACCTTGCCGGCCAGCTCGTAGACCGACATCTCCGGTTTGAGGTCGTACGTCGCCACTTTCGGCGACGGCACGAGGATGCGGTTCTCCCCTGCGAATTGCGTGTCGGAGCCGCCGTTGAAGAAGAACGTGACGTGCGCGTATTTCTCGGTCTCGGCGATGCGGAGTTGTTTGAGGCCGGCGCGCGACAAGACCTCGCCGAGGTTGTTGCGGACCGGATCGGGCGGATAGAGCACCGGCAGGCCGAACTGTTCGTGATAGCGATTCATGGTCACGAGCTTCGCCCGCGGATGCACGGCGCGTGTGAAGCCCTCGAAGCCGGCATCCTTGAACGCGGTGACGATCTGGCGCATGCGGTCCGCGCGGAAGTTGAAGAAGAACAGCGCGTCGCCGTCCTCGATGCGGCCGAGGTGCGCGCCGTTCTCTGTCACTACCGAGACCGGCTCCATGAACTCGTCGGTGACACCCTGTTCGTAAAAGCGCCGCAGCGTCTCCAGCGGCTCCTTCGTCTCCGTGCCGACGCCGAGCGTGAGCAGGTCATAGCCGCGCTGCACGCGCTCCCAGCGTTTGTCGCGGTCCATGATGAAGTAGCGGCCGACGATGGTGGCCAGGTGCGCGTTCGGCTTGTCGCGGATGTGATCGAGCAGGCGCCCGAGATAGGTCTCCGCCGATTTCGGCGGCGTGTCGCGGCCATCGAGGATGGCGTGCACGAACACGTTCTGCGCGCCGAGCTCCAGCGCCGCGTCGATCATCCCGTGCAGATGCTCCTGCAGCGAGTGCACGCCGCCGTCGGAGAGGAGGCCCGTGAAGTGCACCGCGCGCGCGTTCTTCACGGTCTCGACAAACGTCGGATTGTGCAGGAGCTCGCCGGCCTGGATCGATTTCGAGAGCCGCACGATGTCCTGATCGACGACCCGTCCCGCTCCGATGTTGAGGTGCCCGACCTCGGAGTTCCCCATCTGCCCTTCCGGCAGACCGACCGCCAGTCCCGAGGCTTCCAGCGTGGTCCACGGATGGTCGCGGTAGAGACTCGCGAAACGCGGCGTCTCCGCCGCGGCGATGGCGTTGTATTGCGTTTCCGTCCGGCAGCCGAAGCCGTCGAGGACGATCAGGATGAGGAAGGGACGCGCCCGCTGCTCCGGCATGGGCCGGCGAAGATATCAGACTAGGCCGGAGCGTGTTTCTCGCGCTTGAACACCATTCCGATGTGATCGGTCGCGCCGGTCTTGAAGTTGATCGAGGTGATGCTGACCAGCTCCCAGCCATCATCGCCGAGCCGGTTCAACTCCTCGGCGCGACGCGGATCCATCGAGTAATTCTCCGACCGGACATTGATGATCTTGTATTCCCAGGTCTTCATGGTCCGTGGCTCCCCCCTCCCGGTGCTGGTGGCTGATTTCGCGAAGTGTAGCAAACTGGAGAGAACGGAATTGAGAATTGAGAATTGGGAATGGAGAATGACGCTCCGCGTCCCCGGCCATTCTCCATTCCCAATTCTCAATTCTCAATTCGATTCCCCCCGTTTCTCCACTCCACCGCCTCCGCCGGAAAATCCGTGATCACCCCATCGCATCCCAGCGCCCGCAACCTTTCCCAATCGTGTTTCCGGTTCGCGGTCCATGGCATGACGCGAATGCCGCGGGCGTGACACGACTCCACCATTGCGCGATCGACAAAGCGGAACTGCGGAAAGCACCACGTTGCGCCGAGGCGCTGCGCGTATCCGGCGACGTCGATGAGATAGCCGTAAAACGTGATGCCGAGAGGGATGGTGGGTTCGCGGCGGTGGAGCTCGACGATCACCGAGTGGTCGAACGACGCGATCACGATGCCGGGCCAGTCGCTGACCTGATCGAGGATGGTCTGCTCCCAGCGGCGCCGCTTCACCTCGAGCACCATCATCGCGCGGCCGCCGAACGGTGCGAGATCCGACAGGCGCTCGATCACCGCGCCGCGTTCCGCGCATTGCGTGAACGTCAGCGACTCGACCTCGTCCTCGCGCAACTCGTCGTCGTGGAAGAGCACGGCGGTGTGATCGAAGAGCAGCCGCAGGTCGGTCTCGAAGCCATCCGCGCCCGCGCGCAGCGTTTCCTCGAACGACGCCAGAGTGTTCTCAGGAAAGCGTTTCGGACTGCCGCGATGTCCGAGGATCAGGAAGCGATTCGGCATGGCGGTATCTTGTCCCCTCTCCAACCCCGTGGTAGCTTGCTTCCATTCAGCGGAGCCAGATCAATGCCGAAAAAGATCCTTCTTGCGGATGACAGCATCACCATTCAGAAGGTCGTCGAACTGACCTTTTCCGATGGCGATTATGAGGTGACGGCGGTCAACAACGGCGCCAAAGCCATCCAGAAACTCGCCGAGATGCGGCCGGACATCATCCTGTCCGACATCATCATGCCCGAGAAGAACGGATACGAAGTCTGCGAGTACGTGAAGTCGCATCCTGAGTTCCGCAATATCCCGGTGGTGCTGCTGACCGGCACGTTCGAGCCGTTCGATCCCGATCGCGCCGAGAAAGCGGGCTGCGACGCCGTGGTCACCAAGCCGTTCGAGTCGCAGAGCCTCATCCATAAAGTGGAAGAGCTGATCACGCAGTCGCACGCGAACGCCGCCGCCGCGTCCGCCGCGCCCGAGCCCGCCACCACCCAGGCAGTGCCGACGGTCGAGGCTGTCTCGCCGTGGATGGAAGAGCCGCCCGCCGCCGCGCCGGAAGCGTTCACGCACGACGCCGACATCTTCGCGGCGCCGCCGCCGATCCAGGCCACGACCGAGATGCCGTTCGAGATTCCGCCGACGCCTTCGTTCACGTCACCCGCGGACACGCCGTTCGGCGAGCCGGCCGGCGAAGAGTTCGCGGGCGAGACGCGTGCGTTCCCGCGCATGTCGTTCGAAGAGATGCAGCAGATGGCCGCGCCACCGCCGCCTCCTGCGCCGGAAACGTCGCCGTGGGATGAGCCTGCACCCGCGCCGGAAGCGGATACGGATTCGCCGTTCGGCGCGCCACCTCCCGTCGAAGAGTTCAGCAGCGAGACGCGCGCCTTCCCGCGCATGAGTCTCGAGGAAATGCAGCAGATGACCTCCGGCGGGATCTCCGTCGACCAGCCCGCCGCCACGCCCCCTCCTCCGCCGGCACCGGAAC
>CAMPKJ010000220.1 GCA_946887105.1 uncultured Acidobacteriota bacterium | reverse complement strand
ACTGCTGATACTCGGCCGGCAGGCTCTTGAGCGCCGACTCGAACTCGGACTGACGGATCGACAGCTCGCCCGCGGCGATGACGATCGGATCGGCCTGTGCGGCCGTGGTGGCTGCCGCCGGCGCAGGCGTCGCGGCCGGCTTGTCCTGCGCCATGCCGATCGACGCGACCAGCGTCAACACAATGATGGTCGAAATGGTTTTCTTCACGAGATCTCCTTCAATCGTTTCGGAACGCGAGTCGGAACGGACCGACGGTGAGCGAGATTCCCCGTGACTAAAGCCGGCGCAAAGCCGCGTCCATCCGCCGCACGCCCTCGTGCAGCCGTTCCAGCGACGTCGCGTAGCTGATGCGCACGAACGCGTCCGCGCCGAAGGCCGCGCCGGGCACGACCGCCACCCGCGCCTCGTCGAGGAGAAAATCGGCGAACGACTGCGAGCCGGTGATGCCCGCCTTGCCGAAATGCGCGCTGACGTCCGGGAATATGTAGAACGCGCCGTCGGGGTCGGTGCAGCAGATGCCGGGCAGTGCATTGAGCGCCGGCACGAGCCAGGCGCGGCGGTCGCGATAGGCGGCGTACATCCGCTGTACGTCGTCGTCCACGCCGGCCAGCGCCTTGAGCGCGGCGTGCTGCGCGATGGTGCTCGGGTTCGACGTGGAGTGGCTCTGAATCTTGCCGAGCGCGGTGATGATCTGCGGATGCGCGATCGCGTAGCCGAGGCGCCAGCCGGTCATCGCGAACGTCTTCGACATCGAGTTCACGATGATGACCGTCTCCGGATACTCCTCCAGCCATTTCGCGGCCGAAGCGTGCTCGTTGCCGTCGTAGACGAACAGTTCGTAGGTCTCGTCGAATACCAGGAACGCGTCGTGCGCCGCACACCACTCGACGATCTTCGCCAGCTCCGCCTCGCGGATCACCGCGCCGGTGGGATTGTTCGGCGAGTTGAGGATCACGCCGCGCGTGCGCTCGCTCGCCACCGCCTCGATCGCGTCCATGGCCGGACGGAAATGTCCGTCGGCGGACGTCTTCGCGAAGACCGCCTTGCCGCCGGCGAACTCGACCTGATCGGGGAAGCTCACCCAGTACGGCGACGGGATGATCACCTCGTCGCCCGGCGCGAGCAGCGCCATCATCACGTTGAAGAGCTCCTGCTTGCCGCCGTTGCCGGCGATCACGTGCTCCTGTTTGAGATGCAGGCGGTAGCGATGGTTGTAGCGCGCCGCGATGGCCTCGCGCAGCGCCTTGAGGCCGCTCGCGTTGGTGTACTTCGTGTAGCCGAGATCGATGGCGTGCTTGCCCGCTTCGGAGACGGCGTCGGGCGTGCGGAAGTCGGGCTCGCCCGGTCCGAAGTCGACGACGTCGATGCCCTGCCCGACCAAGGCCGTGGCGCGATTGAGCACGGCCAGCGTCGGCGACTCCTGCATCGCCTGGACGCGGTCGGAAAATCGGATCGCTCCCGTGCCCTTCAGTATCATCGGCCGCGCATTCTATGCGAACCATCAGCAGCAAACAGAATCCGCTGGTCAAACGCATCCGCGAAGCGATTCGCGAGCACGCGGACGAGATCGTCGTCGAAGGGCCGAAAGCGGTCGCTGATGCGATCGCGAACGGCTGGAAGCCGATCCACGTGCTCGAGCGCGGCGTGCATGTCACGGAGGCCGTGTTCGACGCGATCTCGGAGACGCGCACCACCCAGGGCGTGCTCGGTTTGTTCGAGCGTCCGCGTGCGCGGTTCGAAGAGATCCTGGCGCGGCGCGACACGATCGCGGTCGCGCTCGACGGCGTGCAGGATCCGGGAAACGTCGGCACGATCGTGCGCCTCGCGGCCGCGTTCGACGCCGCCGGCGTGTTGCTGCTTCCCGGCTGCGCGGACGCGTTCGGGCCGAAGGCCATTCGCTCGTCCGCGGGGGCGGTGCTGCACGTGCCGGTCGCAAACATCACGTCCGCGCAGCTGCTCGCGGCGAATGTTCCGCTCGTGGCAACCGCGATGTCGGGTCAGGCGATCGAGCCGCCTTCGCGCAATGCGGTGCTCGTATTCGGAAACGAAGGCGCGGGGGTGTCGGAGGAGCTGTTGCGGCGATCGACGCTGCTGGCCATTCCGATAACGTCGCGAGTCGAATCGCTCAATGTCGCATCGAGCGCCGCGATCCTGCTCGCGCGCTCGTACGCTCTGCGGGACGTTCGCTGATGGGGAAGCTGCTCATCGTCGGCACTCCGCTCGGCAACCTCGCCGACATGTCGCCGCGTGCGATCGCCGCGCTCAAATCCGCGGACCTCATCCTCTGCGAGGACACGCGCCACACGCGCAAGCTGCTCACGCATTTCGGCATCGACCGGCCCACCGACAGCTATCACGAGCACAACGAGGATCAGAAGGCGGCATCGCTCGTCGGCCGCATCGAGCGCGGCGAAACGCTGGCGCTGGTCAGCGATGCCGGGATGCCGGTGATCTCCGATCCCGGCTATCCGATCGTGCGGCTGGCGCGCGAGCGCGGTCTGGCCATCGAGCCGATTCCCGGCCCGTTCGCGGGCGTGCTCGCTCTCGCCGCCAGCGGCATCGCGCCGCTCCCGTTCACGTTCCTCGGATTCACTCCGCACCGCCAGGGCGAGCGCCTCGACTTCTATCGCACCGCGGCGGAGCTCGGCCACACCGTGGTCGCGTACGAATCACCGGAGCGCGTGATCGCATCGCTGCAGGACGGGCTGGACGTGTTCGGCGACGCGGAGGTCACCGTCGCGCGCGAGATGACGAAGATGCACGAGGAGATCGTCAGCGGCCGGATTTCCGAGGTGCTGGCCACACTCCAGCAGCGCGACCGCATATACGGCGAGATCACGCTCGTCCTCGGCACACCCGCGCGACAGGCCACCGAAGTCACGACGGACGAGTTACGCGCGGAATTCGAGCGCCTGCGCGAGAGCGGCATGCGGCGCAACGATGCGGTGAAAGCGGTCGCGGAGAAGTTCGGGATGCGGAAGAACGACGTTTATCGATTACTGGTCGGCTGATCGCGCAAAACGGCGCGCGAGAATTTGATGAAGTAGTCGATTCCCGAGACCAGCGCGAAGAACACCACGCCCCACAGCGCAACCTTGCCGATCACGCGGAACTGCCCCAGCTCGTATCCGAGGATCAGCAGCGAGATGGCGATCACCTGGGAGACCATCTTCCCTTTGCCGAGCGGCGAGGCGGCGATGGTCACTCCCTGTTGGGCGGCGATCGAGCGCAGTCCCGACACCGCGAACTCGCGTCCGATGATGATCACCACCATCCAGGCCGGAACGTGCATCGGATCCATTTCCACGAGCGAGATGAACGCCGCGGACATGAGCAGCTTGTCGGCGATCGGATCGAGGAGCGCGCCCAGTTTGGTGGTCTGGTTGCGGCGCCGCGCCAGCCAGCCGTCGAGGAAATCGGTGACGGCGGCGACCAGAAAAATGGCCAGCCCCACGAACTCGCGCGCCGTGAACTTGGTCAGCAGCACGACCACGAGGAAGGGCACCAGGAAAATGCGGAACAACGTCAGCGCGTTCGGCAGGTTCCAGACTTCGTTCGATAACTTTTCGCGCTGCACGGGGTGGATCAGGCTCGCGGGCGCAGGATATTCGTTTCGCAAGATCGTGGGAAGCATGCCGCCGGAATTTCATGCTCCTGATTGACATTCACCCGGCTGCGACTAAAATCGCGCTCCCTCGGCCCGGGTGGCGGAATTGGTAGACGCGCAGGTCTCAGAAGCCTGTCCGCATTAGCGGGTGCTGGTTCGATTCCAGTCCCGGGCACCATCCCAACTGGCGTACGATTCGCACAGTTGCGGTCACAGATGAGGCGCCTTCCTGCTGTCGTTCTGCTCGCCTTCGCAGTCACTGCCTGCGATTCCACGCCGCCGCCGCCGAAACGCGCGCAGGTGCAGACCATCAATACCGTGATGCCGGTCCCGGCGCCGCTCGATCCGCCGCCGATGCTGAGCGACGAGGCCCCGCCGCCGAAGCCGAAAGCGCTGCCGTGGGAGACGCCGACGCCGATCGTCTTCTCACCCGAGGACGAAAAGCTGCGCGCGTCGCTCCCCTTCTCCCCCGCCATCGCCATGGATCCGATCGACGGCAGCAAGATCTCCATGCGCGCCACCACGCCGGTGTTCGAGTACAAGGGAAAGATCTACTACTTCTCGAGCGAGGCGAACAAGCGCGCCTTCGCGGCCAACCCCGAGGCGTACCTCAAGGGCGGCTACATGCGGCTCTGAACGCGCGCATCACTTCTTCATCCGCGCGCACCGGTTTGCGCGACTTTTCATCCAGCCAGACGTGGGACGACGTCCCGTTCGCGTGCAGCGTTTCGCCGCGATAGAGGTCGTACGCGAACTTGATGCCGCGGCTTCCGAGCTCCGCGACGGTGGTGCGGATGATCACTTCATCGTCATAACGAAACGGGATGCGATAGCGGCACTGGACGTCCGTGACCACGAGGATGTAGCCGCGCGCCTCGATCTCGTTATACGGAAATCCCGCCTCGCGGCAGTAGTCCGTCCGCCCGATCTCGAACCAGACGATGTAGTTCGCATGATGCGCGATGCTCATCTGGTCGGTCTCTTTGTAACGGACGCGGAGACGGGATTCGGTTTGCATGTGTGCGAAGCGTACAGGAACCACGCGCGCTGCACGGCGCGCACGCGGGAACCGCGCGCCTGCAGGGCGCGCGGGGGCGTCTGGGCGGTGTCGCGATAATCCCGATGTCTCGCGAGATTGGCTTTTGCGCGCTGCGCGGTCTTGCGATGACGCCGCTCTCGCGGAAGTCTGGTCTGAAACACGAGACCGCCCAGACGCCCCCGCGGCGCTCTGGCGCCGCGGCTTCCCCACGCGCGCCGTCCCGCGCGCGTGGCTCCGCTCTTGCTGTGCCCGTCATCAATGGCGAAACGCGGACCCACCATTGCCGACTGGCTGGCCATCGCCGGAGCCTTCCTCCTCGCCGCGGCGTTCGGGCGGCGCGTATACCGGCGCACGCAGATCTTCAAACCGTCGCCCGATCCCGAGCGCGGGTGGGATCCGGCTGCGTACGGAATCGCGCCCGGTGTCACCGAGGAGCTTTGGATCGACACGCCGGACGGCGAGCGATTGCATGCGTGGTATTGCCGCGCGGAGAAGCCGGTGGCGAGCGCGCTGTTCTGCCATGGCAATCGCGGCAATCTCACCATCAGCGCGCCGATCATTCCGCATCTTCTCGCCGCGAATCTGAGCGTGCTGTTTTTCGACTATCGCGGTTACGGCAAGAGCAGCGGCACTCCGTCGTATGACGGCGTGCTCGACGACGCCATGACGGCGGCGCGTTTCCATGACTCCATCCGTCCGCGGAATCTGCCGTCCGTGCTCTACGGCTTCTCGCTCGGCGGCGCGGTGGCGGGCCAGCTCATTCGCCGCCATCGCTTCGATGGACTGATCCTGCAGTCGACGTTCACCAGCCTCACCGCGATGGCGCGCCTGCTCCATCCGCGCGTGCCGCTGCACCTGCTCGCGGGCGATCTGTTCAACACCCTCGACTCCGTGCGCAAGCTGCAGATCCCGTTGCTCGTGCTGCACGGCTCCGCGGACGAGTCCATTCCGTGCGCGATGGCGCACGAGTTGTTCGGCGCCTGCAAGACACACAAGCGCATCCACATCGTCGAAGGCGGGCTGCACGGCGATCTGTACGAACGCGATCCGGCGGCGCTGGTCCGCGCGTTCTCGGAGTTCCTCGCCGAGGTGCCGCTGCACGCGCGTCCGTTCCGGATCGAGCCGCCGTCGAAGGTGGACGAAGCGATCGATGCGGCATTGCGCGTCATGCGCCACGCCATTCGGCACTGATGGTGCGTGATAGCATCCGCGACCCGATGATTGCCGTCGTCAAATCAGCTCCTCTCGACGGTCCGGAAGGGACCGAAATTCGCGATTGTCCGGTGCCGAAACCGGGTCCCGGCGAGGTCCTGATCCGCGTCGCCGGCGCCGCCATCTGCGGCACCGACAAACACATCTATCACTGGGATCCGTCGATCCGCGGAAAGGTCCAGCCGCCGCGCATTTACGGGCACGAGTTCTGCGGCTTCGTCGAAGAGATCGGCGAGGGCGCGTCGCGCGCTCACGAAGGTGCGCTCGCGATCGGCGACTACGTTTCGGCGGAGATGCACGTCATCTGCGGGGAGTGCCATCAGTGCCGTGCCGGCGACGGGCACATCTGCGTGCGCACGAAGATCTACGGCCTCGACGAGGACGGCGCGTTCGCGGAGTTCGTAAAAGTTCCCGCCGGCAACGTGATCAAGTTGCCGTCCTTCGTCCCTCCCCGCGTCGGCGCCTTCCTCGACGCCCTCGGCAACGCCGTTCATACCACTCAGGTCGTCGACCTGGCCGGAAAAACGGTGGCCATCACCGGCTTCGGTCCGATCGGCGCGATGTCCGCGGCCATCGCCGAGCACAACGGCGCCTCGGTGGTCATCGTCACCGACGTCAGCGATCACGCGCTCGAGACCGCACGCCGCTGGGCGGCGTCGCGCAACTTCGGGAACCTGCACACGTTCAACGTGCGCACCACCGATCCGAAGGCGGTGAAGCAGGCCGTCGAAGCGCTCACCGGCGGCGTCGGCGTGGACGTGGTCTGCGAGATGTCGGGCTCGAGCGCGGCCATCAACTTCGGCCTGGACATCGTGCGCATGGGCGGCACGCTCTCGCTCCTCGGATTGCCCGCCGGGCACTCCGTGACCATCGACGACTACACGCGCAACGTGATCTTCAAGGGCGTGACCATGCACGGCATCATCGGCCGGCGGATGTATTCGACGTGGCAACGCATGCTGGGCATGCTCCGCGCAGGGCTGGACGTCGCCTGGGTCGTACAGGCCACCTACGATTCGCTGCGCGATTTTCACGAAGGCATCGCCAGGTTCGATCGGCACGAAGCGCTGAAGGTGGTTTTCTTTCCCGAGGGAGAGGCGGCCGCAGAAGCGCGAATTCGATGAAGCGCATTGGAATCCTGACCGGTGGCGGCGACGTCCCCGGCCTCAACGCCGCGATCAAGGCGTTCGTCTGGCGGATGCTCGACGAGCCGTGCGAGATCATCGGACTGCGCCGCGGCTGGGCTTCGCTGGTCAACGTGATCCCCGACGCATCCGCCGACAACTCCGCGTGGATCCTGCCGCTCACGCGCGTGCTCACGCGCGCCATCGATCGCACCGGCGGCACGATCCTTCACACGTCGCGCATGAATCCGTCCATCGCGAAACGCGATCAGGTTCCGCCGCACCTCATGAGCGAGTTGCCGCGGCCCGACGATCGCGGCCGTTACGACCTCACGCCGCAAGCGCTGCGCGTCATCGACTTCCTCAAGCTCGACGCGCTGGTCGCACTCGGCGGCGACGGCACACTCACGTTCGCGCGCCGCCTGCAGCGCGAGAACGTTCCGCTGATCGCCATCCCGAAGACGATGGACAACGACGTCTACGGCACCGATTACTGCCTCGGATTTTCGACCGCGGTCACGCGCGCCGTGATGTTCATCAACGATCTGCGCACCAGCGCCGGCTCGCACGAACGTTTCCTGATCGTCGAACTGTTCGGCCGCAACTCCGGCGAGACGTGCCTGCTCGCGGCGTATCTCGCCGGCGTCGATCGCGCGCTGATCGCCGAGGTGCCGTTCGATCCCGAAGTGCTCTACGAAATGCTGTCGCGCGACAAAGCGGAGAACCCGAGCAACTATGCGGTGGTCGCGGTTTCGGAAGGCGCGCGCATCACCGGCGGATCGCTGGTCGAGAGCGGCAAGCCCGACGCGGCCGGACAGCGCAGACTGGGCGGCATCGGCGGCGTGCTCGCGGACTTTCTCGAGAAACGCGACGGCTCGAGCGTGATCTACCAGCGCCTCGCCTATCTCATGCGGTCCGGCGCTCCCGATTCACTCGATCTGATCGTGGCGAAGAACTACGGCTCGCTCGCCGCCGATCTCCTCCGCCGCCGCCAGACGGGACAGATGGTGGCCGTGGTCGGCGGCCGCTATTCGGCCGTGCCCATCGAGGTCACCGGCGAAGGCGAAAAGCGCGTCGACGTGCCCCGCTTCTACGACGCCGCGGAGTACCGGCCGAAGGTGGCGGAAGTGATGGGCATGCCGATGTTCCTGCATTGACGAGTTCCTCGGCGTTCCTCGGAGTGCCTCGGAGTTCCTCGGGGAGCGGTACTCCGAGGAACCCGAGGAACTCCGAGGACCCCGAGGACCCCAGGATCCGCCCAATC
>CAMPKJ010000219.1 GCA_946887105.1 uncultured Acidobacteriota bacterium | reverse complement strand
CAGGACCACGCCGCCGCGGCCGTGGTCGTGGGACGTCCGGAAACGGGCGGTACGATCGAAAATCCTCGCGGCATTCCGGTGTTCGCCTGGAAGGGCGAGACGCTGGAGGAGTACTGGTGGTGTACGTCCGAGGCGCTGATGTGGCCGGACGGCAGCGGCCCGACGCTGATCGTCGATGACGGCGGCGACGCCACGCTGCTCGTGCACAAGGGCGTCGAATGCGAAGGCCGCAGTCACGTGCCGGCCTTCAATCCGTCCGATGAGCCGGAAGAATGGGGCGTGATCCTCGACCTGCTGCGCGCGGAGATCGCGCGCGATCCGCAGCGCTGGACGCGCGTCGCCAAGGACCTGCGCGGCGTTTCCGAGGAGACCACCACCGGCGTGCATCGCCTCTATCAGATGCAGGACGCGGGAACGCTGCTGTTCCCGGCCATCAACGTCAATGACTCGGTCACCAAATCGAAATTCGACAACATCTATGGTTGCCGCCACTCGGTCATCGACGGCCTCAATCGCGCCACGGACGTGATGATCGCCGGCAAGCTGGCGGTGGTCTGCGGCTACGGCGAAGTGGGCAAGGGGTGCGCGCAGGCACTGCGCGGGCAGGGCGCGCGCGTGGTGGTCACGGAAATCGACCCCATCTGTGCGCTGCAGGCCGCAATGGAAGGCTTCGAAGTGCGCGCGCTGGAAAGCGTGGTCGAGAAGGCGGACATTTTCGTGACCGCCACCGGCAACAAGGACGTCATTACGGCCGATCACATGACCCGCATGAAGCACAACGCCATCGTCTGCAATATCGGCCATTTCGACAACGAGATCGACATGGCCGGCCTGAAGAAGGTCGCCGGCATCCGCAAGGTGAACATCAAGCCGCAATACGACGAGTGGGTTTTCCCCGATGGCCACGCGGTGCTGATCCTGGCCGAGGGACGGCTCATGAATCTCGGCTGCGCCACCGGCCATCCGTCCTTCGTGATGTCGGCCTCGTTCACCAATCAGGTGCTGGCGCAGCTCGCGCTCTGGAACAACAAGGGCGAATACGACAAGCGGGTTTACGTCCTGCCGAAGCAGCTGGACGAGGAAGTGGCGCGCCTGCATCTCGAGCATCTGGACGTCGAATTGACGGCCTTGACGCCGGAGCAGTCGCAATACCTGGGCGTGCCGGCGAGCGGGCCCTATAAGTCCGATCATTACCGTTATTGAGCTGGTTTTTGCCGCTTTGCGCACGCGAGGGCGGGCTTTCGGGCCCGCCCTCATTGTTTTTCATTGACAATGCAACGTGCATTGCACAAGACTTTGTGCGAAGAGTGTCGAAGGAGGAGTGAATATGGCAAGACCCAGGAAAAACGCCACGGCGTCCGCCAGATTGTCCGGTGGACAGGCCGCGTACGTTTTGGACCGGCTGATCAAAGAACGCCGCGTTTCGCAGAGCGACGTCAATGGTTACCTGTCCCAGATGTCCGCGGAGATCAGTGACCTCGAAGCGCGTTTGCAAACCCTGAAGGATGCAGTGGGCGGAGCAGCATCCGCCGCCGCCTCAGGAATTGCTTCCGCTGCAGCGACCGCCGTTGCTGCTGTCCGCCGTGGTCGTAAGCCGGGACGTCCAAAGGGCAGTGGCCGCGGTCCGGGCCGCCCGCCGGGACGTCCGGCCGGAAGCAAGAGTGGCCGTCCGCCTGGACGTCCACCGGGACGCCCGCCCGCGACAGCGTCCACCGGCACCGGCACGAGCGAAGCAGCAACGGCAACCAAAGGCAGGAAGGGCCGTAAGAGCCCGGCTCTGTCCTCCGAGCAGTTGGCTTCGCGTCAGCTTCAGGGACGTTATCTCGCGCTGGTGCGCCGCTTCCCGGCCAACCGCCGCGCGCAATTCGCCAAAGTGGCCAAGGAAAAGGGCCGCGAGGCAGCCATCAAAGAGATGCAGGACAGTCTCGGTAAGAAGTAAATCCATGACGTTCCCGGTCAAAAAGAGCGCACTTCGGTGCGCTCTTTTTTTGTTTGCCGCGTGCGGCCCGGCCGTCGAGAAGCCCGCGCCGCCGCCGCCTGCCACACAGTCGCCTGCGCCACCGGCCGGAGAGACCTCCGCGCCGCCGCCCGTACAGGCCACTGTGGCGGAAGAGCGCAATATCACCATCGGTGATGTGGAAGTCGCCAATCCGCTGGTCGTGAGCGGCCTGGCCCGCACGTTCGAAAACAATGTGGTTCTGCGCGCGCGCGCTGCGGATGGGTCCGTCATTGTGGAAGGATTCACGACCGCAACCGGCGAAATGGGGCAGCACAGTCCTTATCGCGGCTCGTTGTGGCTGACGCGCGAGCCGGGCGATCGCGTCATCGTCGAAGCGCTCGAATATTCGGCCAGGGACGGCTCGGAAACGAATCTCGTTCGCGTCGAGACCCCGTTCGATGTGCAGCCGGTCGAGGCAACGCTTCATTTTCCGGACGAAAACTGCACCGGCGTGAAGCCGTACACGCGGCGCATGCCCAAGACCATTTCCATGGCCCGCCTGCTGGTGGAGGCGCTGGTGCAGGGGCCGACCGCCGGCGAACGGGCGCGCGGCGCGGCGGTGGCATTTCCGGAACGCTCCGCCGTGCAGTCGGTGATCCTGCGCGACGGCACGCTGACCGTCGATTTCAACGAGCGCCTGCAGAACGTTGGCGGCTCCTGCCGCGCTCAGATGATCCGCGCCGCCGTGACGGAGACATTGAGCCGCCTGCCGAGCGTGAAGAAGGTCGTGATCACGGCAGGCGGAAGCGAGACGCTGGCCCTGCAGCCGTAGCCGTTACACTGGCGCGATGCGCAAGTCGCTCGTCGTGCTTCTGTTCCTGGCGCTTCCTCTCGGCGCACAAACCGTCACGCTGCTCCATCTCTCCGACTATCACTCCCACGCGCTGCCGTTCTACACGGACGAAGGGATGCGGGGCGGGATCGCGCGGGCGATGTGGTATCTGCGCGGATGGAAACGCGACGGTGCGCTCGTGTTCAGCGGCGGCGACACGATCAACAAGGGCGCGCCGGCCTGGTCGGACAAGTTCGGCTGCGCGGAATGGCCGTGGTTCAACGGCATCATCGACGCGATGGCGTTCGGCAATCACGACGCCGACTATGGCCGGGAGGCATTCGACCGCTGCCGCGCCGCGGTCTCCTATCCGATTCTCAGCGCGAACACGGAGGGCTTTCGCGATTACGCGGTCTTTACGGTGCGCGGCGTGCGCATTGGTGTATTTGCATTAGCAGGCGCCGATTTCCCGAAACTCGTGAAGGTGCCTGGATTCACGTTCAGCGATCCGATGGCCGCGGCCCGCGAAACGGTGCGCAAGTTGCGCGAGCAGGAACAGGTCAGCGTGGTGGTGATGATCGGCCATCAGGAAGTCGATGACGATTACGCGATGGCGAAGGCGGTCCCGGGCATCGATCTCATCTTCGGATCGCACAGCCATCTCAAACGCCAACTGTCGCCGATTCCGGACAGCACCACGTCCTACATTTCGCCGTCGCAATATCTGACGTACGTGAGCCGCGTGGAGGTGGAAGTGAAAGACGGCCGGGTGGCGGCCATCCGCGGCGGACTGGTTCCGATCGAAATGTCGCTCTTACAGGAACGCCGCATCGCCCGCCGCGTCGCGCGCATGCAGCGCGCGCTCGAGCGCGATCCGCAATACCGGCATTTGTTCACGCCGATCGGCAAACTCGACGATCCGATGTCCACCGAGGCGCTGGCCAGGCGCACGGTCGAGGTCATGCGCGAGGTGGTGAAAGCGGATCTCGCGCTGTCGACGCGGAGCAGTTTCCGCGGTCCTCTGCCGCCCGGGACCTTGACCATGGAATTGCTCCTCGGCGCGCTGCCGTATGAAAACGAGATCGTGACCTGCACGATGCGCGGCGATGCATTACGACGCCTGCTCGACGCGGCCGGGGACGATTCGTTCGTCTCCGGTCCGGCCACGCTCGATGACGGCCGCAGCTATCGCGTCGCCACGACGGACTATCTCGCGCACGTCGCCTATCGCGATGCGTTCGCGTGCCACGACAAGACGAGCAGCGGACTGCGCGTGCGCGAGGAACTGCGCAAGGCGCTCACGCGCTGAGAATCACAGCCAGCCTTTTTCGCGCGCGATCCGTGCCGCCTCGACGCGGTTTCCCGCGCCCAGCTTGCTGATCGCTTCCGACAGGTAATTGCGCACGGTGCCGTCGGACAGGTGCAGCTCGCCCGCGATCTCGGCGCTGGTCTGTCCTTCGCCCGCGAGACGCAGCACCTGGCGTTCGCGATCGGTGAGCGGATCGGGCTCGCTCCACGCCTCCGCGGCCAGCTCGGGATCGACCACCCGTCCTCCCGCCTTCACGCGCCGCACGGCATTCGCGAGATGCTCGGCCGGCGAGTCCTTGAGCAGATATCCGGAGGCACCGACTTCGAGCGCGCGGCGCAGATAGCCGCCCCGTGCGAAGGTGGTCAGGATGATGATGCGCGTGCCGAGAGCCTCGCGCTTCACCGCCGCGGCCAGTTCGAGTCCGGTCATGTGCGGCATTTCGATGTCGGTGAGCAGCACGTCCGGTTTCAATTCGCGACAGATCGTCAGCGCGCTTTCGCCGTCCTGCGCGCGGCCGACCACGTCGATGTCACCGCCGATTTCCAGCAGCGCGGCGAGCGCGCCGAGGACCATCTTCTGATCCTCCGCGATGACCACCCGGATCATGCGCTGCGCTCCTGCACGTTCGAAATCGGCAGCGTCACGGTGAGTGTCGTGCCGTTCCTGCCGATGCGCGTGAGCGTGCCGCCGAGGAGATCGACGCGCTCGCGCATGCCGGAGAGCCCGCTGCCGAACGGCGCGTTGCCACCGCGGCCGTCATCGGCGATCGCCAGCGTGCACGCGCTGTCGCTCAGGTCGATGGTCAGGCGTGCGTTGCGTGCGCCGGAATGGCGCACGATGTTCGTGACCGCTTCGCGCAGCGCGAGACAGAGCACCGCTTCCTGCGCGGGCGGCAGTTTGCGCGACGTCCGTTCGGTATCGAGCCGCACGCCCGCCGTCGCCAGCGTGTTCCGCGCGCGCTGCACCTCCGCTTCCAATCCGCTGGTGCGATAGCCGCTGACCGCCGCGCGCACTTCCGCGAGCGCCTCGCGTGCGATGCGCTCGACGTCGCGGATCTCGTCGCGGGAGCGTTCCGGATCGCGTTCGGCGAGCTTCGAGGCCAGTTCCGATTTCAGGATCACCAGCGAAAGCGTGTGGCCGAGGAGATCGTGCAGGTCGCGCGCGATCCGCTCGCGCTCCGCGAGCTTGGCCATGTGCTCGATCTCATCTTGCGCGAGACGCAATCGCGCGTTCGCGCGGCCGACCTGGCAATAGTGAATGTTGATGCCGCCGATGATCAGCACGAACAGCACCGGCCAGACCGCGTGCCACATCGTGCGCCGCAGGACCAGCGCCTCCAGGATGGTGATCAGCGCAATCGCAGCGACGCCGCGCACCGCCCATCGCGGCGAGTCGAGCATCCCGATCATGGCCGCCGCGTAGATGAAAAACGCGCCCGCGCCGAGCGACACCGGCCAGAACGCCAGCCCGAGTGCGAGCGTCGCCCCGGCGATCAGGATCAGCTCGCGCCCCTGCACCCAGTAGCTGCGGAAGTAGAGGAAGAGGAACAGCGCGAATCCGGCCGCGTACATCGCATACGCGGCCGGATGGTTCTGCCGTTCATCGGCGAAGGGCGTGAGCAGGAACGGGACGATGTAGATCAGCCACGCGTACGGCGTCCAGCTCAGGTCGTTGTCGTGGGGGAGGAGGCGCATGGGTGTAGTGTCGAGTTCCTCGGTTCCTCGGTTCCTCGGTTCCTCGGAGTCGTTGCCCCGAAGAACTCCGAGGCACTCCGAGGAACTCCGAGGAACCAGTTTACCCGTACGTCTTTCCCTCATCACGCCGGTATCCGAGGTATGCGATCGCGCCGAAGACCACCGCTGCGGCCGCCATCGCGCCGATGTGTCCCAGCACCGACTCTCCGCGCGAGCCGCCGGTGACGCGCAGCGCGAGTTGCGAGAAGTGATACGGCGGGAGCCAGAGTGCGAGCGTCTGCACCGGTTTCGGGAGGAACAGGATCGGCACCCACAGTCCCGAGAGAAAGCCCAACGGCAGGTAGATGAGGTTCACGATCGGCGCGGCGGAATTGGGACCGGCGATGAAGCCGAGGGCCAGGCCGAGGGCGCAGAACGTGATCGAGCCGGTCACGAGCACCGCCAGCAGCACGACCGCCTGCAGCGGATCGAGCGACACGCCGCCCCACATCACGCCGACGGCCATCAGCAGCAGCACGATGATCGCGCTGAAGATCATCGACATGACCAGCTTGGCGAAGAAGTACGCGCCGATGGGCATAGGCGTGGTGCGCTTCACTTCCAGCCAACCCTGCCCGCGCTCGATGGCCACTGAAACGCCGAAGCCGAACAGCGCCGCGCCGATCACGCCGAATGCGCCGTACGTCGCGATCAGATACTGCGCCATGGTGACGCCGCCGGTGTCGCGCTTCCCGAAGAACACGCCGAAGAAAACGTAGAACACGATCGGGAAGAGGATCGTCGGCAGCGAGTACTGCGGCATGCGCAGCGCTTTGAGGAACTCGTATTTGGTCTCGAGGAGATAGATTTTCATGAGGCCTCCAGCATTTCGACGAATGCGTCTTCGAGCGTGGCCGCGTCGCCTTTGATCTGTTGCGGCGTTCCCTCGGCCATCACCACGCCTTTGTGAATCACCGCCACGCGATCGGCCAGCGCCTCCGCCTCGGCGAGATAGTGCGTCGTCAGCAGCACCGAGCGTCCGCCGGCGATGTAGGCGCGGATCTGCTTCCAGAGCGCGCGCCGCGCTTCGACGTCCAGTCCGACCGTCGGCTCGTCGAGCACCAGCAGATCGGGATTGCCGCACAGCGCGAGCGCGAACAGCACGCGCTTCTGCTGCCCGCCGGAGAGCTCGCCGAACTGCCGCTTCTCCAGTCCCTGCAGCCCGGCCGCCTCGATGACTTCTTCGAGCGGCCGCGGGTTCGGGTAATAGCTCGAGAAGAGATGGATGTGCTCGCGCACGTGCAGCGTCTCCGGCACGCGCGCGATCTGCAGCAGCGCGCCGGTGCGGGCGCGGCTTCGCGCATCGCGCGGATCGCCGCCGAACACGCGTACTTCGCCCGACGTCGGCTTCGACAATCCGAGCAGCGCGCGCACCGCCGTGGTCTTTCCGGCTCCGTTCGCGCCGAGCAGCGCCACCAGCTCGCCGGGACGGATGATGAGGTCGAGACCGCGGAGCGCCTCGATGGATCCGTAGTGTTTCGTGACGCGGGTGAATTGCGCAGGGATGCTGTTCATGCCGTGCAGGATGCGTCGATCCCGGGCGCGCGGACACTGGCTGGCGTCAGGAAGTGCGGGTGACGATTGTCAGGTGGAGTCGCAAAGTCGCAAAGTCTCAAAGTCGCACAGACGGCGTTGGGGGCCTTCTTTGAGACTTTGCGACTTTGCGACTTTGAGACTCCGCTTGACCGCGAGCGGTGGCCGAATATGATGACCCCCCAGATGCCTTCCGCGCTCTGCGCTCCGTCACACACCCCCCACACCGAGGTGAGCTCCGAATGACGTGGTTCGGGAACTTCTACCGCTCTGCGATCGGCAAGAAGGCGGTCATGGCCATCAGCGGCCTGATCCTCTTCGGCTGGATCTTTCTGCACATGGCCGGCAACCTGAAGCTGTTCTTCGGGGCCGAGGCTCTCAACCATTACGCCGAGTGGCTCCGCGAGATGGGCGCGCCGCTGCTGCCGTATGCCGGTGCGCTCTATCTTTCGCGCATCGTGCTGCTCGTGGCGGTGATCTTCCACATCCACTCCGCGTACGCGCTGACGATGATGAATCGCAACGCGCGCCCGGTCGGATACGCCGATCGCGATTACGTCAAAGGGACGTATGCGGCGCGGACGATGCGCTGGGGCGGAGTGATCATCCTCCTCTTCGTCATCTACCACCTGTTGCATCTGACCACCGGCGACGCGCATCACGCGTTCATCCCCGGCGACGTGTTCCATAACGTCGTGGCCGGATTTCAGGTGTGGTGGGTGTCGGCGATCTACATCATCGCCAACCTCGCCCTCGGCCTGCACCTCTATCACGGCGTGTGGGCGATGTTCAGCTCCGTGGGCATGACCAACCCGCGCTTCGAGCACTGGCGGCGCGCGTTCGCCTCCGTCTTTGCGATCGTGATCACCGTCGTCAACGTCGCATTCCCGTTTTCGGTCCTGACAGGTTTCGTG
>CAMPKJ010000218.1 GCA_946887105.1 uncultured Acidobacteriota bacterium | reverse complement strand
TAGCGATTGAGCTTGCAAAACGGTGCTTCGTTTTAACTGCGGTTTTCCCGAGTCTCAAAGTCGCAAAGAGGTGGCGGGCGCGTCCTTTGAGACTTTGCGACTTTGAGACCTTGCGACCCGCCCTCATAGTTCCGCTCGCAACACCGCCGCGAGCCGTTCGTACTCGCCGAGCTCGTTGTAGAGCTGCGCGCTGATGCGCAGCACGCGCTTCGGCGGCTCGGGCCACGGCGTGATCGGCACCTCGATGTTGTGCTCGAACAGCAACTTGTCCTGCAGCGGATCGGCGGGGATGATCGCGGCGGGATAGGGCATGCCGTCGGGGAGCGGGACCGCCGCCATCGCGCCGAGCATCGCGTCGGGCGCGGGCGCAGGGATGCCGAGCGCGTCGCAGAGCCGGTCGCGGCCGAGCAGGGCCAGGGCGTGATTGCGGCGCATCACGTCGGGCCAGCCGCCGTGCTGATCCATGAACGCGAGCGCTGCCGGAACGCACAGCCACGCGGTCGGATCGTCAGTGCCGGTCCAGTCGAACTCGAGCAGAAAGCGGCTGCGATCGGTGCGCTGCGAGTTCGCGCCGTGGCTGATCGAGACAGGACGAATGCCGCGGCGGCGGTTCTCGCGCACGTACAGAAACGCCGCTCCTTTCGGTGCGCACACCCACTTGTGCAGGTTGCCGGTGTAGTACGCGGCGCCGATCTCGCGCAGGTCGAGCGGCACGAATCCGGCGGCGTGTGCGCCATCGATCAGCGTATCGACGCCGCGCGCGGCGAGCTCCTTCACGATCCGCTCGACCGGCAGGATCAGCGCGGTCTGGCTGGTGATGTGATCGATGAGCAGCAGGCGCGTGCGATCGCTGACCTTCTCCAGGATGCGCGCGAGAACGACGTCGGGCGAGTCGATCGGGAACGGGATGTCGGCGACGACCACTTTCGCGCCAGAGATCGCGGCGACATAGTCGAGCGCGTTGCGGCAGGCGTTGTACTCCTGATTCGTGACCAGCAGCTCGTCGAACTTGTCCAGATCGAGCGAGCGCAGCACCGCGTTCACGCCCGCGGTGGCGTTGGGAACGAAGGCCAGACCCTCCGCGTCGGCGCCGAGAAACGCCGCCAGCGTGCGGCGGGCCTCGTCGAGCAGCGGCTCGAGCTCGCGCACGAAGAAGCGCACCGGCTCGCGCTCCATCTGCGCGCGGAGCTCGGACTGCTTTTCGAGCACCACGCGCGGCGTGGCGCCGAACGAGCCGTGATTGAGAAACGTGATGGCGGGATCGAGCAGCCAGTGATGTTTCATCGTAGCCGCACGATACCTTCGGCGAACGTGTTTTCGGGCGTCAGCAGCGAAACCACGACGTGACCTTCGGTCTCGAAGTCGAAGAAATAGCCGGGCTGGACGACCACGCCGCGGTCGAGCATCGACAGCGCCAGCGCTTCATCCGACTGCATGCGCGGCACGCGGATCACCGCCGACCATCCTCCTTCGACCGGCAGCACGCGCGTTGCGGGAACGTCCTCGAACGTGCGGCGCAGCGTGGCCAGATTCGCGCGCGTGCGCCCGGAGATCGCATGGCGGATGCGCGGCGCGATGCGCAGCAACTCGGGAAGCGCGACCTGCACCGGCGTGGCCACGGAGAGGAAGTTGTCGGCGATCAGCTCCAGCGCGTCGAGTGCCTCGCGTTTGCCGGGACCGCTCACGCGAATCCAGCCGAGCTTGAAGTGGGGCAGGCCGGCGGACTTCGAGAGCCCGCCGAGCGTGAACGTGAGCACGTCCTCACGGATGAACGACGTGCCGCTGCCGTCCAGCGGATAATCGAGGAAGACCTCGTCCGAGATGATCGGAATCCCATGCGCCGCAAGCGCGTCCTGCTCGCGCGGCGTGACGAACGAGCCGGTGGGATTGTTCGGATTCACGACCACGATCGCGCGCGTGCGTGCGCAAACGGGGAGATCGTGAATCTCCCAGCGCTGATGAAACTCCATCGCGAACGTCCGCAGCGCGACCAGCTCCATCGACGCCAGATGCTCGAGCAGCGGATACGACGGAGTGGGTGTCAGCACGACGTCGCCGGGATCGGCGAGCAGCTTGAAGAGAAACGAATACGCCTCGCTGGTCGAAGCGGTGAGGATCAGATCCTCCGCATCGCAGCGCAGCTCCTCCGCCAGCGCCTCCCGCGCGGAACGGATCCCGCGCGGATCGGGATCGTACGAAGCGCGAGCCCCGCGCGCCAGCGCCTCCGCAAGCTCATCGTGCGGATACGGCAATCCGGCCGCCGTCGGATTGCTGATGGTGAGATCGAGCAGTTCGCCGCGTCTGCGGCGCTCGCGCGTCAGTTCGTTGATTGGGGCGGACCAGTGGGCGCGGCGGGAGAACACTGCGGAGATGTTATCGGTTGTCGGTTGTCAGTTGTCTGTGCCTTTACGCGAGGAATCACAGACAACTGACAACCGAGAACCGACAACACTTCACGTTCCACACCTCTGTGCCGCCGCCTCCTCGAGCGCGACGCGTTCGTCCTTGCGCGTTTCCGGCACCGCTTCGATGGCGGCGCGGAACGTCATCGCTGCCTCGTCGCAGGCGCCGCGCGCGGCGAGGATGCGCGCGAGGGTGTCGAGGCGCAGCCAGGGATCAGGCGCTTTCGTGACCACCGCCTTGCGCGCCAGCGGTTCCGCTTCGTCGATCCGCTTGTCCTCGAATAGCAGCCAGGCCAGGTTGTTCAGCGTGTCGGCGGAATCGGGCTCGAGCTCGAGCGCCTTGCGGAACGCCTCCTCCGCTGCCACGCGGCGGCCGGCGCGCATTTCGGCATTGCCGAGGTTCGTCCAGGCCAGAACGGAACCCGGATCGCGCTGGAGAATCTCGCGGTACGTGTGTGCCGCCAGCGCGTACTTGCCGTCTTCTTCGAGGCGGACCGCGGTGCGCAGCGCCTCGACGTTCGGATCGCGCGGGCGGATCAGGATCGTGGCGTACCTGGTCTTCTTCCACGCCGCGTCCATGCGCGACATCGGCGCCCAGCGCGGCTTGCCGTCGCCGAACTGCGTGCGGAAGAGATTGCGCATCGGATCGAATCCATCGATGACGATGTAGTGGAAGAAGTCGAGCGACTTGCCGGGGTACTGGATGACCTGCAGCATCAGGATCACCGGGCGTCCGTCGCGCACTTCCGCTTCGACGAGCTGCGCGTTGCCGGTGACGAGCTCCGCCTCGAAACCCGCCTTGCGTGCGGCGAGCACGAGATCGATGGACATCACGCCGCCGCGCGTCTTGGGGAGCTCGGCCTGCCACTGGTCCATCGTTTTCGTATCGCCGTGATGCTGCAGCACGGCGGAGAGCGAGCCGGCGCCGCACGATTTGATGTCCCACTTCTGCATCGGGACGTTCGGGATGACGTTCGCGTTCGTCGAGGGACGGCGCGACATCGGCGTCCAGTAGACGCACGAAGAGAGCAGGAGAGCGGGCGCAAAAAGGGCGAGCGCACGCAAGTACGCCCGCCCAAGCCCGAAGCCGTTTCGAGCGCCGGGTTGATTCATCAGTCCGCGAGTGCGATCACGAGGATGAGCGCAGCCAGGGCGCCGATGCCGATCCAGATCCACTCCTGACGGGTCAGGCCCGCCGGCTGAAGCTGCTCGAGATTCTGCGCGAGCTGATTGAGGTCCTGCGACGACATCTGCGCGAGACGCTGCTCGACCTCTTCCTGCGTGAATCCATTCGCGGCCAGGACGGCCGCGACCTGCTCGTTCGCCGCGACGTCGCGGACGACGCTCAGATCGGCATCGCGCGACTCGAGGCTCTGGTTGGCCGCCGTTTTCGACGGGACCGGGCCTGCGAGCGCGGGAATCGCCGCGAATACGACGAGTAAGGCCACTACGAACAACACCGATTTCGACTTGGACACGAAGAAACCTCCTTTTTCCGTAACCCGGCACCACGCCCCGGCACCGCGCCGGCTGCTGGCTTCGGCGTAAGGGCGTGGCAGCACGTCTCATGCCTGACCGGCGGCTCCGCGCCGCCTGGCCGAGCCTACCGGTTGCGGTCCCGATTCTCAATCCTCAATTCTCAATTCTCGATTCCGAACGTAAGATCGGCGCGTGATCCGCTTCGAAGACATCCTCGACAAGGTCGAAAGTTACCGCCCCGACTTCGACGAGGAGCTGCTCCAGAAGGCGTACATCTTCTCCGCGCGCGAGCACCGCGGGCAGGTGCGCAGCTCGGGCGAGCCGTACCTGGTCCACCCGCTCAACGTCGCCTACATCCTCGCCGACATGCGTCTGGATGAGACCTCCATCGCCGTCGGGCTGCTCCACGACGTCCTCGAAGACACGCTCACCACCAAGGAAACGCTGCAGGAGATGTTCGGCGATCAGGTGGCGGACCTGGTCGACGGGGTGACCAAGATCTCGCGTTACGCGTATGTCTCGAAGGAAGAGCAGCAGGCGGAGACGTTCCGCAAGATGCTCCTGGCCATGGTCTCGGACCTGCGCGTGGTGCTGGTCAAGCTCGCCGACCGGCTGCACAACATGCGCACGCTGCAGTTTCTCCCCGAGGAGAAACGCATTGCCGTGGCCAAAGAGACGATGGAGATCTACGCGCCGATCGCCAACCGCCTCGGCATGGGCCGCATCAAGCACGAGCTCGAGGACCTGTCGTTCCGCTATCTCCACGCGCGCGAATCCGAAGAACTGCACAAGGCCGTCGAGGAAAAGATGGCCATGTCCGGCGACATCGTGCAGCGCATCAAAGCGACGCTCGAACAGAAGCTCGCCGAAAACGAGATCGAAGGCGACGTGCACGGACGCGTGAAGTCGATGTACTCGATCTGGTCGAAGCTGCGCCGCCAGGACATCGACATCGGCCAGCTCTACGACTACCTCGCCTTCCGCATCATCACCCCCAGCGTCAAAGACTGCTACGCGGCCCTCGGCATCATCCACCAGATGTGGCGTCCCGTCCCCGGCCGGATCAAGGACTACATCGCCATGCCCAAGCCCAACTTCTACCAGTCGCTGCACACCACCGTGGTGGCGGAGAAGGGGCAGCCGTTCGAGGTGCAGATCCGCACGCGGGAGATGGACCTGATCGCCGAACAGGGCATCGCCGCGCACTGGAAATACAAGGAAGGCCGCGTCGGCGCGCATCCGGACGACACCAACTTCCTCTGGCTGCGGCAGCTGGTCGAGTGGCAGCACGACATCAAGGACCCGCGCGTCTTTCTGAACTCGCTGAAGATCGACCTCTATCCGGACGAGGTCTACACGTTCACGCCGAAAGGTGACGTGTTCGCGTTCCCGCGCGGCGCCACTCCGCTCGACTTCGCGTATCGCATCCATACGGACGTCGGCAATCACTGCGTCGGCGCGCGCGTGAACGGGAAGCTGGTGCCGCTCAAGACGCAGCTCAGGAACGGCGACATCCTGGAGATCCTGACCGCGCCGAATCAGACGCCCAGCCGCGAGTGGATCAACATGGTCGCGACCTCGCGCGCGAAGCACAAGATCCGGCATTACCTCAACACCGAACAGAAGCACCGCTCCATCGAGCTGGGACGAAAGCTGATCGAGCGCGAGGCGAAGCGCTACAAGGTGCAGTGGCGGAAGTTGATCGCCGAGAACGCCCTCGACGGCGTGCTCTCCGAGCATGGCTTGCCGCGTCTCGAGGATCTGTACGCGGACGTCGGATACGGAAAGATTCAGGCCCGCTCGATCGTGGAGCGTTTCGTCACCGACGACCAGAAGCCCGCCGACGCGACGCCGAGCGTCATCGGACAGGCAGTCCGCAAGTTCTTCCCCTTCTCTTCTTCCGCGACCATCAAGGTGAAGGGCTACGACGATCTGCTGACCTACCTCGCCAAGTGCTGCAATCCGCTGCCGGGCGAGCCGATCATCGGCTACGTGACGCGCGGGAAGGGCGTGGCGGTGCACAGCGCGAACTGTCCGAACGTGCGCAATCTGATCTTCAATGCCGATCGCGAGATCGGCGTGGAGTGGGCGGACGCGCGGCAGTCGCAGTTCCACGTCGAGCTGGAGATCCTCATGGAGGACCGCCAAGGCATGCTGGCGCGCATCGTCTCCACGATTGCGAACCTGAAGACGAACATCCGGCAGATGGAGACGCGCACCACGGACGGCAAGGCGTCGGTGGAGCTGGTGCTGGAGATCGCAGACCTGAAGCATCTCGAGAAGGTCACGCGCTCGCTGTCGGTTGTCGATGGCGTCATGCGCGTCGACCGGAAGTACAACATCCGGCACGCCACGGCCTGACGGCGTGGGTGCCTGGCCGTGCTGCAGCCGGCACGCGGCGCCTTTCGGCGCGCATGCGGCTGAGCGCGAGCGTCAACGGCAGCGTGGTTCAAGAACGTTCGTCCGCGAACAGACGACGATTGGAGTCTCTATTGCTCGATTTCGACTCCGATACGAGTCTTTTTGCCGGTTAATCACAATTAACCATTTACGCCCATCCATAACGATGGTACGTTCGGCTCATCAATGGTCCGGGTTTCACAACGCCTGCGTCTGGACTGCCGGCAGTTCCAATATGCAATGACGAGTCGGGTGTCTATGCGAATTCAGTCGCTGATCACGAGCGCGATCGTGATGTTGCTTTTCTCCGTGCCGTCTCTACACGCCGAGATCATCGATTTCGAAGGGCTGCCTGCGCTCACATGGCCCACGCCGCTGGATTGCGCGCCTGCTCGCACCATCGAGGCGGGACTGGCAACCGTTTCGGGAGGAGGGCTGATTCGAGGTTTTCCCGGGTTTCGGTTCACGAACGGCAGCACGTTCTACATCACCAATTTCTTCTGTTCCGGCAATACGCCGGCATTCAAGATCATCTTCAGCGTCCCGGTCTCGAATGTGTCGCTCGACCTCGTACCCGGTATTTATCAGGATGATTACATTTCCATCACGGACGATCGCGGCAGCCATCAAACAGAAGTGCTTCCGGGCACACCTGCACTGAACCGGCCGATGAAGCATGTCACGCTGGCATGTGCCGGATGCATGGAGATCACGGTCACGTCTTTGTCGCTCTTCTACAGCTTCGGCATCGACAACATTCAGTTCGATCCGGCGCCGGTGTCGCTGGAATTCGAGATCCATCAGAATACTCCGGAGCCCCAGCGGCGGGTCCTGATTCACAAGTTCCGCAACGACGACCGGTTTCCGTCCACGTTCCAGGAGCGCGATGGACGGATCAAGATCCGCATCCACTCCTCGATTGCACAGGCCGGAATCAGCGTCTATCTGCGAGTCGCTGATCCGCCCGATCCCTCGCCCTACGTGCCCCAGCAAAAACAGGTACCGAAGGACAACCTCGGAGTGGCCGGTCAGCTATCGAACACACTTGCCATTACGGACAGCGCGGGCGTCGCGGAGGCGGAACTGATTGTTTCCGAAGTCGCCGGCGACAACTATCAGATCGAGGCCTCGATCCATTCGACGATCCGGAATCCCGCCACTCCCTGCGACGCCAAATGTGTGCAGAGCGGGATTCTCACCGCGTGGAAGCGCGTGTACGTCGAGGTCCACAAGGGATTCCGGAGGGGATCGTTTTTGACAAGTGACGTGGTGGCTGGCGATACCGTCATTCCGGTGGCGGACGTGGGCGAGTTCCCAAATCCGCCGTTCCGCGTTCGTCTGATTCACGCGCCCCCAATGTGGGACGGCCCGCGCACCGAATTTTACGCCGACGAAGTGGAGGTGAAGCATGTCGTCCGTTCGACGGTCCCGCCTCGCGGTGAACTGCACCTGCGTCATCCCAGCGCTCCCGCTGTGGGTGGCACGATTCAGCGGCGGTACTCGAGACCCGAGAGGCCGGTGTACAACCTAACTCCTCGGTTCTATCTCGCCGATGCCGTCGGCGTCGTCGACGGAACGGTATCAGCCTACGAGACCGTGGACACGGGTCTGGTCGGGCCGCTGTTCGAGACCGCGTTCGTGGAGGTCAGATGGCTCGAGGACGACCATCTTCGCCACTGGACGGACCCGCTCTATCAGCGAGTCATACCGAAGTCAGCACCCGTCGATTACGCGCAACGCGACTGGCTCTCCCGCAAGTGGCTGCGCCACGCAGCGCCGTTCGGCATTCAACGTATTGCCGACCCGAACCACCAGTTCCTCTTTCTGAGCGACCGTTCGTCAGGGGACCGAGTACGCGGGGAGGCGACCGTCGCGGACGGATTCAACGACGTCTGGCTCTACGGCGGCCTGCTGAAGAACGCGACCACGCGCAGTGAAGCACTCACTCACGAACTGACGCATGAGTGGTTGGTGAACGACCAATGGCGAATCCCAAGTCCGCCGCCGAACCAGCGCACCGGCGGTCATTGCGACACGGCCACGGGGGCGGCTCGCGACATCTA
>CAMPKJ010000217.1 GCA_946887105.1 uncultured Acidobacteriota bacterium | reverse complement strand
GGAAGATGCGTCCGGATGAGCCAGAACACGGTCGTAAGGACGACCGCGAACGCGACCATTCCGGAAACGGGCGGCAGCAGCCCCAGGAACATCAACAGCAACACCGCGCCGGTGATCCCTCCGACGATCAGAGCAATGCGGCCCGGGCGAGTCCGCCGCGCGGCTTTGGATTCATCGACGCCCCCTGCTACAGGTTGCATACAAACATGCCCTCGAGAATCATCGGATCGACGTACCGCACACGACCGGTACCACGGGCACGATGCTCGGCGGCGGCAGTGGCCCGACAGTTTTGAGATACATTTTCCGGGCGTTCTGCGGCCGCCGCATCTTTTTCGACGATGGCGGCTTCCTCTTTCACGAGCGCCTCGAAAGTACGTGCCCGGGCCTCCCGCGTGGCGTCGAATGTGCCACAGACGACATAGTCGAAGTGCTTCTGAAAGAAATTCGGCGCGTCCCGCCACAGGCAATCACAACCGGAGCCTGTAATCCGTTGCGGCGGCCGTGTGGTCTCCGACCGGAGGTCGGTCACGCCCAGGAGATAGACCCATTTGTCGGGTCCGGTGACACACGTGCCGCCCGCATACACCTCGTCGGCCCGGGCCAGAAAATAAACGTACTGTTTGCCGCCGTACGCATTGCCGTCGGCTCCAGGCTCATTGTCGGGATCGACCGGCACGGACGGCATGACGCCGCTCTGCACGAGAAAATCGAGAAAAGGCTGGCCGTCGTTGTCGCCGTCATCACTCGACAAATCCCAGTAGCCTTGCCAGAAACCGGGCTTCGATTTGTCGGCCTCCCCGTACTCGCGCGGCGCGGGGAGTGGCCCCTTCTCCGCCACGTACTTCTCGAAGCCCTGTTTGATCTTCAGGATGTCGGCCACCCGTTGCCGGTCCTGCGGCTCGAACTGTTGCGTCGCTGCCGTCGCAATCGCCTCGACGCGCTTGGCGCGAGCTGCGGCAGCGCGTGCCACCACTTCAGGCGTGGCGTCGAACTTACCGCACAGGATGTAGTCGAAGTGGTGCTGAAAGTAATTCGGCTTGTCGCGCCACAGGCATTCGCAACCCGAGCCCTTGGCCTTCGAGGGCGGCCGTTCCGGTTCGTCCTCGAGGTCGGTGATGGCAATCATGTAATGCCACCGGTTCTCTTGGGCGTCACACGCTCCGCCGGAAAAATCGTACTTGGGCGGCACGAGGAAATAGACGTAATGCGTGCCGTTCATCGGATGGTCGTCGGTCGCGGTGTTCACCGGATCGACCGGGACGGACGGCATGATCCCGCCGTCGACGAGGAAGTCCAGAAACGCACCGCCGCTCTGATTCTTGTCTTCGGACGAAACGTCCCACCAGCCCTGCCAGTAGGTCTCCGGCCCCGTAGCCTCGCCATACTCTCTGGCCATCGGAAGCGCGCCGTAACGCGCGATGTATTGTTCGAGACCGGCCTGGATCCGATGAATGTCGGCCAGGCGTTTCGTGTCCCGCGAACTGCGTCCGCGACCCTCGGGGCGCAGATGATCGAAGACCCCCGACAGATGAAACGTGACGTCGAGAAACACCAGGGCACAGACGACGAACACGCCCACTCGGATCGCGGAACCGCCATAGGCGGCGAGCAAACCCGCCGCGACGGCGACCGCGAGCGTGATGCCGATGACCGCGAGCGTCGCGCCGTGCATCACCGCGATCTGCAGCGATGACAGAACCTGGTACAGCAGGACCACGGCCGTCAATACCGGCACGAGAAAGCAGACCAATCGCTGTTTGATGGACAACGGCGCCACGGCTTACACCTTCGATTCCGGCGGCCCGTCGTTGGAGTGCGCCGACGGCTTGGAGCGCGTGAACCATCCCCGAATCCGGCCCCAGTAATGGCGCAACCCGAAGCCGACCGCGGCGAGCGCCGCAATCAGGCTCTGAACGATCAGGCTGCCCGTACCGGGGTCGAGATATGCCAGCGCTTCCGTGGGGAAGAGCGCCACCCATCCAATGATGAAGAGAAATGCTTCAGCTCGCTTGCGCGTCAAAACCCGATCTTCTTGCACGGCGCGCGACTTTACACGATTTGCGGATCTTGACGTTTACCGCTTCGCGGCTTATATTACCTGTCGGTTATGCAACCGCAAGGTTATGAACGGCTGGACGCGACGTTCGCGGCTCTCGCCGACCCCACCCGCCGCGCCATCCTGATGCGTCTGGCCGGCGGCGAGGCGTCGGTGATGGAGCTCGCCGAGCCGTTCGACATGAGCCAGCCGGCGATCTCGAAGCACCTCAAGGTGCTGGAGCGCGCCGGGCTGATCTCCCGCGGGCGCGACGCGCAACGCCGTCCGTGCAGGCTCGAGGCAACGCCGCTCGCCGAGGCCAACGAATGGCTGGAGCGCTATCGCGAGCTGTGGGAGGCGGCGTATCAGCGTCTCGACGCGCTGCTCGAAGAGATGAAACGAAGCGAGAAGAAGCGCGCCCGCGGCAAACGCGGCGCGAGGAAAAGAGGAACGCCATGACGAATCCAGGATCTCTCACGGTCACCACTCCCACCGATCGCGACATCGCGATGACGCGCGTCTTCAACGCGCCGCGCCACCTCGTCTATGAGGCCCACACGAAACCGGAATTGCTCAAGCGCTGGCTGGGCGTGTTCGGCGACTGGACGCTCGCCGAGTGCGAGATCGACCTGCGCGTCGGCGGCTCCCTGCGCTACGTCTGGCGCAACAAGGTCAACGGCATGATGATGGGACTGAGCGGCGTCTATCGCGAGATCGTCCCGAACGAGCGCATCGTCAGCACCGAGCAGTTCGACGATCCGTGGTACGAAGGCGAGGCAGTGGGCACGCTGACGCTGGTCGAGGAGAACGGCAAGACCACCATGACCAATACGGTCCGCTACGCATCGAAGGAAGTCCGCGACAACGTGCTGAAGTCGGGCATGGAGCGCGGCGTCGCGGCGAGCTACGACAAGCTCGAGAAGGACGTGCTGGCGGCATGAATCAGGTGCAGGAGGCGCTCGAATCGCTGGAGCGGAGATCCACGAAGCACGATTACGACAACCTGGCGCGCTTCGGGATCACCGCAAACAAAGCATTCGGCGTCTCCGTCGCCCACATCCGCGCGATCGCCAAGGGCCTCGGCCGCGACCACGAGCTGGCCGAGGCGCTTTGGCAGACGGGATGGTACGAAGCGCGGATGCTCGCGTCGTTCGTCGACGAGCCGGCGCGCGTCACGCCGTCGCAGATGGACCGCTGGTGCCGCGACTTCGACAACTGGGGCATCACCGACACGCTCTGCTTTCACCTCTTCGACAAGACGCCGCACGCCTGGAAGAAGGTCGAGCAGTGGAGCAGCAAGCGCGCGGAGTTCGTCAAGCGCGCGTCGTTCGCGCTGCTGGCCAGTCTGGCATTGCACGACAGGAAAGGGCCGGACGAACCGTTCGTGCGGAGCCTCGCGCTGATCGAGCGCGCCGCGGATGACGATCGCAACTTCGTGAAGAAAGGCGTGAGCTGGGCGCTGCGCAGCGTCGGCCGCCGCAACGCGGCGCTGCGCGCGCCGGCAGTGGAGTTGTCGAAGAAACTGGCGGCATCGCCGGATGCGGCGGCGCGCTGGATCGGCAAAGACGCGCTCAGGGAACTGACGCGCGCGCGATGACCACCAGCGCGTCCGACTTGCCGCGCCATCGTTCGATGCGATTGATGACGAAGAACAGCGGCACCGCGAGCCAGGCCTTCCATCGCGGCATGCGGCCATCGAGCGCGAGGCGGTCCACCACGGTGCCGTCAGGCACTTCATCGAGATAACGCGCGGCGATCACGTCGAATCCGTGCTTTGCGAGAAAGCGCGTGAGCGTGGCCTGGTCGAAGTACACCGTGTGCGGACTGGCATAACCGGATTGCCACAGCCGCGTCACGGCGCTCCCGATCCGCAGCGCGTGCGCAATGCGAAAGAACAGGCCGTCGGATGAGGGCACTTTGATCACCCACAGCGCGCGCGTCTTTCGCCTGACCAGCTGTGCGAATGCGTTGAGGTCGTCGAGATGCTCGAGCACGTCGAGCGTCGACAACACATCGGCGGGCGGCGTGGTCTCCTCGAGAAATCCCTGCACCACGTCCGGCACCCGATCGCGTGCTGCCTTTGCCGCGTTCGGGTCGGGCTCGATTCCGCGCACCTGGAAACCGGCGTCTCGCGCGGCTTCGAGCACGTATCCGAAGCCGCATCCGACGTCGAGCCACTCCCCTGCTCCGCCATGCTCGCGGACCAGCGCCGCGATCGCTTCGCCTTGCGCGCGGCGCACGCGTCCGATCGAATCGAGATACACGCGATCGTTGACGTCGGCGTAGTTCGTTCCGGTGCGATCAGCCTCGATGCGGCGGGTGCGCAGCCCGCAGGCCACGCACTGACGGATGGTCAGCGACGCGATGACGCTCTCGTCGAACCGGTCGCCTTCGCAGAGAGGACACATTTCAGGGATGCAGCGAAAGGAAGACCATTGTAAGAGAGGCGGCGACTGTAGCAGACTCCCTCCGGAGGCTCTGATGCGCGCGCTCACACTCGCCCTGGCCCTCATCGCATACCCGCTCGCCGCCCGCGCAACGTTGATCGTCGATCAGCAGCAGACCGGGATCGACGCCACGTTTCCGCTGCTCGAGATCGGCGGACCGCAGGACAAGCGGCTCGCGCAGACGTTCACGGTCGGACTGGAAGGGGTGTTCAGCGAAGTGCATCTGCCCATCCAGTGCGAGAGCGGCGTGCTGATGGTCGAGATCGTCAACGTCGCCGGCGGCGTGCCCGTTCCGGAGTTCCTCAGCCGCTGGGATCGCGGATTGAAACTCGCCGCCGATCTGCCGCCGATGGAGACGCCGGAGTTCCGCGCCATTCCGCTCGTCGAACTGCCTCCCGTCCCCGGCGATCGCTTTCCGCCCGGCAGTGCGTCGTACATCCCGCCGGTCGGAATGCCGCTGGCGCTGGTGATCTCCAATCCCACCGGCCGCTGCACGATGTACCGCGGCGTGGCCGTCGATCCGTACGCGGGCGGAAGCGGCTTCTTCGACGAGCGTCCGACGGAGCGCGACTGGGATCCGCTCACCGGCAACATCGAGCCGTCCGACGATCTGCCGTTCAAGACGGTCATGGATGCCGATCCGCCCAGTCCGCCGTGCGACCTGTTCGGCCTCACGGCCAATCCGATCATTTCGAACTTCCTTCCGATCTGCCGCTGTCTCGAAGACGAGTCGCTGCTGGAAACGCGCTGCGCGCTCCTTCATCCTTCCTTCTTCCTGATCCGGCGCGTGCCGTTCCCGATCGTGCCCGGCGAGCCATTCCTGGTGAGCTGGACAGTCACGCCGCTCGGCGATCTCACCGGCGACATCGAGCTGAAGGAGATCCTGCCGAAGGAGCTGCAGGCATCGCTGAAGAAGCCGCTCGTGTTCCGCGCCAATCAGATGAAGCCCGGCCGCAGCATCACCATCGATTACGAGGCGGTGGCGCTGTCCGGCAAGGGAGGAACGTTCGGTGTCGACACGCTGATCAGTGCGCCGTCGGCGTTCGAAAAGCCGGACGTGATGCGCATGCACAGTCTGATCGAGGTCGAGCCACCGAAGAAGTAGCGGCGACGCTATACAATCCCGCCTCCTTCGGGGTTCTATGGCCAAGTTCTACATTTCCACCGCAATCCACTACGTCAACGACGACCCGCACATCGGGCACATGTACGAGAACATCGTCGCGGACGTCATCGCGCGCCACCGGCGGCGCATGGGCGACGACGTCCGCTTCCTCACCGGCACGGACGAGCACGGGCAGAAGATCGAGCGCGCCGCGGCGCGCGAGGGCATCACGCCGATCGAGCTCGCCGACCGCGTGGTCGACACGCATCACCAGCTCCGCGCGAAGCTGAACCTGAGCAACGACGACTTCATCCGCACCACCGAGGCGCGGCATCGGATCGGTGTGCTGGAGGTGATCCGGCGCATTCAGGAGCGCAATCCGACCGACATCTATCTCGGCGAGCACTCGGGGTGGTATTGCCAGAGCGAGGAAACCTTCATCCCCGAGAACCAGGTCAAGAACGGGGTCGACCAGGACGGACACAACGTCGAATGGACGACCGAGCGCAATTACTTCTTCAAGCTCTCCGCCTACACGCACCGGCTGCTCGATCACTATCGCGAACATCCGGGGTTCGTCTGGCCGCCGACGCGCCTCAATGAAGTGCGCAAGTTCGTCGAGCAGGGGCTCAACGACCTCTCCATCTCGCGCAGCTCGATCAAGTGGGGCATCCCCTTTCCGGGCGATCCGGAGCACGTGATCTACGTCTGGATGGACGCGCTGACGAACTACATCTCGGCGCTCGGATTCGGCAGCGCCGATCAGTCGCTGTTCGACCAGTACTGGCCGGCGGACATGCACCTGATCGGCAAGGACATCGTGCGCTTCCACGCCGTCTACTGGCCCGCGTTCCTGATGGCTGCGGGCGTCGAGCTGCCGAAGCGCATCGTCGGCCACGGCTTCTGGCTGCGCGATCACGAGAAGATCTCGAAGTCGCTCGGCAACGTGGTGCGGCCGTACAACATCATCGACGACTTCGGCACCGATGCGCTGCGGTTCTACGTCACGCGCGAGATGGTCTTCGGACAGGATCAGGATTACTCCGACCAGTCGCTGATCGCGCGCTACAACGCCGACCTCGCCAACGACCTCGGCAACACGCTTTCGCGCGCCATCAAGATGTCGGACACCTACTTCGGCGGAAAGACGCCGCCGGAGAGCTGCATGATCAACATCCTGCGCGACAAGGCGGAAGAGGTCGTGCCGCAGTACCTGCGCCACATGGACGACCTCGCGTTCCAGCGCGCCATCGAAGCTTCGTGGGAGCTGCTGACGGAGATCAACTCCTACATCGTCACGCGCGAACCGTGGCGGCGCTTCAAGGAGTCGGGCGCGGACGGCGCGCTCTCGCGCATCCTCTGGGACACGCTGGAGGCGCTGCGCATCGTCTGGGTGATGATGGCGCCGTTCATGCCCGCGTCGACCACCGAAGCGCTGCGGCGCCTCGGCGCGAATCCGGAACGCATCGGCGTGCGCGATCTGCAGTGGGGCGGCCTGGCCGAGAGCGTGCCGGTGGTCGTGGCCGACCCGATCTTTCCGCGCATCGATGCCGCTCAATACCTCGGAGAAGAGAAGAAGATGGACGAAACGAAAACAGACACAGCCGCTCCCGCTGCACCGGTCGAGACCACGCAGGCCGTGCCGCCCGGGCTGGCGAAGATCTCGATCGATCAATTCATGGAGACCGATCTGCGCGTCGCGGAGATCCGCGCCGCCGAGCGCGTGCCGAAGTCGAAGAAGCTCATCAAGATGACGGTCTTCACCGGAGACGACGAGCGGACCATCGTGGCCGGCATCGGCACCAAGTACGCGCCCGAGGAGCTGGTGGGACGCAAAGTGGTGATCGTGGCGAACTTACAGCCGGCGAAGCTGATGGGCATCGAGTCGAACGGCATGGTGCTGGCCGCTTCGATGGATGGCGAGCCGAGCCTGCTGAGCGTCGACGCCGGAGTCCCGGCCGGAACGCGGGTCCGTTGACGATCGACGGATGAGCTTTCCAAAAAACTAGAGCCGCGGCGCCAATCGGGACCTAGGTTGGAACTGTCGCTGATCACTTAGAAACAGCCAGCGACCCAGCCGCCGCGCTCGTGCGCGATGTGCCGCTTCCCCTGGCCAGGGAAGCGGCTTTTCTTTTCTCAGTTGAAGACGACGTAGAGCGGGAGACCGCCCACGCCGTACGCGATCTCCTTGCCGTCCTCACCGATCTTGTGGAGCACGGGCGGATGACCGCGGCCGACGAGTTTGAGGCGCGCGGCCTCTTCCGCATCGAGGTAGACGCGGCACTCGATCTTCTTGCCGGCGGCGATGGCATCCTTGACGTAATCGGAGCTCAGTGCCGGCTCGATCTGTCTGATGGACGTATCGACGCTGCCGCCGCCTTTCGAGTCGCCGATGATCAACCGGTCGGCGGTCTCGGCGATGTAGTCCGGTTTCTTGGCAGCCTTCAACTCCGCCGCGGTCATGTTGGGGTAGAGCAGTTTGCCGGCCTGCTCGTCGGTGAACGCCTTCAGCTCGCCGCCCGACAGGACCAGCTCGCGCTGCCCGCGCAGCTCGCGTTCGTAGTTCGTCAGCGCGACGTCGATGTCGTCCATGATCTTCGCTCGCTTGTTCGCGTCGACCACGGTGCTCTTCGATTCTTCTTCGAGGCGCTGCGTGAGACTGCCCAGTCTTTCTTTCGGCTTCGCGGGATCGCGGAACTTGCCGATCTTCGACTCCCACTCGCTGCCATGTGCGCCGGCCGCTTTTGCTTCGACGTCCGGGCCCAGACTGCCGTAGAACTTCGTGTCCACCGCCTCGATGGCCTGCCTGCGTCGTTGCAGTTCCTGCATCAGACCCT
>CAMPKJ010000216.1 GCA_946887105.1 uncultured Acidobacteriota bacterium | reverse complement strand
CATACCTCCGTCGCGCCAGAGCGGCCAGGCGATCGAGAGCGTCGTGCCGCCACGCCGGCGCGCAAACGCGTCGAGCACGCGATTCGCGTACGCGTAATCGGCCTGCCCCATGCTGCCCATGCGCCCGGAGATCGACGAGAAGAGCACGAAGCAGTCGAGCGCATCGCCGCGCGTGGCGGCATCGAGATGGAAGCAGCCACGCACTTTCGCGCCGAGGATGGCGCCGATCCCGGCGGCGGTCTTGTTCTTCAGCAGCGCATCGCCGATCGCACCCGCCGCGTGGACGACGCCGTCGATGCGACCGAAGCGTTCGCGGATCTCCGCGACGAGGCGATCGACGTCCTCGCGCTTCGAGACATCGGCGCGGATGTAGGTTGCGCCGAGCCGCGCGACGCGCGTGGCCTTCGCAACGTCGAGCTCCGAACGCCCCGCCAGCACGACCCGCGCGCCGAAACGCTTCTGCAGGTGTTCCGCGAAGAGGAGCCCCAGAGCGCCCGCGCCGCCGGTGATCAGGCAAACGCCGCCCTGCCGCAGCGCAATCGGTGCTCCAGCGGCACCTTCGATCTCCTCGGCGACACGCACGAAGCGGCGTCCGTTCTCGTAGCGCACGTCCACGTCATCGGAATGCGACTCCGCGGCGAGGACGCGATCGAAGTCGTCCGCGGTCGCAAGCGTGACGATCTTGCCGGACACCCGCGGATGTTCGAGCGGCAACGTCTTCACGAGCGCGCTGAAGCCCTCGAAGTGCGGATCGACGTCGCCGGCGTCGATCGACACGATCAGCAGCCGCGCATCCTTCTGCTCGCGCAACAGCGTCTGCGCGCGCTCGATCACGGTCATCGGATCGTCGCCGCGCGACCAGCGGTGCACGACCGCATCGGGATGCATCGCGGCCGCTTCCGCGACGTGCGCCGTCTCCTTCCAGACGTCGCGGACGAAGAGGCGTTCCGTTTTCGCATCGCGTCCGTACGGGCGATAGAAGAGGTCGTGCAGCTGCGCCAGCAGCGTCCCATCCTCGGCCAGGATGTCGACGTTCATCCGCTTCTCGCCGAACTCCGCGCGATCGGCTTCGCCGGCGAACGTGGCGTGCGCGTAGCAGCGCGCGGTCAGCGGCGCGAAGATCTCCAGCTCGCGCAGCGAGTACGGGATGTAGAGGTTCTCGCCGGAATCGGGATCGGTGATGAATCCGAGGAGCGTTTGCAGCGCCCCGTCCATCAGCGATGGATGGAGCACGTAGCGTGGATGCCCGGCACGCAGCTGCGGCGGAAGCTCGAGCAAACTCAGTGATTCGTGCGCGCCGGCGTGCAGCATTTGCAGCGTGCGCAGGCCGGGACCGTAAACGAGATCGCTGCGATCGAAGGCGCGGTAGCAATCGTCCGCGGTCAGCACGCGCGGGCAGCGCGCGCGAATGGCGTCGACGTCGACGCGTTGCGGCGACTCGACCGCGCCCGGCACGAGACGGCCCTGCGAATAGAGCTGATCCTCGCCGCGCACTTCGTACGCGAACGCATCGCCGTCGCGGCGCAGCACGAGGTCGATGTCTTTCGGCGCGCCGGTGACGACGATCGGGCGCACCCAGGCGATGTTGGTGAGCCTGCGGATCGTGCCGAGGCCGGCCAGCTCGGCGGCGGCGACCGCCATCTCCAGATGCGAAACGCCGAGCAGCGTCGGCTTGCCGGCCACGAGATGGTCGGCCAGGAAGACGTCCGTGGCCGCGAACGAATTCAAGAATCGGTTCGCGTCCACTTTGCGCGCGAGCAGCGGATGCATGCTCCGCGACTCGGGCCAGTAGCGCTCTTCGGCGAATGGATACGTCGGGAGGGAGATGCGTTTGGGCGAGTTCCTCGGGGTTCCTCGGAGTTCCTCGGGGTTCCTCGGAGGAGGAAGGGCGCCGTTGCGGATGAACGTCGTCAGTTTTTCGCGCAGCTCGTCGCGATCGTGGAACGCGATCTCCAACCGCTCGGGCATGGCGTCGCGGCCGACGCGCAGCGTGTATGCGAGATCGGCGAGCGAGAGGTCCGGCTCGGCGTCGAGAAACTCGAGCATGCGTCGGGCGTACGCGGTGAGACGGCTCCTGTTCTTCGCCGAAAGCACGAAGACATCCCCGTCATGCGTTTCCGCGGGACGCGCATCGGCCGCGTACTCTTCGAGCACCATATGTACGTTCGTGCCGCTGAAGCCGAACGAGCTGATGGCGGCGCGGCGCGGATGTCCATTGGCCTGCCACGGCTCCGTGCGCGTCGGCACGTAGAACGGACTGTTGGCGAAGTCGATGTGCTCGCTCTGCTGCTGCAGGTGCAGGCTGGCCGGAATGGTCTTGTGCTTCAGCGCCAGCAGCACTTTGGTGAGGCCGGTGATCCCGGCGGCGATCTGTGCGTGGCCGATGTTCGTCTTCACCGATCCGATGGCGCAGTACGTTCGTTTGCCGGTGTACCTGCGGAACGCTTCCGTGAGTGCTTCGAGCTCGATCGGATCGCCGAGCTTCGTGCCGGTGCCGTGCGCTTCGACGTATCCGATCGTGGACGGGTCGACGTTCGCCTTCGCGTAGACCTCCGATTCGAGCGCGGTCTGCGCGAACGCGCTCGGCACGGTGATGCCGGGCGTGCGGCCGTCCTGATTCATCCCCGACCCGAGGATCACGCCGTAGATCGAATCGCCATCGCGGATTGCGGCGTCGAGCGGCTTGAGCACCACCACGTTCACCGCTTCGCTGAGCACGATGCCGTCGGCGCGATCGTCGAACGTCTTGCAGCGGCCGTCGCTCGTCGAGAGCATGCCGCTGAGCTTCGACGCCAGCACGAACAACTCGGGCGTGCTGAAGAGCATCACCCCGCCGGCCAGGGCCATGTCGCTCTCGCCGCTGCGGATGCTCTCGCACGCAAGATGCACCGCCACCAGCGACGACGAACAGGCCGTATCGACGGCCATCGACGCGCCCTTGAGATTGAGGAAGTACGAGATGCGCGCGGTGAGGATGGAGGCGGTGTTGCCGGTGAGGCTGTACGCGTCGGCCTCGACGCCTTCATTGCGCAGATGGCTCAGGTAGTCGCCGGTGACGCAGCCGACGAAGACGCCGCACTTCTTCCCCTGCAGATCGGCCGATGCGTAGCCGGCGTCTTCGAGCGAGGACCACGCTTCCTGCAGGAACAGCCGCTGCTGCGGATCCATGAGCAGCGCTTCGCGCGGCGAGATGCCGAAGAAATCGGGATCGAAGCGATCGATCCCGTCGACGAACCCGCCCCACTTGCTGATGCTCTTCGCCGACGCAGCGGGCGGCCAGCGATCGGCCGGCAGTCCGGTGATGGAGTCCTTGCCGTCGACGAGATTGCGCCAGAGCTCGCGCACGTTCGCGGCACCGGGGAAACGGCCGGAGATGCCGACCACCGCAATGCCTTTCGGCGGTTCCTCGGAGTTCCTCGGGGTTCCTCGGAGTTCCTCGGAGTTGGGGGCGCCGGTCGCCTGCTTGAACAGGCGCAGACCTTCTTCCTTGGTCACCTGGCCGCTCTTGATCAGCGCGAGCACTTCCGCCTTGGTCGGGTTTCGCGTCACGTTCATGCACCTGTCAGGAACCGGGCTTCGTCGACGTCGAGCTCGTCGTTCTGCAGTCGATCGAAGATGCGCAGCAGTTCGGCGTCGTCGAGCGCGTTCGTCTCGCGTCGCGCATCGATCGCCCGTGCCAGACCGTCGACGGTCGGATATTCGAAGAGGAAGCTGACCGGAAGCTGCACGCCGAAACGGTCGTGGATCTGGAAGACCAGCTTCGCGGCCAGCATCGAGTTGCCGCCGATGTCGAAGAAGCGGTCGTGGATGCCGATGCGGTCGCACGCCAGCAACCCGGTCCACAATTCCGCCAGCTCTTGCTGCGTCCGCGTGGCCGGCGCCACGTACGCGCTATCGATGGTGAAGGACGAGCGATCGGGATCGGGGAGCGCTCTGCGGTCGACCTTGTTGTTCAGCGTGAGCGGCAGCTTGTCGAGCTTCACGAACGCCGATGGCACCATGTACTCCGGCAACGTGACGCTCAAACGCTCGCGCAGCTCCTTCGGCCGCGGGTCGAATCCGGCGCGTGCGGTGAAGTACGCCACCAGTGTTTTGGCGGCACCGTTTCCGCGCGCGACCACGACCGGCTCGGCGATGCCCTCGTGTTTGCGCAGCGCCGCCTCGATCTCGCCGAGCTCGATGCGGAAGCCGCGGATCTTCAGCTGCTGATCGCCGCGGCCGGCGAACTCGATCTGGCCGTCGGGGAGATAGCGCGCGAGATCGCCCGTGCGATAGAGACGGCCGCCGCTGCCGAACGGATCGGCCACGAATCGCTCGGCGGTGAGATCGGGACGATGGACATATCCGCGCGCGAGACCATCGCCGCCGATGTAGAGATCGCCCACCACGCCCGGCGGCACGAGCGCCAGGCTGCGATCGAGCACGTAGAGCGTGGTGTTGTCGATCGGCCGCCCGATCGAGGCGACTGCGAGGCGCGGATGCAGGCCGCGCGTGACGCGCGCGAGGGATGACCAGATCGTCGTCTCGGTCGGTCCGTAGAGATTCCACACCGCGGCGCCGCGATCGAGCAGCTGTTCCGCGAGCGCGCGCGGGAGTGCTTCCCCGCCGCAATAGATGGTGAGACCGGGCGCGCCTTTCCAGCCGGAGGCGAGCAGCATCTGCCAGGTCGCGGGCGTGGCCTGCATGGCGGTGATGCCGCCCCGCGCCAGCAGCTCCATCAGCGACGCGCCGTCCGCGGCGGCATCGCTGCCGGCGATGGTGAGCGACGCGCCGCAAATGAGCGGCAGATAGAGCTCGAGCGCGGCGATGTCGAACGAGACCGTCGTCACCGAAAGGAGGTGCGCGGTTTCCTCGAAGCCGAGCCGGGACTGCATCGCGCCGAGGAAATTCGTGAGCGCGCCGTGCGGGACGAGCACCCCTTTCGGATCGCCCGTCGAGCCGGAGGTGTAGATCACGTACGCGGCGCTCTCCGGCGCCGGATCGACGTCGAGATTTTCCGGCGACTGCGCATCGATGCGCGCGGCTTCGTCGTCGATGGCGATCACCAACGCGCCGTGCGCGTCCAGCCGCGGCGCATCACTGCGCGTGACCAGCACGCGCGGCGCGGCGTGTTCCAGCATCCGCTCGAGTCGCGCCGCCGGATAGGACGGATCCATCGGGATGTACGCGCCGCCCGCTTTCATGACCGCCAGCAGGCCCACCAGCAGATCGAGGGAGCGCGGCAGATGAATGCCGGCGATGCTCTCGGCATCGACGCCGGCATCGCGCAGATGACGGGCCAGGCGATTCGCGCGCGCGTTGAGCTCGCGATACGTCAGATGGTCATCGCCGAATCGGACGGCAGGCTTCTCGGGATGACGGCGCACCTGTTCCTCGAAGAGGCGGTGCATCGGCGTCTTCGAACACGGCGTCGCGGTGCGATTCCAATCGTCGCGGATGACTTTGCGCTCGCGCTCCGTGATCAGCGCCAGCTCGGAGATGCGTGCGTCAGGGACACTCACGATCGCTTCGAGCAGCGCGCGGAAGTGGCCCGACATCCGCTCGATGGTGTCCGGCGTGAAGAGGTCGCGGTTGTACTTGAGCGAGCCGGAGAACGAGCGCCCGATCTCCATCAACTCCAGCGTGAGATCGAACTGCCCCTCCTGCTGCGCGAACGGGTACGACATCAGTTCCAGTCCGCCGAGCTGCGTGCGGAGCGTGGGATCGTGCGAGAGGAACGTCATCAGATCGCCGCGGCCCTGCGCCTTCTGAAAGACCAGCTCGGCCTGGAACAGCGGCGTGCGCCCGTTGTAGCGATCGGGGCCCAGCAGCTCGACGAGCAGCGGGAAGGGATAGCTCTGATGCTGCAGCGCCTCGAGGACCGTGCCGCGGGTCTGCTGCAGGAAATCGCGGAACGCCGGATCGGCGGAGAGGTCGCCGCGCAGCACGACCGGATTGACGAAGTAGCCGATCACATCATTGAACCTCGCCTCCGCGCGTCCCGACGCCGGCGAGCCGACCATCACCACGCCGTCGCCGCTGTAGCGATGCAGCAGCACCTGATACGCGGCGAGCAGGATCATGAACGGCGTGGCTCGTTCGCTGGCCGCGAGCGCGACCACGCGCGCGCTCAGGTCTTCGCTCAGAACGAAGTGCTGCGACGCCCCGTCGAATGTCTGCGCTTTCGGACGCGCGCGATCGATGGGCAGGTTGAGGACCGGCAGCTCGCCCGCGAGCGTGCGTTGCCAGTACTGGCCGTGCGCCGCACCTTCGCTCGAACGGAGCATGCTCCCCTGCGCCGCCAGGAAATCGCCGTACGTGGCTTCGAGCGGCGGGAGCACGGCCTCGCGGCCGGCGAGCAGCGCCGCATGACACTCGCCGAGCTCGCGCATCAGCGTCCAGATCGACCAGGCGTCGGACACGATGTGATGGACGGTGATGAGGCAGACGTGATCGCTCGCCGCTCTGGTGAACAGCGCCACGCGCAACAGCGCCGGCGCTTCGAGATCGAACGGTTTCTCGTACGCGGCGCGCACGGCGGCGTGCAGCGTTTCGTCGCTCCAGCCACTCGCGTCGTACGTTTCGAAGGCGACCGCGCCACTCGCGTGGACCTCCTGCACCGGTTCGCCTCCGCGCGAGCGGAAGCCGGTGCGCAGCGCGGGATGGCGATTGACGAGCAGCTGGAAGCTGTCGCGGAAGACCTCGACGTCGAGCGGCGACACGATCCGGAACGGCATGGCGATGTGGTACGCGCAGCTCTCCGGCGCGAGCTGGTGCAGGAACCAGAGCGCGCGCTGGCCGTGCGTGAGCGGGAGGAGCTCCGGCGGATGTTCCGCGGCCGGAACGGCAACGCGCCGGATCGGCAGCCGCGCGGTTTCATCGACGTGCTCGCGGCGCACGGTTTCGTACACGTGCCGCGAGAATGACGCCACGGTCGGATATTCGAAGAGCACCGACGGCGGCAGCTCGAGGTCGTAGTCGCGATTGATCTCGTTCGTGAGCGCCGTGGAGTTGATCGAGTCGACGCCGTACGCCATCAGCTCGGTCTCGGGCTCGACCTGCGCCGGCTCCATCTCCAGGAACGTCGACACCTTCTGCAGCATCTCGTTCCGGAAGGCGCTGAAGTCGTCCTCGACCATCGGTGGCGGTGGGGCGGCGCGGCGCGGACGCGTTTTCACCAGCGCGCGCTCGATCTTGCGCGCGTCGCCGGCCACGACCAGCAGCTGGCTTTCATCCGAGCCGAGCATGCGTTCGAGCTCTTCGCCTCCCGCCTCGGATGCGAAAAGCTCCATGCCCATCGACGACTGCAGATAGGCCTCGCTCTCGCGGTCGACGTGCATGCCGCCGTCTTTCCAGAGCGGCCAGTCGATCGACAGCGTCCTGCCGAAACCGCGGCGGTTGCGCCACGCGGCGAAGGCATCGAGGAAGCGATTGGCGAAGGAGTAGTCGGACTGCCCGACGATCTCGACCACCGCGGAGATCGATGAGAACAGCGCGAAGAAGTCGAGCCGCTCGTTGCCCGTGGCCTCGTGCAGATGGATGGCGCCGAAGACCTTCGGCGCGATCACGGCGTCGAGCTGTTCGCGCGTCTTGTCGCGGAGATAGGCGTTCCGGGCAATGCCGGCGGCGTGCACGATGCCGTCGATGCGGCCGTGGCGCGACTTGATCGATGCGATCAGCGAATCGACGTCCGCTCGCGAGGTGAGGTCGCAGCGCTCGTAACGAACATCGCCGGCGATGGCGCGCACGAGAGCCGCTTTTTCGTCGCTGAGCGCGGAGCGTCCGGCCAGGATCACGCGCGCGTTCCACTGCTCGGCCAGATGCTTCGCGAACACCAGTCCGAGACCGCCGGCGCCGCCGGTGATCAGATAAACGCCGCCCTGCTTCAGCGGCGGAGCCTCCGCCGCTAGGTCGACACGCTGCAGATCCATCACCCAGCGCTGCCCAGCGCGATGACGGATCTCGACGTGTCGCTCTTCGAAGCGTTCCGGGGCAAGCTCGCGGCGCACGGCATCGGCGACGTTCGCACCCGGCTCGAGCGCCAGCGTGCGGCAGACCAGACCCGGCGTTTCGTGATTGACGCTGCGAAAAAAGCCCGCCATCGCGGCGTGGAGCGGCTCCGCGTCGAGCGATTCCTCGGTGAAGACGTACAGCAGGCGGATGTCCTTCTCGCGCCGCGCAACGAGCGCGCGCGTGAGGTGGAACATCGACTCGAGTCCATGGCGCAACTGCGCCTCGACGCCGTCGGTGGCGAAGGGATCGGCCGGCCACGCGTGGACGATCGATCCGGGACGGATGCCGCGCTCGTCGAGCGCACGCAGCAGCGCGACGTAATCGCCCGCATTCGCGGGATGCAGCTCGTACTCGTTCCTGCCGCGCTCGCGGAACGCGGCGCCGGGGCGCACGCGGATCGCGTCGTCGTCCCATGCCGCGGCGTCGTGCGTGAACACGAGCAGCGGCGCATCG
>CAMPKJ010000215.1 GCA_946887105.1 uncultured Acidobacteriota bacterium | reverse complement strand
ATCCTGTCGCAGGGTCGCGATGCCGGCGTTCCCCACTCACGCGGCGACGCCACGGCGCTCGTGCGGCCGTCGGTGCCGCTCGTGATCGACATCTTCCCCGCCGACAAGAGCAGCGGCTACTTCTTCGATCTCACGCGGACGTTCTGCATCGGATCGATTCCGGACGAGTTGCAGCGGCTGCACGATGACGTGCTCGAGGTTTTCCATCGCGCGCGCGAGGCCATGCGTCCCGGCACGCGGGCGGCCGATCATCAGGCGCTGGTCTGCGACTTCTTCGAGGCGAAGGGCTACCCGACGCTGCGCTCGAATCCGTCGACGCTCGAGGGATACGTACACGGCCTCGGCCACGGCGTCGGCCTGGAGATTCACGAGAAGCCGTCGTTTTCGCTGATGCCCTCGAATGCCGACGTGCTCGAGACGGGCGACATCGTCACGATCGAGCCCGGCCTCTACTTCCCCGACCGCGAGCTCGGCGTGCGCATCGAGGACACGTTCGTCGTACGCGACGATGGGGTGCAGTCGCTCTGTCGCGGAGAGTACGGTCTGCGGCCGTAAACGAAAACGCCGGCCCGAAGGCCGGCGTTTCGACAAACGCGCAACGCGCGTTTACAGGTTGCGGTCGATGAAATTCTGCAGGGCGTTCCGCGGCGCGGCTCCGACCATGCGGTCGACCAGCTTGCCGTTTTTGAACATCATCAGCGTGGGGATGGACGTGACGCCGTAACGCTGCGCGACCATTGGATTGTCGTCGACGTTCATCTTGGTGATGACCGCCTTCCCCTCATAGGACGGCGCCAGCTCTTCCACGATCGGCCCGATCAAACGGCACGGACCACACCACGGAGCCCAGAAGTCGACGAAGACGGGCTTCCCGGCGTTCAGGACGTTGTCGAAATCGGCGTCGCCGATCTGTTGGACTGCTTTCGAATCTGCCATCTGCGAGATCTCCTAACGTTGCAGAAAAAGTCGAGCCCGGGTCGAACATATTCCCTTGCACGCATCTAACGCGTGCTCACAGAAATGACACATCGCAAATAACACACCGATTTGGCACGTCGCTCGCGTAGGGTCTGCTTAGGATATGTCCGATCGCCGCCATCACGACCGGCCCGACGGGCCGGACCGCAGGTCGTTCCCGCGCCCACCCCTCTGGCTCAACCTTGTTTTGCTCCTCCTCGGCATTGCCGGGATCGCCTTCGCGCGCTATCACCGCGAGCGTGTTTCCCGCGAGTTCTCCGACGTCATCACGCGCGAGCAGAGCACGCCCGCGGACGTGACGAAAATCAAGGAAGAGCTCTCCGAGATGGACCTCAACCGCGAGTCGCTCAAAGGCGAACTGGAATGGCGGATGAAGTTCGTCGGCAGCCTCAAGTCGGAGAACTTCTACCTCTCCATCGACACGAAGGCGCGCAAGCTTCGCTTCTACTACGGCGACACGGTCCTGCGCGAAGCCGACGTCACCATCGGCGAGTCGAAGACCATCTCCACGGACGACAAGACCTGGACGTTCATCCCGGTCAAAGGAGCGTTCCCGATCGAGGCGAAGCTCGTCGATCACGCCTGGCGCATTCCGGAGTGGCTCTACGCGATGAACGGACAGCCGGTCCCGGCGGAGCGTCCGGCCATCAGGGGCGCGCTCGGGCGATACGTGCTGTTCCTGCCGAACGGCTACGCCATCCACACGCAACCATCCGAGGAGAGCCCGCTGCAAGGCGCGAAACCGGGCTCGTACATGGTCTCGGAAGACGCCATCCGCGCCATCTGGCCGCGCATCGTCGCGGGCAAGACACAGGTCTACATCTTCTAGGAGAAACGAATGCCACGCTGGGTTGGATTGCTGGGTTCATGGGCGCTGCTGGTGCTCGGACTGGGCATCGTCGGATACGCCGTCGCGGCCGAGGCCATCACATTGACGGATGCGCGGAAGCTCAAACGCGTGCGCACCATCGACATGCTCATGGAGGAACAGACCCGCAGGCAGGTCGAACAGCTGCAGCAAACGATGTCGCGGGCGTCGGCTCACGTGAGCACGCTGAAGTCCGAAGTGGCCTCGACCGAAAAACAGATCGAGGATCTGCACGACAGCAACTTCGTCATCACCGTCTCCACGACGGAGAACAAGGTCTACGCGCGACGCAACGGACAACTCGTCTTCGAGGCGGTCTGTTCGACCGGGAGCAACTCGACGCTCACGACCTCGAGCGGGACGAGATTCTTCCGCACGCCGATCGGACGCTTCCGCGTCGAGTCGAAGGAAGAGGATCCGAAGTGGGTGCCGCCCGACTGGCACTACATCGAGGAGGCGCAGAAATACGGCATGCGCATCGTGCATCTGCAGCGCGGCCAGCGCATCGGCGGCCTGTACGTGAGCGGCAACAACGTCTACGACCACGGCTACGCGCTGCCGGAAGGGCACCTGATCGTGCGCGGCGGCGCGGTGGTGATCCCGCCGATCGGCACCCGCCAGCGCCAGTTCCCCGACGTCCTCGGCACGCACCGCCTCAATCTCGGCGACGGCTACGCACTGCACGGCACGCAGCAAGTCCGGCAACTCGGCCGCAACGTCTCGCACGGGTGCGTGCGCCTGCACAACGACGACATCGCACAGCTGTATGCGATGGCGAGCGTGGGAGACGAGGTGATCATCTACTAGGCGATGGGCGTTGGGCGTTCGGGAGATCTCGCCTGAATGCACCCATCCGCCGCAACTCCCAAACGCCTACCGCCCAACGCCTAACGCCAACCCCCGTACAATTCCCCCATGCACGTCTGGCGCGACCGCCTGTTCCGCTGGTTCGCGCCGCTTGCGCGCCGCTGTCCTCTCTCCCCCAACGCCGTGACGCTGATCGCGCTCGCGTTGAACGTGATCGCGGCCGCGCTCCTGTATCGCCGGCAGTTCCTCCTGGCCATTCTCTTTCTCGCCATCGGCGGCCTCGCGGATGCGTTCGACGGCATCGTGGCGCGCGTGCAGGAGAAGACCTCCACGTACGGCGACTTCCTCGATCACTTCGCCGACCGCGTCAGCGACGTGCTGCTCGTCACCGGCTGGCTGCTCGGCAATGGCGTGCGCGAGGAGATCGCCATCGCGGTGATCATCGTCGTGCTGCTCAACGGCTACATCGGAACGCAGATCGAGGCGTCGTGGCACGAGCGCAACTACGACTCCGTCGGGCGCGGCGAGTTCGTGCTGGCGCTGGTGGTCTTTCCGCTGGTGTCGTTCATCCTCGTCGACAATGGCTGGGATGCCGTGCGCTATGCAACGTTGTTCATCGCCGAATGGATGTCGCTGCTCCTGTTCGCGTTCGCGATTCTCGGCATCGTGCAACGCTTCGCGCTCGCGGCGAGACTGCAGCGGTGATGTTTCGCACGCATCCGATCAGCGGCGATCCGATCGTATTCGCACCGGAGCGTTCCTCGCGTCCGGGCGCGTTCGGCGCCGAGGTGATGGCGCGATGCCCGTTCTGCGCCGGACATGAATCGGAGACGCCTCCTGCGATCGCGACGGTTGGCGATCCGTGGCGCGTGCGAGTCTTCCCGAACAAATACCCGTCGGTCGAGGGCGCCGAGGTGATCGTCGAATCGCCGCAGCACGATGCGACGTTCGACCGGATCGAGCACGCGGACGAAGTGGCGCGCGCGTACCTCGATCGCTACCGCGCGCATACGAACGCCGCGCACGTTGCGCTGTTCAAGAATCACGGCCCGGCGGCCGCCGCAACGATTCCACACATCCACTCCCAGGTCATGCCGCTGCCGTTCGTGCCGCCGCGCGTTGCACGGGAAGGCGAAGCATTCGAACGCGCAAGGCGCTGTCCGCTATGCGCGCCGGTCGAGGGAGCGACCCTTCGCGAGACGCCGGCCTTCCGCTGGCTCGCGCCGGCGGGCTCCACGATGCCCTATCAACAATGGATCGTTCCGAAGCGGCATGTTGCGGAGATGACCGCGTTCGGCGATCCGGAAATCGCTGAGCTGGCGACATTGCTGCAATCGGCATCGGCGGCCATGCTCTCGCTTGCTGATGCGTACAACTGGATGTTCATGAACTTCGCACGTCACGGGCGCGCGCATTGTTACGTCGAGCTCTTCCCGCGCATGACCACGCTCGGCGGCTTCGAGCTGGGCACCGGTACGTTCGTGCAGATCGTCGATCCGGCACGCGTGCCTCAGGAGCTCGCATGATTCCGCTTCGCGATACGAATCCGCGCCGCACCGTTCCGTTCGTGACGTACGCACTGGTCGCCGTGAACGTGCTCGGCTTTCTCTGGGAGCTCTCCCTCGGCGCGCAACTGGAACGCGCGCTCTTCGCCGTACCGTTCATCCCGGCTCGCTTCTGGATCGCTGGAAACTGGGTCGCGGACCTGACGACCATCGCCATCTCCATGTTTCTGCACGGCAGCCTGATGCACATCGGCAGCAACATGTTGTATCTCTGGATCTTCGGCGACAACATCGAAGACCGCCTCGGCCACGGCAAGTTCCTGGTCTTCTACCTCGCCTGCGGCTATCTGGCCACGCTCGCGCACGCCTTCTTCAGTCCCGGTTCGCGCCTTCCTGCCATCGGCGCCTCCGGTGCGATCGCGGGCGTCCTCGGCGCGTACCTGATTCTCTTTCCCCACGCGCGCGTGCTGACGTTGATCCCGATCTTCTTCTTCATCACCTTGCGCGAGCTTCCGGCGATCATCATCCTCGGCCTGTGGTTCGTCCTGCAGCTCTTCAGCGGTGTCGGATCGCTCGGAGTTTCGGACGCGCAGGACATGGGCGGCGTCGCCTACTTCGCCCACATCGGCGGCTTTGTCGCCGGCATTCTCCTCATCGCCGCATTCGGCGGCCTGCGCGGCCCGCGCCGGCGCGAGCCACCGCCACCGTGGTGGGCGGAACGGTGACGAACGAAGACCGCTCAGCTCTCGAAGACTACTGGGAACGCCCGAAGTAACTCTCGAGATGCGCCTGCGCCTGGCGCAGCGAGTCGTCCGCGGTGCGCACCTCGGCGAAGGCATCGCGCCAGATGTTGCCGACGCGCTGCATGTTGCGCTCGCGCAGACCGAAGAGCACTTCGCGCAGAGCCTCGGCTTCGGCAGGCGGCAGATCGGTGCGCGCAATGACCCGCTCGAGAAGCGACTGCGCGATGCGCAGGTCCTCTTCCGCGCCGACATTCAACGAACTGGCCGGCGGATGGGGGGCGATGTGCATGGCCGGAATCTTGGCCGTGGTCGGACGGTCGCCGGTCATGTCGACGGCGCCGGGAAGCTCCTTCAACTGCGGGCTGAACTTGCCCATCATGAAGAAGAGCTCCTTCTCATTCGCGAAGTTGCCGACCAGCCGCGCCGATTTCGCGAGCTCGAGATGTTCGGACTCCTGCAACATGATGAAGGCGCGGGCGCGATCTTCGAGGGCGATGCGTTTGGCGTGGACTTTCCACGCCGTGAGCGTGCCCTGGATGAAGCAGGCCTGTCCGGCGCGAATGCTCACCGCTTCGACGGTGACGTTCTCCTCGATCCGGATCGATCCGTTCGTCGACTCGATCTCCGAGTAGACGCCGGAGTTCTGGATCACGAGATTGCCGGGTGTCTTGATGGAGAGTTGTCCGTGCGAGTTGACCCGAATCTCGGTCCCGCGCGGAATGATCATCGTGGGGAAATTCGCCTGATCGGTGGCTGCACTCATCAACCCCTCCTCTTACTCCCACTGGCATAGCCGACGAAGGCCGAAGGCAACGGATCGAAATCCTTGTACTCCTTTGTCGTGCGCGCCCGCATGAGCAGCACGGCCTCGTTGCTCCACTGATGATCGAGGATGTAGATGCGCGGATCGACCGGCACGAACGTGCCCGGCTGCTCGAGATCGCTGCGCACTTCGTAATGCAGATGGGAGTTGGTGCTCCAACCGGTCGAGCCGACGGTGGCGATCTGCTCGCCCTGTTTCACCGTCTGGCCGGTGCGCACGTTCACGCCGTCGCAGTGACCGTAGATGGTGATGAAGCGATCGGCGTGCTTGATGGTGACCACGTTGCCGAAGCGCCACCAGGCCACGCTCTGCCGGATCGGATAGCGCCCCGCGAACGTGACCACACCATCCGCGGCGGCGTAGATCGGCGTGCCGGTGGGAGCGGAGAGATCGAGTCCTTTGTGGAAGTCGGCGGCACGGGTGAAGGGCGAAACGCGATTGCCGAACGGCGAAGTGAGCACGAACTGATCCGGCGGCACGGGAAGAATCGAGGGCGTGTGGCGGACGATCTCCGCGTTGGCCGCCTCGTACTGCGCGAGCAGGTCGACCTGCAGTTGCAGGCGGCGCATCGCGTTTTTCAGCGAGACTTCGCGCCGGCGGGCGTCGTCGAGCGGCTCGTCGTCCGGCTGCGAGTTGCGGATGGGCGTCGAGAATCCACCCTGCCCCAGCGTCCGGTCGAGGCCGTAGACGGTGATGAGCTTCTCGACGCGGATGCGTTGCTCTTCGAGCGTCCGCTCGATGCTGCTCATCTGCACGACGTTTTCGCGCAGACGCTCGCGCTGGATGTCGCGCTCCTGGCGCTGATCGAAGAGGAAGTTCGTTTTGTAGACGCGGCGGATGACCGTCGGAGCCGCGGCCATGGAACCGATGAGGCCGGCAAGCACCAGGGACAGAGCGATGATCCCGATCACCACGCGACGGCGGTCGAAGAAAAAGTACCGCACGCGCCGGCGGATATCGCTCGGATGAATCTGGATCTCGATCATGACTCGAAGTCCCGCCCTGGACACCGCGCGGGTCGGTTAGTGTAGCACACGGGTTGCACACGCCTCGGTGCACTCCCACTCATGGCCCGAGTCCCGCAATGGATGAGCTGAGAAATGGCCCGCGCGCTCGTAGTGGAAGACGACCAGTCCCTCGGCAATTTGCTTTGTCACACGCTGAGCAAGGCCGGCATCACCAGCGTTTGCGTCGCCACCGCCGAGGATGCAGCCATCGAGCTCGCGGCGAAGCCGGTCGATTACGCGCTGATCGACGTCACACTGCCGGGCACGAGTGGCTTGTACGTCATCGAAGCGATCCGGCACCTCGAGAAAGAACGCCGGCCCGCGGTGGTGCTCATCACCGCCACGCGCGCGAACATCCTCGACAAGATCGATCGCAGCGTCGTGAAGACGGTGATGTTCAAGCCGTTGAATGTCAAAGCGCTGGTTGCGTTCGTGGCCGAGCTGGCGCCGTTACCGGCGCACGGTTAACGCGACTCGCTCGCGTTGCGTGCCGCGAAGCGCTTCACCGCCACCGGCAGCAGCACCATCGCCAGCACGAGCGCGCAAACCACGAGCAGGCGCTTGAACGCGTCGCCTTCGGTCATCGAGCCGTTGAACAGCGCGTCCGCGCAATACGTGAAGACGAACTTCGACGGCGCAATGCCGATCAGCGTCGCGAAGAAGTAATCGCGAAACGGCACACCCGCGACACCCGCTCCGTAATTCAACGCCGCGAACGGGATGCCCGGGATGTTGCGCAGCACGAGCAGCGATTTGAAGCCGGCGTGATCGACCTGCTTCGCGACCACGCGTCCGATGCGGCCGAAACGCTCGAGCAGTCCCTCACCGATGAATCGTCCCGCGAAATACGAAACGATCGCGCCGAGCATGCCGCCGACCATCGCGTAGCAGCCGCCGAGGAGCCAGCCCCAGATGAAACCGGCGGCGATGACGAAGATCGATGCGGGCAGCGCGACCACGCAGCCGGCCGCGTAAAGCAGCACGTACACGATCGGCGCGTACCAGACCGCGCGAATCTGATTGACGGCGGCGCGGATGCTCTCGCGCGTGAGGTGCTCGCGCAGCGGCGAAAACCAGAGCGCGAGGAACGCGGCCACGAGCAACGTGGCCGCGACGACCCGCAGAATGTTCCGGCGCGACATCAGTTCCGTCGCGGTTCCACGGTGACGATGTTCGGCTCCACGTTTCCGGCCAGGCCGAATTGCTTGAACACGATGCGGAACGCCGTCGCGCAAGCGACCTCACGGAAGTAGATCGTGCCGCTGCCGGCGACCTCCTTGTCGATGAGCAGGTTCTTGATCCCGCACTGCTCCTTCATCGTCTTCAGAATGCTGCGCTCGTGGTGGTCTTCACGTCGAGCGTCTCCGCGGGCTCGTCGCGGAATGCGGGGTAGAAGGCCACCGTCAGGACGATGAGCGCAGCCAGGCTGAGGCCCCATACCAGGCCGGAACGCCGGGCGGCGCGGAGCGGAACGGCGAGCAGCTCCCACGTGCGTGCTGTCATTCCTCGCCCTCCTCGTAGAGGCCAAGGAAGGCCTCCTCCAGGTCCGGCTCCTCGATGGTGATCGAGCTGATCGGCAGGCCGGCGAGCGCATCGATCAGCGTCCGCGCCGAGCCGGTCAGCACGGCGCGGAACTGGCGGCCGTCGATGACTGCCTCGTCGAGCCCCGGCAATTGGAGCAGGCCGCGCGGCGCATCGGTCTCGAACCACACCTCCACGCGCT
>CAMPKJ010000214.1 GCA_946887105.1 uncultured Acidobacteriota bacterium | reverse complement strand
AGCGTGCATCGTCGCGAGCGGCAGCGGTGTCGATGAAGACGGTGCGGTCGTCTACGATCCGCGCGACGGAAATGCGTTGACGCGCGCGCTCGAAAGCGCCGCCGGCGATCGTGCGCGGCTCGCGCAGCTCGGAGAGTCCAACCGCGCGAGATCGGCACAGCACGATTGGAGGCCGGTCGCGGAAGCGACGCTGCGCCTCATGATTTAGCATTGCGTCGTGAACCTTCCATTCGATCCGCCTCTCGCACCGATGTTGTCCCGCGCCGCCGATGCGCTTCCGCGCGACGACGGCTGGCAGTTCGAGCCGAAGTGGGACGGGTTCCGCACGCTGATCTTCCGCGATGGCGATGAGCTCCTGCTGCAGAGCCGCGACGAGAAGTCGATGAATCGCTACTTTCCGGAGCTCGTCGCGCCGTTGCTCGCCGCACTGCCGGAGCGTTGCGTGCTCGATGGCGAGATCGTGATCGTCGGAGAGAACGGTCTCGATTTCGAGGCGCTGCTCCTGCGCATTCATCCCGCCGCTTCGCGCGTGAAGCTCCTGGCCGCGCAATCGCCCGCGTCGTACGTGGCCTGGGACCTGCTCGCCCTCGGCGACGAAGATCTGCGCGAGGTGCCGCTGGTCGAGCGCCGCGAGCGATTGGAGCGCGTGATGGAGAACGTGTCGAGGCCCGTGCATCTCTCGCCCGCGACGCGCGATCGCGAGCTGGCCAACGATTGGTTCCTGCGCTTCGAAGGCGCGGGTCTCGACGGCGTGATGGCCAAGCGGCTCGACTCGCCGTACCGCGCCGGCGAGCGCACCATGATCAAGGTCAAGCATTCACGCACGGCCGACTGCGTGGTGGCGGGATTCCGCTGGCACAAGTCCGGTCCCGGCACGATGGTCGGCTCGCTGCTCCTCGGGCTCTACGACGAGAACGGCCAGCTGCACCACGTCGGTGTGACGGCGGCGTTCACGAATGCGATGCGCAAGCAACTCGTCCAGGAGCTCGCGCCGCTGCGCGAGAACGCGATCGAAGGGCATCCGTGGCAACACTGGGCCGAGGCGCAGCAACAGGGCAGTGAAGAAGGACAGCGGTTGCCCGGCGCGTCGAGCCGCTGGAATCGCGGCAAGGATCTGAGCTGGGAACCGCTGCGTCCCGAGCGTGTGTGCGAGGTGGCGTACGACCACATGCAGGGCACGCGTTTCCGGCACGCCGCACAGTTCGTGCGGTGGCGTCCGGACAAGGCGCCGGAGGAGTGCCGCTACGATCAGCTGGAAGTCACGCCGGCTTATGAGCTGGAGCGCGTCTTCGGCGCGAATCCTCGCCAGGGATCGTAGTCGGGATCCGGCGTCTCTTCCGCCGGCCGTTCGTTCTCCGGGACGTTGCGGAGATTCACGCGCACGCGCGTCCACATGCTGGAGCGGCCGCGCATCGCATCGACCAGCACATCGTCGACCTCCAGCTTCGCCGCGGCTTCGGGATGGCGCGCCTTCCATCGTTCGAGGCCGGCCAGAGCCTCGTCCTTGTGCTCCGCCTTCGCGACCGTGATCAGCGGATGCTTCGGCTGGCGCTGGCCTTTCTTCGCGCTTGTTCCTGCAGCGGTCTTCGCACGGGATGGTTGGACGCGCGGCGGTTCGCCGGCCTGCTTTTTGTAGTTCGGCGGCCATGGTGCGTCGCCGAGTCCCTCGGCTTCGTGCGCGGCAGAAAGCGCGAGGAGCGCCTCCAGCGATCCCGCCGCCTCGTCGATGCCTGAGGATGCGTCGCCGCGTTCCGCGTAACGCGCGGGAGCCGTCACGAGCGTGAATGCCGCCGGATCGCAATCCGGAACCTCGTCCCATTCCAGCGGCATCGATACGCGCGCGTCCGGAGTCGGGCGCACCGACCAGGCCGAGGCCACGGTGCGGTCCTTCGCGTTCTGGTTGTAGTCGAGGAACACGCCGTGGCGTTCTTCCTTCCACCACTTGCTCGTGGCGATGTCGGGCACGCGCCGTTCCACTTCGCGCGCGACGGCCAGTGCGGCGCGGCGCACCTGATCGAACGTCCAGCGCCGCTCGATGCGCACGTTGACGTGAATGCCGCGTGACCCGGACGTCTTCGGCCAGCCGCGCAGGTCGTGATCGCGGAGCACGTCGCGAACGGTCATGGCCACGCGGCGCACGTCCTCGAAACCGACGCCCGGTCCCGGATCGAGATCGACGCGCAGCTCATCGGGATGTTCGAGATCATCGGCGCGCACGGGATGCGGATTGAGGTCGATGCATCCGAGGTTGACGATCCAGAGGAGCTGCGCGGCGTTGCGCACCACCACTTCGCGCGCGGTACGCCCCGAGGGGAAGTGCAGCTCGACGGTCTCCACCCAGTCGGGATGGTTCTCCGGCGCGCGCTTCTGGAAGAACGGCTCTCCCTCGGCGCCGTCGACGTATCGCTTCAGCACGATCGGCCGGTTGGCGATCCCGCGCAGCGCCCCATCGGCCACCGCCGCGTAGTACCGCGCCAGATCGAGCTTCGTGTATCCCGCGCGCGGGAAGTAGATCTTGTCGGGATTGGTGATGGTGACTTCGATCCCCGCGATTTCGATGACGGTCGACTTTGCCTTCGCCATGAGCGGAGTGTTGCCGGAAACGGCGCGAGTGACAAGCCTGGCGTCACGGCGAACGCGGTTCGCCTCTGATACCCTGCGCCGCGCATGACCGCCGTCGAGTTCTTCCCGCCGCTCAACGCCTCCCTCAATGCGCTCAGCGGCGTGTTCCTGCTGATTGGTTACTTCCTGATCCGGCAGAAGAAAATCCAGCAGCACAAGCGCTTCATGCTCGCCGCATGTACGAGCTCGGTGCTCTTCCTGATCTGCTACGTCACCTACCACACCATCCGCGGCGGGGTGGTCACGAAGTTCGCCGGGACGGGAGTCTGGCGGACCGTCTACCTGAGCATCCTCGGGTCGCACACCATCCTGGCGGTGGTCATTCTGCCGCTGGCGATCCTCAGCGTTTACAACGGGTTGAAGATGCGCGTTCCGCAGCATCGGCGCGTGGCGCGATGGACCTTTCCGCTCTGGATGTACGTCTCCGTCACGGGCGTGCTGGTGTACTTCTTCCTCTATCATTGGTTCCCGTCGCACTGATGCCTTCTTGCTGATGGAACGGAAGGAACGATTGCTCGACCAGCTTCGCGGATACGCCGCAGACGATGCGGCGGAAGCGGAGCATCGCCGGGCCATGCTGGCGCTGCTGGAGCGCGCCGATGACGCGTTCTCGCGCCGCCATTTCGTGCCGGGACACTTCACCGCCAGCTGTTATGTCGTCGATGACGGCGGCCGGTTGCTGCTCCACCATCACAAGCGGCTCGATCGCTGGCTGCAGATGGGCGGTCATGTCGAAGGTGAGGAATCGCCGGAGCTGGCCGCGTTGCGCGAAGGGCGTGAAGAGTCGGGCCTGCACGATCTCGTGCGGCTGACGGACGGCATCTTCGATCTCGACATCCATCCGATCCCCGCGGCGAAGGGCGAGCCCGATCACGCGCATTTCGACATCCGTTATCTGGCCCGCACGGCGTCGCCCGAGGCGGCGATTGCGGACCGCGCGGAATCGAATGAGCTCGCGTGGGTGACGCTCGATCGCGCGGCGCAGCTGATGCCCGGTCCCGAATCGGCACGCGTATTACGAAAGATCGCGCGCCTGTGGCGCGAGAGGAGTGTGTCTTGACAGCACCATTGCTCGAGAGCGATCTGGACAAGAGTCCATTCCGCCAGTTCGCCCGCTGGTACGAGGAAGCCTGCCAGCGGCAGCCCGCGCCGGTCGAGGCGATGACGGTGGCCACGTGCGGCAGCGATGGCATCGTGTCGTCGCGCACGTCGCTGCTGAGGGGCTTCGACGATCACGGCTTCGTGTTCTTCACGAACTACAACAGCCGCAAGGGCATGCAGATCAGCGAGAACCCGCGCGTCTCGCTCTGCTTCTACTGGGCCTCGCTCGAGCGGCAGGTGCGCATCGACGGCGTGGCGGTGAAGACCACCGCCGAGGAGTCGGACGCGTATTTTGCGACGCGGCCGCGCGGCAGCCAGCTCGGCGCGTGGGCGTCGAATCAGAGCGCCGTCATTCCGGGCCGCGGCGATCTCGATCAGCGGTTCCATGAGCTCGAGGCGAACTATCGCGACCGGCCGGTCCCGCGCCCGCCGCACTGGGGTGGCTATCGCGTCATTCCCGTGGAGATCGAGTTCTGGCAGGGCCGCACCGATCGATTGCACGATCGCTTCGTCTACCGGTTGCGCGAGCCGAAGGACTGGATCATCGAGCGACTCAGCCCATGAAAAAGAAAATTCTCTTCCTCTGCACCGGCAACGCCGCGCGTTCGCAGATGGCCGAAGGCCTCGCGCGCGCCGATCACGGCGACGTGGTCGATGTCGTCTCCGCGGGATCGCGTCCCGCGGGATGGGTGCATCCGCTGGCCATTCGTGCGCTCGCGGATGTGGGCATCGATGCGAGCGAGCAGACCTCGAAGCCGGCCGACCAGTTCCTCAACGAGCCGTTCGACGTCGTGGTCACCGTGTGTGACTCCGCCGCACAGGACTGCCCGATGTCGCCGGGTGCAAAGCGGATCGAGCACTGGCCGATCGAGGATCCGTCGTACGGTCCGGACGATCCGGCTACACGCCCCGAACGATTCGCGGAGACGCGCGATGAGCTGCGCCGGCGCATCGACGAGCTCGTGAAGACCTTGTGAGGATCGCTGCGCTAGAACGCGACGGCGGAATCCGGCACGAGCAGCCGCAGGGAACGCGGCACAATGCGCACGTGCAGATCTTCGCCGAGGATGAGCGGCTCGCCATCGAGATGCGCCGGGCCTGGAGCCGGGCGGTGGATCGTCACCTCCGTCGTCTGCACGGTGGTCACGCCGGCCGCGCGATGGAATGAGCCGGAGAACAGACGGGCCATCAGAAACGCGGCGTTGAGGATGTTCGTGTCATCGACGATCACGACGTCGAGCAGTCCGTCCTGCAGCGATGCCAGCGGCGCGACGCGCGCGTTGTTGCCGTACTGGCCGGAGTTCGCCACCGCGATCACGAACGCGCGCTGCCGTTTGGTCGCGCCGTTCGCCGTCACGTCGTACTGGTCCGCCCGGAACGCCGTGTAGGCGTGCAGCCCTTCGCGCAGGTACGTTTGCAGCCCGCGCACGCTGCTCGATGCGAAGCGTTCCGCGACCACGGCGTCGAAGCCGATGCCCATCACGCCGACGAACGGATGACCGTTCACGCTTGCGGTGTCGATCGTCTCGATGCGACCGCCGCGACAGGAGGTGAGAGCGGCGGTGGGATCGGCGGGAAGACCGATGTGGCGCGCGAATCCGTTGCCGGAGCCGATCGGCAGGACGCCGAGCGCGAGCTTGCGGCCGATCAGGCGCCTGGCCGTTTCGTGCACCGTGCCGTCGCCGCCGACCGCGAACACCACATCGGCGCCGTCGCGTTCCGCGCCAGCGATGATCCCGTCGAGATCCTCCTTGCGGCCGCACGGGACGATCTCGTGCTCGAACACGGCGGCGCGCCGGATGACGTCCGCGATGTCGTATCCGCGCCTTGCGCCGGAGCGCTCGTTGATGACGAAGAGAGCCTTCACGTGCGCAGCCGGCGATGCCGGTCGATCCAGTAGCCCCACGGCACGAACAGCCACGCCGCCAGTCCGGCGTAGCCGATCATGCGCGGGTTCGGCGGAGGCGGCGAGGTGATGTTGGCGGCGTAGACGATCGCCACGAAGATCACCAGCGCCCAGAGCGCGATCGAGCCGGTGCGGTCGATCGGCGTGGTCGCGCGCAGATAGAGCCAGAGCGCGAGAACGAACAGCGCCACTTCGACCGCGATCGTTCCCGCGACCGAGTTCCACAGTCCGAGTCCCACCTTCGGGCCGCCGGGCCAGAGCGGGAGATCGGGACGATGGGTGACGTAGTCGAGCACCCAGTGACTGAGCACCGCCGCGCCGACCACGATCGCGTTCGTCCACGACTTGCGGATCAGCCGGTAGAGGACGGCCGCGGCGATCGACCAGCCCAGGACGTTCAGGAGGCTGTGCGTGAACGGGTAGTCGTAGAAGTCGAGCGGCGTGAAGGCGGTGTTGCCCGGATCGATGCGCACGTGCTCGACGCCCGCGAGCAGCAGCAGCGGCCACACGAGATCGAGCAGCATCGCCGCGGCGAAGAGCGTGCCCAGCGAAACGCCGGGAGCGAAGCGTTTGGCGACGAAGCCTGCTGCGTGATGACCGATGAACATGGGTGGAAATCCTTACGACGAACGGATGATCTCGGTCAGCACCGGCCGCAATCCATTGATGATGAACTGAATGCCGATGGCGCCGAGGAGCAGCGACATCACTTTGGTGAACACGGTGCGGCCGCGGTCGCCGATCGCGCGCGAGAGCGGGACGGCGCCGAGGAGCACGATGTAGCAGACCAGGCCCACGCCGATGATGGCGATGGCCACGGCCATTTTCTGGTCGAAGCGCGGATAGGAGTTGACCAGCAGCATGGTCGAGGTGATCGCGCCGGGTCCGGAGAGCATCGGGATGCCGAGCGGCACGACGGCGATCGACGACGGATCGATCTCCGCCTTCTCGACGTCCTGATTGGCCATGTGCTTGTCGCCGCCCAGACTGCTGGCGCGGCGGTCGTCGGTCTCGACCAGCGTGTGCAGCGCATTCGTGAAAAAGATGATCCCGCCCATGATCTGGAACGCCGGCACGGTGATGCCGAAGAACTGGAACACCCAGTTGCCCGCGACGAGGAAGGTGGTCAGCACGACGATGCAGGCCATCGAAGCGACGAACGCCACGCGCGCGCGCCCCTTGCCGGACAGACGATCGGTCAGCGCGACGAACGACGGCACGACCGCGAGCGGATTGACCATCGTGATCAACGCGATGAAGGACAGCAGGATCACTTTCGACAGCGGCACGGGGGGATTGTATGCGGCGACGCCGGGGGAGTCGCAAAGTCTCAAAGTCGCAAATTCTCAAAGTGGCAAAGCCCGTGATTGCCGCCTCTTTGAGACTTTGAGACTTTGCGACCTTGAGACTTTGCGACCTTGAGACGTCCTACGTCTCCACCTCCACCACCTGCTCCCCCTCCAGATCGATGTACCACAGCGCGCCGTGGCACGGGCGGCCGGTCATTGCGGCAACCGCGCGGCAGTAGCGCTCGACCTGTTCGCGATCGCGCGCGACGCGTTTGGGATCGGCGGTGCCGCTCTTGTAGTCGATGACCAGGTCGCTTGCGTCTTCGCGCAGCAGGCGATCGATGCGGCGCTCGACGAGCGTGCCTTCTTCGACGAAGTGCACCGGGACTTCGCGGCCGACCGTTTCCGCGCGGGCGATGCGTTGCAGCATCGGCGAGCGGACGATGGTGGCGAGGCGTTTGCGCACGCGCGTCAGCGAGTCGGCATCCGCGGCGGCTTCGATGGCGAGCTGGCGCAGCAGCGGCTCGGTGTCGGAGCGGCCATCCCACAGCTCGAGCACGCGGTGCAGCAGGATGCCGGCGGCGCGGTTGCGCGATCCGGCACGGCGCGCCGCCACTTCGGCGACGCTGAGCGTTTCCGCGACATCGGACGGTGACGCAATCTCGACCGGCACGATCGGCGAGGACGCGAGCTCCGCCTCCAGCTTCGCGTCGTGCAGCCGCGGACGCTTGCGCGTGTCCGCCGCGTGAATCTCCACGCGCTCGAACGCCACCGGGCCGATGCCGGTATCGCGCACCTCGCGTCCCGCATCCGGAAACATCGCGGCCAGTGTGCTTTTGTCGGTGCCGAGGGCGTCGTTCAGCGATTTCAGGAATCCGGTGTTCTTCGTCTCGTCGTGCAGATTGCAGACGAACACGACGTCGGTCTTCGCGCGCGTGACGGCGACGTAGAACAGGCGGCGCATCTCCGCCTCCTCGCGCCTCGTGCTGACCTTCTTCAGCTTTTCCTCCCCCGCGAAGCGGAAGTTCGCGGAGATCGATTCGGCGCGTCCGGAGAGCACGATGCTGCGCGGCTCCTCGACCGTGAAGAGCTGCGTGGCCTCGCTGCTGGTGGTCGGAAAGGCGAGGTCGGGGAGGATCACCGTGTCGAACTCCAGCCCCTTCGCCGCATGCACGGACAGGATGCGCACCGCGTTCTGCGATTCGTCCGCGAGGCTCGGCTCCATCTCCTCCGGCTCGGCGCGGCGCCGCGCGATCTCGTCGACGAACTGCCGCACCGAGCCGCCGATGCGCAGGTCGTACTCGAAGGCGATGGCGCGGACGTGCTCGAGATGGCGGCGATGCCGGAGTCCATCCGCCGCCGCGTCGTACACGTTATAGATCGCGCACGTCGTAACCACGAGGTCGATCAGTTGGGAGACGGTGAGATGACTAGAGGCCTCCGCGAATCGCGCGATGGATGCGGCGAAGGCGCTCCAGGGGTCGGGGGACCCCTCATCCGCCTGCGGCACCTTCTCCCCTCTGCGGAGGGGAGAAGGCTGA
>CAMPKJ010000213.1 GCA_946887105.1 uncultured Acidobacteriota bacterium | reverse complement strand
AGTCGCAAAGTCGCAAAGTCTCAAAGTCTCAAAGTCTCAAAGGAGTCGCCATCGCGTTCTTTGCGACTTTGAGACTTTGCGACTTTGAGACTCTCATGTTCGCGGCCGCCGCTCCAACACGATTCCCAGTTTCTCCATCCTGCGATACAGGGCCTGCCGCGAGACGCCCAGCGCTTCGGCCGCGCGCGAGACGCTGCCGTTGGCGTTGAGCAGGGCCATTTCGATCTGGCCGCGCTCGACCGGCATGTCAGCCGAGGGTTCGCGCGATTCGCCGAAACCGAGGTCTTCGGGGGTGATCGTGTCGGAATCGCTGATCACCGTCGCGCGGAGGATGCGGTTCTGCAGCTCGCGCACGTTGCCGGGCCAGTCGTGTGCGAGCAGCGCGGCGCGTGCAGCGTCACTGAGTTGCTTCGGTGGTTTGAGAAACGAATCCGCCAATGGCAACACGTCTTCGCGGCGCGCTTTCAACGGCGGCACCGCGATCTCGATCACGGCGATCCGGAAGTAGAGATCCTGGCGGAACGCACCGCGGGCGATGGCCTGTTGCAGCTCGACGTTCGTCGCGCAGAGCACGCGCACGTCCACACGGCGGGTCTCGCTCGATCCGAGGCGTTCCAGCTCGCCGGTCTGCAGGACGCGCAGAAGCTTCATCTGGCCGGCGGCGGAGAGATTGCCGATCTCGTCGAGGAACAGCGTCCCGCCGTTCGCGGCTTCGAACCGGCCGATGCGCAATCGCGTCGAGCCGGTGAAGGCGCCCGCCTCCGCGCCGAAGAGCTCACTTTCCATGAGCTCATCCGGAATCGCGCCTGCGTTCACTTTCACGAGCGGCTTGTTCTTGCGGCGCGAGCCGGCGTGGATGATCTCCGCAATCTTCTCCTTCCCCGCGCCGTTCGGACCGGTGATCAGCACTGGCACATCGGAGGGCGCGATCTGCACCGCCAGCGACACCACGCGATGCATGGCATCGCTCTCGTACACGATGCCGCGCAGATCGTGCGAGCGCGCCAGCGTCGCTCGCGAAGAAAGCCGCTCCGCTCGCGTCTTCTCGTCGATCTCGCGCAGCTCGCGCACGCGCAGCAGGCTGCGCACCGTAGCCACGAGCTTGGCGTCGTCCCACGGCTTGGCCAGATAATCAGTCGCGCCTTCCTTGACCAACTGCACCGCGGTCTCGAGCGACGTCCAGGCGGTCATCAGCAGGATCGGCAGCTCGGGATCGAGCGCGCGCACGCGGCGGAAGAGCGCGATGCCCTCGTCGCCGCTCGTCACGCCGGGCGTGAAATTCATGTCCTGCAGGAGGAGTCCCACCTCCCCTCTTTCGATCAGCCGCACGGCGTGGTCGGGATCGGAGGCGATCACCGATTCCACGTCGTGCAGCTCGAAGAGCATCCGCAGCGCTTTCGCGATCGCGGGCTGATCCTCGACGATCAGGACTCTCGCCATTGGACGCGAATTAAACACTACGCGTTGCGATCGACGGCGGCACCTGCGTGGCGCGCAGCGCCGGCGGCAGCGTGGCCAGCAGTCCGTTCGTCCACAGGACCACCATGCCGATCGCGACGAGATACCAGGGCATCTTCACATCGGTGATGTTGGCCACGAGCAGGTAGTTGAGCGCGTACGCGCCGATCACGCCGATGGCCAGGCCGGCCGTGGTGGTCACCCAGTTCTCGACCATGAAGTGGCGCAGGATGTCGGCGCGCGTGGCGCCGAGGGCGCGGCGCGTGCCGATCTGCTTGGTGCGCTCGGAGACGGAGAGCGCGGTGATGCCGAGGATGCCCAGCGCGGTGACGAAGACCAGCGCGATGATGACGCCGGTCATCACCAGCACGGTCAGCCGCGTCGCGGAGAACCAGGCCGCCTTCTTCTCCGGAGTGGGCTCGAAGTCGACGATGCGTCCCGCGTTTCCTTCCAGCAGCGCCTTCTCGACCGCGGCCTGCACGGCCGGCATCGTGCCGGGCTCGCAGCGGATGAGATAGCGGAAGCCATAGCTGAAGCCGCCCACGCGCGTCGGCACGAACATGGCGCGATCGGCAACGCCGCGCCACGTGTCGGGGTTGTGCCCGTACGGATTGAAGAACCGTTCGAAGACGCCGACGACGGTCAGCGGCTCGCCGAGCGGCGCGCCGTCATCGAGCGCCTCGACGATCGACTTGCCGACCGCTTTCCCGTCCGGGAAGAGCGCGTTCGCGACGGTGCGCGAGATGATCACGACCCGCGGCGTATCCGGCTGCTGCCCCACACCGTGGTCGCTCTCCACGAAGTCGCGCCCCTCGGTGATGCGGATGCCGAGGGCCTTGAAAACGTCGGAGGTCGACCAGTAAATCTGCGTGCTGATCGGCGTCTGTTGCGTCGCCACCGGCTTGATCGACGTCGACGACCCGCCTCCTTCCCACAAGCGGAAGTGCGAGTTCGCCACCGCCTTCACGTTCGGGATGGCGCGGATGCGGCGGAGATCGGCGTCGATAGTGGAGTTGACCACTGCCTCTTCGCGGAACTCGGGGGTGAACGGCCGCGCGTGCACCCAGAGAATGTTGTCGTCGTCGAAGCCGGAGGGAACGTTCATCTTCGCCCGCTCGGCGATGATCACGTTGACGCAGTTGGTCACGATGGCGAGCGTCATCGCGATCTCCAGCACGAGCAGCGTCACGCGCGTGCGGTTGTGCTTCATGGCGCGAAGGATCGGGCCGATGTTCATGATCGATCTCCCCTACTGAACCTTGAGCTGCATCGCGGGCGGTACGGAGCAGACGCGCCATGCCGGATAAACGCCGGCCACCGCGCCGGCGACGAGCGAGAGGAATCCAGCCAGCAGCAGCATTTCGCCGTCGAGGCGCAGCGCTTCTCCGTTGGGCAGGAACTTCGACAGCGCTTCGATGAGGCCGAGCGACAACAGGATCCCGAGCGCGCCGCCGGCCAGGCCGATCAGCTCGCACTCGACCACGTGCTGCCAGAACACATCCCACCGGCTCGCGCCGAGCGCGCGCCGCACGGAGACTTCCGGAATGCGCGCCAGGAACTTGCCGAGCAGGATGCCGATCAGGTTCACCGAACAGACCGCGAGGAAGAGCAGCGACACGATGCTCATGGTGCGCAGCGCGTCCGGCACGAACTTGCTCCGCTCGATCACGCCGGGGATGGTGGTCAGGCTGTACTTCACCGGACGTGGGAAGCGGCCGAGCTTCTTCTGCTCGCGGATGTACCCGTCAAGCCAGTCGCGATACTTCGCCTGCGCGGCCTGGTCCGGCAGCTCGACCCAGTACTGGATCCAGATCGTCTCCGAGTTGAGGAAGTGCTGATGCGTGTCGCCGCCGCGCGACTTCCAGCCGGACGTGTTGCCATTCGTCCAGATGGTCATCGGCTCGGTGAAATTGAACGGGATGTAAACCGGCTCCGGCGGACCGGTCGGATTGCGGTTCAGCTCCCACCAGCGCATGGCCGGACGGTACGGCGCGAGCACGCCCACCACCCGGAAGTTGCGCTCGTCGATGCGCACGCTGCGGCCCACGCTGTTCTCGCCGCGGAAGAGCTTCTCGTTCGTGTCGTGATCGATCACCACCACCGCCTCCGGCTTCGCGTCGGCCTCTTTCGTCCACGGACCGCCATAGCGGAACGGGATGTTGAAGATGTCGAAGAAGTCGGAGAACGCCAGGCGCACGTCGGCCTGGAACGGACGGGCCATCTTCGGATCGGGATGCACGAAGTAGCGGGTGATGTACGTCGCGGTCTGGCGGGCCGGGATGGTCGAGTTGCGCAACCCGCGCGCGTCGCGATACGTGACCTGGTCCGGAAGCAGTTCCGGATCGTCCTCGCGGTACGGCTCGTTCGGACTCCAGCTGTCGAGCTGCACGTAGAAGACCTGATCGCTCTTCCCCGGCAGCGGATCTTTGGTGAAGAGATGCCGCAGCGTGACGAACGAAGTCGACACGCAGATGCCGAGTGCGATGGCGGCGATGAGCAGGCCGGTCAGGATCGGATTGCGCCGCAGGCTGGCGATGGCGATTTTCAGGTGGTAGGTGAGCATTCTCGTAGTTCTCCAGTTCTGAGTCGCAAAGTCGCAAAGTCTCAAAGTCTCAAAGGAGCGGCGCGCTACTTTCTTTGAGACTTTGCGACTTTGAGACTTTGCGACTTCGTGCGCGTCAGCGCAGCGACGCCGCGATTCCCGCGCTCGTCTCGGCCGAACGGGTGAGCGTGACCCGGGGGCGCTCGAGGTCGACCACGCGGCCGTCGAACACGTGCAGCTGGCGGTGCGCGCGCTCGGCGCATTCGGGGCTGTGCGTGACCATGACGATGGTCGTGCCGTCGCCGTTGATCCTTTCCAGCAGATCCATGATCTCGCGCGTCATCACCGAGTCGAGGTTTCCGGTCGGCTCGTCGGCGAGGATCAGTTTCGGATCGCCCGCCAGCACGCGTGCGATGGCCACGCGCTGCTGCTGACCGCCAGACAGCTGCGACGGCAGATGGCGCAGCCGGGCCGACAGTCCGACCATCTCCACGGCGCGCTCGATGCGTTGTTTGCGCTCGGCGGCCGGCATGCCGCGATAGCGCAGCGGCACGTCGACGTTGTCGAAGACGTTCAGGTCGGGGATCAGATTGAACGACTGGAAGATGAATCCGATCGTGCGATTGCGGATCTGCGACATCTCGCGATCCGACAACCGGCTCACGTCCTTGCCGTCGAGCAGGTACGTGCCGGAGTCGAACGTATCGAGCAGGCCGGCCACGTTCAGGAACGTGGTCTTGCCCGATCCCGAGGGACCGGTCACCGAGACGAACTCGCCGGCGGTGACGCTGAGCGAGAGGTCTTCAAGCGCGTGCGTCTCGATCGATTCGGTGCGGTAGATCTTTTTGATGTGGCTCATCTGGAGCATGCAGTTTCTCCTTGTCGTTCCTCGGGTTCCTCGGGTTCCTCGGGTGCTGCCTCCTCCGAGGAACTCCGAGGAACCGAGGCACCCGAGGAACCGCCTGTCATCGCAACATCACGGTCTTTGCGTCATTGAACGAGCTGGTATCCGAGAGGACGATCGATTCACCTTCTTCGAGCCCGCGCACGATCTCGATTTCGCTGACGCTGCTCGCGCCGACTTCGATTTCGCGGCGCGTGGCCAGTTGTCCGTCGACGACGTACGCGGCGCGGCTGCTCTCCGCCTCGAGGAACGGACCGCGCGCGACTTTCACGACGTTTCGTTTCGACTCGAACGTCAACCGCGTGGTCAGGCGCTGGTTCTGCTTCAGGCCCTGCGGCTTTTCGCCGTCGAACGCCACCGTGGCCACGACCTGGTTGTCGATCACTTCCGGCGAGATCGCGGTCACGCGTCCCGGATACTCGCGTCCCAGAAAGAGAATCGACGCCGGCGTGCCGATGGTGGTCTCGGTCGTGTACTCCTCCGGCAATCCGATCTCGAGCTCCAGCGAATCGAGATTGACGACGGTCAGGACGGGCTGATTCGGCGCGACCGCATCGCGATCCTGCACCGCGACCGTGGCCACCATGCCGTCGAACGGCGCGCGGATGGTGAGGTCGTCGACGCGCTTCTGCAGTTCGCCCGCAACCGATTCCTGGCGCCGCACCTGCTGCTCGCGCGTGGCCACTTCGAATCCGAGGGTCTCGCGGGAGAGGGACAGCTCACTCCTGGCTTGTTCGAGCTCCATCGCCGCGATGCGCACGTTGTCCTGCGCGGTTTCGTAGTCGGCGCGGTTGCTGAGACCTTCCTGGAACGTGCGCTCGACGCGCTCGAGCTGCCGTTTCGCCGCTGCCAGGCGCAGCGTGAGCAGTTCCACCTGTTGCTGCGCGCGCAACTGCGACTGGCGTGTGACGATGCGCTGGCGGTCGAGCTCCGCGCGTCCCGAGAGCAGTTGCGACTGCGCCTGATCGAGCGCGGCCAGCAGCTCCTTCGAGTCGATCACGGCCAGCACGTCGCCCTGCTTCACCTGCGCGCCGGCGCGCGTGCGCAACGTGACGATGCCCTGTCCGGCGCTGAAGAGCGTCGGCGACAGCGACGCGACCACGCGCGCCTGCACGCTCAGATCGCGCAGCAGATCGCCGCGCGTCACGGTCGCGAAGCGCAACGTCTTCGCGTCCACGGCGCGATCGGCACGCGCCCATCGCCGGATCGAGGGGAACGCCATCAGGCTGATGGCGAGGAGCACGAGACCGCCGGCAACGGCCGCAATCCTGCGCGGATTGCGCTGCACCGCGACCGGGCGGTCCATGGAAGAGCTGTCGAGAATCATCGATGCCGCACCAGCGCAACGCCGATGCCACCGCACGCCCCTGCATTTTCAGTTGTTTAGCGTGTCCGGCACAGGCGGCGCGAGACAGATGTCCGCGGACAGATGTCCGGTGGGAAGTCACAAAGTCGCAAAGTCGTAAAGACCTCGGCGGCAACACCTTGGAGACTTTGCGACTTTGAGACTTTGCGACTTTGCAGCTATCGTCCGCGCATGAAACGCCTCGCGCTGCTGGTCCTCCTCGCTGCCGCCTGCAAACAGGAAACGCCGGTCACCGACACGACGCCCGTCGACACACGCGAGGCGATCGCCATCCGCTACGTCGGCGCGCCGGACCTGCAAGTGCGCGAGCAGCCGAACGACAGCGCGCCGGTGCTCGTGACCTACCAGAACGGCGAGTCGATCTCGGTCCTCGCGGACAAAGGCGAATGGGTGGAAGTGCGCAGCGGCGACGGCTCCGGCTGGGCGCGCGCGGCCGACCTCACCGACGCGGCAGGCAGGCAGCAGGCGGAAGACAATCCGCAGCCGAAGTTCCGGGTCATGCCGATGCCCGTCTCCGCTCCGAGCGCGCGCGGCGAGATCTATCTCGAAGCGGACGTGAACTCGGATGGTGACGTCGTGACGGTGCGCACGATCTCGAACACCACCGGCTCAGCCGCGCTGGAAGCGCAGAACACGAACGCGCTGAAGAGCGCGAAGTTCTACCCGATCATGCAGAACAATCAGCGGGTGAAGTTCAAGTACTACCACAGGGTCACGTACTAGTGTGGTGTCTCGCAAATAGCTGTGCGTGATTCGGCGCGATGGAGGCTCGATGGCGAGCCGGCGCGACGCAGGCGATGCGGTGTCATCGTGGAGGAGCGGCAGCGAAGCAAGCGCGCCTTCAGCGCGTCGAGGAACGCATCGCTATTTGCGAGACACCACACTAGCGTTCGCGGTCGGACGCGCTGATGTCAGGAGGTACTGCTGCATCCGCTGGGCAATCGCGTGACCGCGCTGCTTGGCGTACTCGGCGCGCATGCCGGCGAACGATTCGTCCACGGTTTCCCGGAAGAGAGCCAGCCAGCGCTGGAAGTGCTCGGGCCTCAACCGCTCCTGGCGATCGAGCTCCGCATGAATGAGCAGCGGATTGCGGCCGTGCCTGCTATAGACGCCGGTCCCGAAAAGCGTGCTCTCCCAGAAATCGCCGATGACCGGCAGATGATGCTCGAGATCGAGCTTCGCCACGTCCGTGAACAGATGACCGATGACCGGATCGGTCATCGCCTTGCCGTAGAACCGCACCATGAGCGCGTCGATGTCCTGGCGCGAATCGATGTCTTTGTTCATCGGCGAACGAAAACGCAATCGCCCGCCGGGGCATTGCCGCGCATCACGTTTCCTCCCGCGTGATCCATTTCTGCACCCGCGGCGGCTGCCAGGAATCGAACCGCCGCAACAGCGCCTCCGGATCGCGCGCGAGCAGGGCGATGGCGCGATGTTCGTCTCTCACGAAACGCGCGCGCACGGCGCGGTCGAGAAAGTCCATGAGCGGCGTGTAGAAGCCGTTCACGTCGAGAAACCCGACCGGCTTCTGGTGCAGGCCGAGCTGCGCCCAGGTCCAGATCTCGAAGATCTCTTCGAGCGTGCCGAGACCGCCGGGCAGCGCGACGAAGGCGTCGGCGAGATCGGCCATCATGGCCTTGCGCTCGTGCATCGTGTCGACGATGCGCAGATCGGTGAGGCCGCGATGTCCGACCTCGCGCGCCCACAGCGCATGCGGAATCACGCCAATCACTTCCCCGCCCGATTCCAGCACGGCATCGGCGAGCTTGCCCATGAGGCCCACGCTGCCGCCGCCGTAGACCAGCGCAATCCCTTCGCGCGCGAAGAGGCGCCCCAGCTCCTGCGCCGCTTCGACGAACGCCGGATCGTTTCCGGGATTCGAGCCGCAGAACACGCACACGCGGCGGATCAAAGTCCGGCCTCGTCCCACTTCGCGATCGTGTCGCGGATCAGCGCGAAGACCTTGTCGTTCACCTTGCGGAAGTATTCGTCCGCTTTCTTCTGATCGAATTTCGGATATCCCTGTCCCGGCTGATAGAGCCCGATGGACGACGGAAACGGCACCGCGCTCCACGTATTCGGAGCCGGATACGCGGTGGCGAGCTTGTCGCTGTAACGCTCGGGATGCACGAGCGTGCGATCGACGGCCTGCACCATCGCGGTCTCGTTCCAGCCGGCGTGGCCGCCGTCCTCGCCGAACACTTCCTTCGTCACGTC
>CAMPKJ010000212.1 GCA_946887105.1 uncultured Acidobacteriota bacterium | reverse complement strand
TCTCCGGACTGGTGCTCAACGCGTTTTTCTCCGCCGTGATCCTGATCGCGTTTTCGCTGTCGCGGCAGGCGGACCTCACCGCGGCGCTGCGCTGGATGATGGGCAACATCTCCGCCGCGACCTGGACGGACGTCACGGTCGTGACCATCCCTCTGCTGACGGCGATGCTCGTGCTCGCATTCATCGCGAACGATCTCCGCCTGCTCGCGTTCGGCGAGGAAGACGCGAAGGCACGCGGCGTCGACGTCGAGCGCGTGAAGCTGATCGGCTTCGGCACCGCGTCGATCATCACCGGCGCGGCGGTGGCCGTCAGCGGCATCATCGGATTCGTCGGACTGCTCGTGCCGCATCTGATCCGCCTGATGTGGCGCCGCGACTTCCGCTATCTGCTGCCGCTGTGCGGACTCGGCGGCGCGATCCTGGTGATCGGTGCCGACCTGCTGTCGCGCACGCTCATCACCAGCGCGGAATTGCCCATCGGCGCATTCACGGCCATCCTCGGCGTGCCGTTCTTTCTCTCGCTGCTGCGGAGGGAACGCTGATGCTCGCGCTCGGGCACGTGTCGTATGCGTACGGCGACGTCGGCGCGGTGCGCGATGTGAGCGTGCAGATCGGCGCGCGGCAGCTCATCGCGTTGACCGGCCCGAATGGCTCCGGCAAATCGACGCTGCTGAAGCTCATCGCGCGCGTCTACACGCCGCATGCGGGCGAGGTGTCGTTCGAAGGGAAGCCGCTGCCGCAATGGAACGCGAAGGAGTACGCGCGCCGCGCCGGATATCTGCCGCAGGATCCCGATCCCGGCTTTCCGATGCGCGCGATCGACGTGGTCGTCTCCGGCCGCGCGCCGTATCTGGGACGCTTCGCGTGGGAAACGGATCGCGATTGGGAAGAAGCCTCGCGCGCGCTCGCTTTGTGCGATGCCGTGCATCTCGCGGACCGCTATCTCGATGAGATGAGCGGCGGCGAGCGCAAACGGGTCTTCCTCGCGCGGGTGCTGGCCGGCACGCCGCAACTGATCGTGCTCGACGAGCCGCTGGCCGCGCTCGACCTCTCGCACGTGCAGCAGTTCGCGAAACTGCTCCGCGACGTCGTCGACCGCACCGGCTGCACGGTGATCTTCGCCGCGCACGATCTGAACTGGGCCGCCGCTCACAGCGACCGCATGCTGGTGATGCAGAACGGCGCGCTCGCACTCGACGCCACACCGGCCGAGGTCATGACGCCCGGCGTGATGGAGACGCTGTTCGGATTCAGCGCGGAGACGGTGAACGTCGGCGGCCGCACGTGGATCGTGCCCGCGCTGTCATCCCGAGCGTAGTCGAGGGACCTGGGGGATGGGCGGCACCAGCATGTGGCTGGTACCGCCCGTCCGCCCAGCCATCAGCTTCCCCGATACGTCGAATACCCGAAGGGACTGAGCAGCAGCGGCACGTGATAGTGCTGCGCTGCGTCGTCCACGCGAAACACGATCGCCGCCTCCGGGAAAAATCCGCCCACGTTGTACGCGCCGGTGTCGAACACGATGCGGTACACGCCCGGCTTCATGCGATCGGGATCGAGCACGCGCGCGCGGCCGTCCGCATCCGTCTCGCCGTCGAACAGAACGTCCTTGCCGAAGAACAGCGTCACTGCCACGCCGGCGGCCGGTTTGCCCTTCGCGGTGTCGAGCACGTGGGTCGTGATTCCAGCCATCACATCACCAGCTTTTCCAGACGCAATTCGATGATCTTCGCCTGCTCCGCGGCGGCGATGTCGAGCTCCGTGCGCCGATCGTGCGTCAGGCGTTCGTTCAGATTCGCGAGCATCTCATCCGCGGAGCGTCCCGTCGCGCAGACGAGGTAGATGAAGCCGAACTTCTCTTCGTATGCGCGATTTCCTTCGGCGATGGCGCGCATCGTTTCCTCCGACGCGCCGCGCGTCCCGCTCTGCTCCTGCGACGACCAGCCGGCCTTGCGCTCGCCGATGCGCGGATGTCCGGCGAATGCCTCCAGCCGATGCTCGTCATCGAGCCGTTCCCAGACCTGCCTCGCGACGTACACCAGGCTCTCCCAGTCCGGGAATGGACGGGCCACGTACATGCGCATCGCCCACTCCTTCGACGCGCACACCTGCAGCAGCTCGCGCGGATGGAAGAGCGTGTTCACGCGGCGGACCACGGCGGCGCGGCGTCCTGCTGCCGTCGCCACACCCCAGACGCGCATCCGGCTCACGCCGCCGTCGGGATAGACGTTCAGGCGCAGCTGCGTGAACGGCCCGCTGGTCGCGAGCTCGTCGATGAAGAAGTGCCGCGTGTGTGCCTGCAGCTTCGTGCGCGGCAGCAGCTCGGTCCACGTCTCGCCGTCGCGCGATCCTTCGATCGATGCCGTGTCGGGGAAGTTTCCTTTGAAGTGATTCGTGTCGAGCTCGATGCGGCGCACCTGTCCTTCGGTGGCCAGTTTCACGATCACCCAATCGTGACCGGGGCCGCGGCGGCGTCGCGTTTCCCACCCATCGCTCATGTTGTGCGCGCGCCCGGGCATGATCAGGTTGTGCTTCGGACCGAAGAACATGTCGCTGCAGTTCAGTACGTCGCCGCCGTTCTCGGCCGCCGCGAGATCGAGCTCGTTTCCGAGTCCACCGGCCAGACGCCACTCCGGCACCACGTCGCCGTGCACGCGCAGGCGCGCCACGCCGCCGTCGGGAAAGATGTTGAAGCGAAGATGCGTGACCGCATCGTTGAACGAGACCTCGAACGGATTCTCGCTGTCGCCCTGCAGCGGCGAGCGCGGCAAGATCTCGCGCCATTCCGCATCGAGCAATTGCTCGACCGGCGCATCGACGCGCATCGCCGTCCCGTCGATCGAGCATGACTCCGGATAGTTGCCCCGGAAGAACGCCGTGTCGACCACCACACCGCGTACGACGCCGCGCAATCCCAATCGAATGATCGCGAAGTCGTGACCCGGCACGCGCTTGCGGCGGCTCTCCCAACCATCCATCCACTTCCCGCGGTCGGTGTATTCGTGTTCTTTCCAGACCGGCTTCGACGGCTTGAGCAGGTTTTCCTTCTCGGCGAAGTAGTCGTCGTTCGCGTAGAGCACGCTGCCGCCGAGGCGTTCGGAGGCGAGATCGAGAAGATCTTTCACGGCGCGGAGTTTAATGCACGGCCCGCCACCCACGTCTCCTTCACCACACCCTGCAATGTCGCGCCGAGGTAGGGCGTCACTTTGTGGCGGTGCCGGATGATCTCCTTCGTGATGGTGAAGGTCTCCTCGGGGGACCAGACCACGAAGTCCGCATCGTTGCCGGTCGCGATCGCGCCTTTGCGTTGCAGTCCCGCCAGCCGCGCGGGCGCTTCGCTGCACCAGCGTGCGAGGTCCGGCAGATCGAATCCTCGCGGACGGGCGTTCGACCAGACGATCGGCAGCACGAACTGCAACGACGCGATGCCGCCCCATCCATCGATGAAGTCGTTGCGCTTCAGCTCGGGCGTACACGGCGAGTGATCGCTGACCACGAGATCGATGATGCCGGACGACAGCCCGCGCCAGAGTTGCTCGCGATTCTCGTGCTCGCGGATCGGTGGCGCGCACTTGAACTCCGTGCGCCCGCGCGGCACCGACTCCGCGTCGAAGTGGAGATAGTGCGGCGTGGTCTCCGCAGTGAGCGGCAACCGTTCTTCGCGAGCGCGGCGCAGGATCGCGATCGCACTGGCCGACGAGAGATGCACGACATGCATCCGCGCGCCGGTGTCGCGGCACACGCGCAGCAAGAGCTCGATGGCCGCATCCTCGGCTGCATTCGGACGCGTGTGCAAATAGGTCGCGTATTCGTGCGGATCGCCGTGCGGCGCGTGAATGTGCTCCGGCAGTTCCGCATGCACGAGCAGCGGAGCGCCGGTCGGTGCGAGCTCCGTGGCCGCTTCCCGCAGCTCGCGCTCCGAGACGTTCGGGAACTCGTCGACGCCGGAGTGCACGAGAAAACACTTGAAGCCGCGCGCGCCGCGTTCGAGCATCGGCCGCAACTCGCGGGTGTTGCCCGGAACGACGCCGCCCCACAGCTCGATGTGCACGTCGCCGCGCGCAACGCGCTGCTTTTCCTCCAGCGCTGCGACCGAGGTGACGGGGGGCAAAGAGTTGAGCGGCATGTCGACGATGGTGGTGATTCCGCCGGCGGCGGCCGCAGCGGTGGCCGTCGCGAAGCCTTCCCACTCCGTACGCCCCGGCTCGTTGACGTGTACGTGCGAGTCGACCAGGCCGGGCATGATCACCAGATCGCCGTAATCGACGTCGGCAGGAGCGTCGTGCTCGATCGCTGCGATGCTCGGGCCGTCGAGATGAAGGGTCGCGGCGATGACGCCGGCGGGAGTGACGACGCGAGTGGATCGGATGCGCATGCGTTGAGTAGCATACTGGGAGCGGTTCCTCGGAGTTCCTCGGTGCCTCGGTTCCTCGGAGTGAGACGCCGACCCCCGAGGAACTCCGAGGAACCGAGGAACTCCGAGGAACTCTCACACGATGCCCACCTTCTTCGAAGCGCAGAACGAGCTCGCCGAATCGGGTACACCGTTCGTGGCGGTGACGGTCGTCGACACGATGGGATCGACGCCGCAGGATCGCGGCGCGAAGATGCTCGTGACCGCGCAGGGGCGCGTGCACGGGACGGTCGGCGGCGGGAAGGTCGAGATGCGCGCGATCCAGGAAGCGCAAGCGATGCTCGCCGACGACGCGGCACCGAAGACGCGCTTCTATCAATGGTCGCTCGAAAAAGACATCGGCATGACCTGCGGCGGCATCGTGCGGGTGTACTTCGAGGCATTCAACGTCACGCGCTGGAACATCGTCGTCTTCGGCGCGGGCCACGTCGCGCAGGCGGTGATCGACATCCTGAAAACGCTCGACTGCCGCATCACCTGCATCGATCCGCGCGAGGAATGGCTATCGCGCCTGCCGTCATCGCCGAAGGTGACGAAGGTGCTCGCGCCCGACATGCCCTCGCAGGTCGCGTCCATCCCCGAGGGCTCGTTCGTGCTGCTGATGACCATGGGGCATACCACCGACAAGCCGATCCTGATCGAGATCCTGCGCACGCGCACGTTCCCGTACCTCGGCGTGATCGGCAGCAACGCCAAAGCGAAACGCCTGCGCCAGGACGTCCTCGACGCGGGACTCCCGCCGGAAAGCACGAAGGCGTTTTTCTGCCCGGTGGGACTGGAGATCGGCTCGAGCCACCCGCATGAGATCGCCGTGAGCGTGGCCGCGCAGATGCTGCAGATCCGCGGCTGACGCGCGGCTGCGCTGCGAGGCGTTGGGCGGTGGGCGTTTGGGCATTGCCGCCTGGGCGAAACCGATCGCCGGAGCGACACCTCCCAAGCGCCCACCGCCTGGCGCTAAACGCCCAATCGGCGCCTCGAATCTGCAAACTCACGCGACAGCAACGCGCACCGGCGGCTGCGACGCGGGGCGTTGGGCGGTAGGCGTTCGGGCGTTGCCGCCTGGGCGAAACCGATCGCCGGAGCGACACCTCACGAACGCCCGCCGCCCAGCGCCCAACGCCCATCACGCCTCGAATCTGCAAACTCACGCACAGCAATGCGCACTGGCGGCCGCGCCGGGAGGCGTTGGGCGGTAGGCGTTTGGGCGCTGCCGCGTGGGCGAAACCGATCGCCCGAGCGACACCTCCCGAACGCCTACTGCCCAAAGCCCGACGCCCAATCGGCGGCCTCGAATCTGCAACCTGCACTGCCGGCATGCGCACTTCATCGCTGCGCGATCTGGCGCGGCAATATGCGATCGAAACGGAGTACACGGACGCGGCCGGCGCGAAGCAGCGCGCGAGCCGCGATGCGCTCGTGGCCGCGATCGAAAAGCGCGCGGGCGTGCCGGTCGATGCAGCCGCGGAACGGCGTCGCGAGAGGCGCGTCGTCGAGCCGGTGTCGGTGCTGTGGGGGAACGATCGCACCATCGACGTCGAGCTTCCCGGCGGCACGCACGTGGAGTGGGATCTCGCGCTCGAAGACGGGTCGTGGCGCTCCGGCCGCACCGACACCCTCGGCGGCACGATCACGCTCGATCGACCGCTGCCGCCCGGCTACCACACGCTCACGTTGAATGGCGCTCACGAGACGTTCGTCATCGCCGCGCCGATGAAGGCGTTCGCGCCGCGCGAACGAACGTGGGGCATCTTCGTGCCGCTCTACGCCGCGCACACCCATCGCAGCTGGGGCGCGGGCGATCTCGGCGATCTGCTGGCGTACGCGAGCTGGGTCGATCATCACGGTGGCGGTGTCGTGGCCACGCTGCCGATGCTGGCCGCGCTCGACGACGAGCCGAGCCCGTACTCGCCCGCCAGCCGGCTGTTCTGGAACGAGATGTACCTCGACGTCACCCGTCTGCCCGAGCTGCAACCGGGCGATGCCGACGACGGCACGATCGCGCATCTGCAGCAGACGCGTCTCGTCGATTACCCGGGCGTGCGCCGCGAGAAACGCCGCGTGCTGGAGCGCTGCGCGGAGCGATTCATCCCCACTCTCGAGTTCCATCGTTTCAGCGAGGACGCGCGCGACTACGCCCAGTTCATGGGGGACCTGCGCTATCACCTCTACGTGCAGTACCGCATGGCACAGCAGATGCGCGAGGTCGCGAACGCCGCGCGCAGGCTGGGGTCAGGTCTCTATCTCGACTTTCCGCTGGGCGTGAATCCCGCCGGATACGACGCGCGCCGCTACGCGCACATCTTCGCGCGCGGCGTCTCGGCCGGCGCGCCGCCCGATCTCTTCTTCACGAAGGGGCAGAACTGGGGCTTCGCGCCGTTCGATCCCGACGCCATTCGCGAGGAACGGTACGAATACTTCCGCGCCGCGATCCGCCATCACGTCTCGCACGCCGGGATCCTGCGCGTCGATCACGTGATGGGACTGCATCGCCTGTTCTGGATCCCGTCCGGCAGCTCCGCGAAGGACGGCGTGTACGTCCGGTATCGCGCGGACGAGCTGTACGCGATCCTGGTGCTCGAGTCGCGGCGCCATGGCTGCACGATCGTCGGCGAAGACCTCGGCACCGTTCCGCCTGAAGTGCCGAGGATGATGCGCAAACACGGGCTGCGGCGCATGTACGTCGTGCAATACGAGGCGCGGCCGGACACCCCGCCGTTGCAGACGCCGCCCGCCGACTCGGTCGCGAGCATCAACACGCACGACATGCCGACGTTCGCGGCGTGGTGGGCGGCAAACGACGTCGACGATCGCGTGACGATGGGACTGCTCGATGACGCGGGTGCGCGACGCGAGCGCGACGCACGCGATCGAATGAAGCGCGCGATCATGCAGTCGCTCGTCGACGGACCGGCCAGCGAAGCGCGCACCGCGCTCGAAGCGGTGCTGTCGTACCTCGCCAGGAGTCGCGCCGAGATCGTGCTGATCAATCTCGAGGACCTCTGGGGCGAGCTCGAGCCGCAGAACGTGCCCGGCGTGCCGGAGCGCAGCTGGCGTCACAAGTTCAGGATGAGCCTCGAAGACGCACGCGCGGATGGGGCGATCCGGCGGATGCTCACGAATGTTTCGCCGATCCGCCGTACGTGACCCGCACGCGTTCCACCTGCGCGCGCGCTACCTGTGAAAACCAGAGCACGCGCTCCGCAACGAGATCGAACTCCAGCGTGTACGTCCCCGCGGCCAGCGGCGGCAGCTCGTAATCCAGTTCGATGGTTTCTCCCGGCTCGACGTCGCGCGGCAACGGCTCGCGATAGAGCTCGTAATCGAGCAGCGTTCCCTTTTCGTCGAACAGATGACAGCCGAGGCCTACACCGCCGACGGGCTCGGTTCCACGCAGCCATTTGCCGGTGCCGGTGTTCTCGACGAGCGCGTGCACGTGCGAACCGTCGACGGTGACGCGGAGGCGTCCGCCGAGCGCTGTCGCATCGCGGCTGTCGCGCACGGGCGTTCCTTTGTACAGGAAGAAATCGCGCACGTTGGTCATGAACAGGCGCGTGTGATTCGCCCATCGCAGGAACGTCCTGTGCGCGCCGAGCAGATCGCTGTACTCATTGAGCGTCACGTGAAAGGGCGGGACGTTGAACGCCGCGAGGCGGATGTCCGTGAAGCCCGCCGCCTGCGCCGCGGCCCAGATCGCGGCGATGTCGACGTCGTTCTCGACGACGCCGTACGTGCGCATCTCGTGTTGCGATTGCGCCGACTTCGAGTGATGCGGTCCGGGCTCCGCGAATGCGGCGATGCCGCCGGGGCGGAGCACGCGCGCAAACTCGGCGAGCACTGCCGCCTCGTTCGTCACGTGATGGAAGGCATCGAACGTGACGATGCGATCGACGCTCGCATCCGGCAGGTCGATGCGCGTGCCATCGAATCGCAGGAAGCGCGGCGTGGGCCGCTCGCCGATGACCGGCTGCCGCCGGTACAACTCCTCGGCGATCCGCAATGCGGTGGGCGAGACATCCATCACGATCGCCTCGGCACCGAGCTGCGTGAGCATGCGCGACAGCCATCCGGTGCCGGCGCCGAACTCCAGGACCGTCAGTCCCTGATGCAACTGCAGCCCCTGCAACAGCACGGCGAGATTGATCAGCAGCGC
>CAMPKJ010000211.1 GCA_946887105.1 uncultured Acidobacteriota bacterium | reverse complement strand
CGAGAACATCGAGAGGAGCGATTTCACAGCCATTCGGTTTGTCGTTTCCTTGCTTGAGTTACGTAGGTGGCCGCGGGGCCGGGGTGCAAAATGAGGTCCAGTTGGTTGGCGGCGCTACTCTTCCACGATCACCGATTGCGTGTCCACCGTTTGATTGCCCGCCGCGTCAATCGCCTTGATGACGATCGAGTTCGGCCCGATCTTATCGAGCGCGATGAGCTTCTGGAATGCGCCGGTCGATTCGACGTCCACTTCCTCGTCGTTGATGAACACCGTGGCACCCGGCTCGGTGCTGCCGGAGATGGTGTAGTACTGGCTGCCGACGTGGAAGGGCTGCTTCATGACCAGCTTCGGCGGCGTGCGATCCGAGGTCGGCCTCGTCCCTCCGCCGCTGACGCGGAAACGGCGGAACGTGGAGAACGGACCGACGTCGCCATCCGGTCCGATTGCCGCGACGCGCCAGTAGAACGCCCCTTCCTTGGTCGCCCGCGCCACGGCGTTGGTCTTGGTGCGCTTGGTGTTGATCTCCTGCGTCGAGAAAAGCCGCGAGCGCGAGACCTGCAGCATGTATCCGGTGGCGCCCTCGCGCTTGTCCCAGATCAGGTCGACCTGGAGATCGGGTGAGAGCTGGAAGACCTGATTGTCTCCCGGCGACAGCAGCGCCGGCGCCATCACCAGTTTCTTGACCGGCGACAGCGCTCCCTCGGCGGTGCTGCTGACCTTCTCGCCCGCGGTGAGCCGCACGGATGGTCCGCCGCTGGCCGGTGCGACCGAGGCTGCGCCGCGCGTGGCCACGACGGCGGTCGCCTTGCCGGGATCGACACCGACGTGCGTGGTCGACTCCGACTCCACCACCACCTGTGTGCCCGGCGTGCGCACGGTCGACGTGTCATCGGCGGCCGTGGCGACCTCGACGGAGCCGATGCGCATCTGCACGACGGTCGACTTCTGGCTGGTCTGCGCGTTGACGGTCGAGAAGATCTCCAGCAGCGCGTTCGGACCGACGGTGTAGAGCGAGCCGTTCGAGAAGATCAGCTCGGCGGATGCGCGCGGGCCCGTCCGCACCCAGTCGCCGTTGACGAGCTGCAGCCGCGGGTCGGCGTCCTTCCATTCGCCCGAAGCGCCCTTCTGGTACTCGACGTTCCCTTCCACGGTGAGGAACTGCGCGTCGCTTTCTGGATCGGAGACGTTGAGCGCGCCGCGGCTGATGGTCAGCGACACGACGGCGGAGTCGCGGGCCTGCTCGAAACGGGTGCCGTTGAGATGGGCGATCGCTTCATCGAGCTTCCCCTGCGCGCGGTTGAACTCCGTACGGTGCGCGTTGAAGTCGGGCGCGGCAGCGACGGCATTGAGCGCCTGCCTCGCCTGAGCGATGGCGGACTCGGCGTTGCTCTTCGGATTGCCCTTCTGGTTGTGCCAGAACCACCAGCCCGCTCCGGCGAGCAGGAGAAGAACCACGACCAGCCCGATCTGTTTGAGACGCTCGATCGAGATCAGATACCAGTCGACATCGATGCCGCTTTGCTTCCTGTTCTTGGCCATGGACGGCGCGCCGAGTTATAGCACGAAGGACGCGACGGTTGGCGTTGGTGCCGGGAATAGGTAAACTGCGCCGCTTTTTCTGCAACCTCGACCACACACCTCCATTCGCCCCGAAAGGTAGTCCTTCATGCTCAAAGTAATGCGTGACAGCTTTCACCACTTGAAGTGGATCCTCATCGCCGTGGTGGCGGCGTTCATTTTCGGATTCGTCTTCATCGACATGGGCCTCGGCGGCAGCAGCATCGGCGGCAGCGCCCCCGATACCCGCGCCTTCGCCGCGCGCGTCAACGGTGAAACTATCGCCGTCAACGACTACTACCGTGCGCTCGCGAATCTCGAGCAGATGTACGAGCAGATGTACGGACAGCAGTTCACGCCGGAGATGGCCCAGCAGATGGGTCTCCCCAAGCAGGTCCTCGACTCGCTCGTCGATCAGCGCCTCCTGGCGCAGGAAGCGCGCCGGATGAATCTCGACGCGTCTCCGGAAGAGGTGCGCAAGAAGCTCCTGAGCATGCCCACCTTCATGCCGGACGGTAAGTTCGTCGGCATGGAGCTGTACCGCAACTACGTGGTCGGCCGCCTCGGTTACCCGAACACGGCCGCGTTCGAGGAAGACCTGGCGCGCGAGATCACGCTCTCGAAGATGGAGAGCGCGCTGGCCAGCTCGCTGGTGATCTCGCCGAAAGCCGCGGAAGCGGAGTACCGCCGCACGAACGAAAACGCGAAGATCCGTTACGTGCTGCTGCCCGCCGCGACGCAGGCCGCCAGCATCACCGTGACGCCGGCGGACGTCGAGGCGTACTACAAAGCCAATACGTCCAAGTACACGCACGCCGAACAGCGCAAGGTGCGTTACCTGCTCTCCGACACGGCGCGCATCCGCAGCCAGGTCGTTCCGACCGAGCAGGAGCTGCGCAACTACTACGACGCCAACAAGGCGCGCTATCGCCAGCCCGCCGCGGCGAAGGTGCTGCACATCCTGGTGAAAGTCGATCCGCAGGCCGCGCCCGCGGTCGACGCGGCGGCGCGCGCGAAGGCGCAGTCGCTGGTCGCGCAGCTGCGCGGCGGCGCCGACTTCGGCGCACTGGCGCAGGCGAACTCGGACGATCCGTCGTCCTCCGGCAACGGCGGCGACATGGGATGGGTGGAGATGGGCCAGACGGTCCAGCCATTCGAACAGGCCATCTTCTCGGTGCCGCTGAATACGATCAGCGAGCCGATCCGCTCGCCCGAGTACGGCTATCACATCGTGAAGGTGACCGAGCGCCGCACCGAGTCGACGCGCCCGTTCGAGCAGGTGCGGGAAGAGCTGACGCCATTCGTGCAGGGTGAGCGCGCCAAGCAGATCGGCCGCAGCGAGGCCGAGCGCCTGAAGGCGGTCCTGCGCAACAAGAAGCCGGCGAACGCGAACGAGTTCGTCGCGCATGCGAATGACAAGGTCACGTCGAACGACAGCGGCTGGTTCGGCCGCAATCAGCCGATCGGCGGCCTGGGCAACAACCCGGTGCTCTCCGAGTGGGTGTTCTCGGCCAAGCCGGGCGAGGTCAGCGATCTGGTCGGCACGCCGCGCGGTATCGCCATCGCGTACGTCGAAGGCGTGCGCCAGGCCGGTCTGACGCCGCTCGACGAGATCCGCCAGCAGGTCGAAGCGGACCTGCGTCAGGAGAAGGGCCGCGAGGCCGCACGCGCTTCGCTGGCGCAGACGATGGCCGGCAAGACCTCGCTGGACGACATCGCCGCGGCTGCCGGACAGCCGGCGCGCGAAGCGACCCTCAAACGCGACAGCCCGAATGTCATGGGCATCCCCGGCGACGCGGGTGCACTCATCGAAGCAGCGATGAGCGCGCAGGTCGGCGAGCTGAAGGGACCGATCGCGGTCGCCAATGGCGCGGTCGCGTTTCAGGTGGTCGAGCAGAAGAAGGTGACGCCGCAGGAGCTGGCCGAGAACCGCGCCAGTTCGGTCGACGCGCTGCGGGGCCAGCAGGCGCGCAATCTTCGCGCGACGCTGCTGAAGCGCCTGCGCGAGGGCGCCGAGATCGAACTGAACGACGAAATCGCCCGGCCGACGACGGCGCCGGCGGGCGTGTAGTGGACACTGCGATTTCAGCGAAGTGGGATGAGCCCGCGATCCGCGTGCTCATGATGCCTCGCGATACGAACGGTCACGGCACCATCTTCGGCGGCGTGATCCTGTCGTACATCGACCAGGCCGGCGCGATCGAAGCGCGCCGGCAGGGTCTGCAGTTCATGGTCACCGTGTCGATGGACAAGGTCGTGTTTCACGAGCCGGTGTTCGTCGGCGACCTGGTGAGCTTCTGGACCGAAACGCTGCGCATCGGAACGACCTCGATCACGACCAAAGTCGTGGTCGAGGCCATCCGCGCCGGCGATCCCTCGCAACGTGTGACCGTCACCGAAGCACAGGTGGTCTACGTGAACCTCGGCCAGGATCGCAGGCCGAAGGCGATCGAGCGGAAGGTCAGCGCGAACGCGTACGCGGACTAGGCGCGGCTCAATCCTTCCCGCGTGCCTTGCGCATCTTCTCCAGACGCTCGCGCATCGCTTTCTCGAAGCCCACGTCCTTCGGCTCGTAAAAGCGACGCCCGGCCAGCGACTCCGGCAGGCACTCCATCGCGGCGGTCTGCTCTGCGAAGTCGTGCGCGTACTGATAGCCGCGGCCGTAGCCGAGGTCTTTCATCAGGCCCGTGGGGGCATTGCGGATGTGCAGCGGAACGCCGGGGTTGTCGCCCTGCCGTACTTCACGGACGGCTTCTCCGTAGCCGGTGTACGCGGCGTTCGATTTCGGCGACGCGGCGAGATAGGTGACCAGTTGCGCGAGCGCCACGCCGGCTTCGGGCATGCCGAGGAAGTGCACGGTCTGCTGCACGGCAATGGCGAAGACGAGCGCTTGCGGATCGGCGTTGCCGATGTCCTCGGAGGCCGCACGCACGAGGCGCCGCGCGAGGTACATCGGATCCTCGCCGCCTTCGAGCATGCGCACCAGCCAGTAAACCGCCGCATCGGCGTCGCCGTTGCGCAGCGACTTGTGGAGCGCGGAGATGATGTTGTAGTGCTCCTCGCCCGACTTGTCGTACATCAGCGAGCGGCGCTGCAGGATCTCCTTCGCCTTCTCGACGCCGACCGGGCTGTCTTCGCGTGATGCGGTCTCGACGACCAGTTGCAGGCTGGTGAGCGCCTGACGCGCATCGCCGGCCGACGTCGCGGCGATGAAATCGAGCGACGCGTCATCGAGCTCGATCTCGAACGTTCGCACGCTCGGATGCTCCATCGCGCGCCGCAGGATCATGAGCACCTGCTCGCGCTCGAGCGCGGGGATGATCACCACCTTCGACCGCGACAGCAGCGCCGAGTTGACCTCGAACGACGGGTTCTCCGTGGTCGCGCCGATCAGCACGATGTCGCCTGACTCGACGTACGGCAGAAACGCGTCCTGCTGCGCTTTGTTGAAGCGATGGATCTCGTCGATGAAGACGATGGTCTTCGAGCCGCGCAGCTGCCGCGCCTTGCGCGCCTCTTCCATCAGCGCGCGGATGTCCTTGATCGAACTGGACGTCGCGGAAAACGGGACGAATCGCGCGCGGGTGGTTTTGGCGATGATGCGCGCGACGGTGGTCTTGCCCGAGCCCGGCGGTCCCCAGAAGATCATCGAAGGGATGCGATCGCTCTCGATGGCGTTGCGCAGGAAGCGCCCCTTGCCGAGGATCTCCTCGAGGCCGACCACGTCATCGAGGGTGGCCGGACGGAGACGTTCGGCGAGCGGCGCGTCCGCGCCCGGATCGCGTGCGACCGGAGCGAAGGCGTCGTCGCCGAAGAGGGAGCCACTCATCCGAGGAGTGAGAAGTCCAGGTTCCCGCCACTCACGATCACCGCCACCGCACCGCGCGGCTTGATTTTCCCGCTCATCAGCGCTGCCAGGCCGAGCGCACCGGTCGGCTCGATGACCAGCTTCGTGCGGTACATCGCCCACTTCAGTGCATCGAGCAGCGTGGCGTCATCGACGCTGACGACGTCGCGGACGCGCGCGCGGATGATGGCGAAGTTGCGCGTGCCGATGGCGAGCGTGCGCGCGCCGTCGGCGATGGTCTTCGGCGGATCGATGGTCACGATCGTGCCGCTGCGGAAGGACTGCTCGCCGTCGTTTCCCGCGGCCGGCTCGACGCCGAACACATCGACGTTCCGGTCGGACGTCGCGGCGATGGCCGTTCCCGAGAGCAATCCGCCGCCGCCGAGCGGGGCGACGATGGTCGTCACGTCGGGCCACTCCTCGACGATCTCGAACGCGGCCGTGCCCGCTCCGGCGATGATCCGCTCGTCGTCGAATGGCGGGATCACCGCGGCGCCGTTCTTGTCGGCGATCTCGCGCGCGACCGTGTCGCGAGTCGCCGCTGTCACTCCGGCCTGCACGACCGCCGCACCGTACGCGAGCGTCGCCTCGACCTTCGACTGCACGGAGTTCTCCGGCATGACGATCGTGGCCGGGATGCCGAGGAGCTTGGCGCTGAGGGCGACGCCCTGGGCGTGATTTCCGGAGGAGAAGGCAACCACGCCGCGGCGGCGCTGATCGTCGTCGAGTTGCAGCAGCGCGTTCATCGCTCCGCGCACTTTGAACGATCCGGCGCGCTGCAGGTTCTCGCATTTGAGGCGCACTTCCACGCCGATGCGCTCGGAGAGCGAACGGCTGGTCAGCAGGGGCGTGCGGTGCACCCAGGGGCGGATGCGTTCGGCGGCGGCGCGGACGTCGTCGAGGTTTACGGCTAAGTCGATGGCGGTGCTGATGTTTGGCGAACTCACCAGCGGTAGTATAAACTTCGCGTCGATTATTTGATTTTATGAACCGAGCGGCGTAGTGTCGGCGTTAGCCGTTCGTACCAAGGTCATCTTCGGGTTGGAGGTTGGGGTTATGTGGCGATGGGTTACCCGCGGCCTGGTTCTCTCTTCTGTGGCGCTTCTCGCGCCGTTCCTCTTCGCACAGACGTTCGCGTTTGTGGGCGACGTCGAAGCACCTGATCCGGCGCGCGTTCACTCGGGCATGATCCTGGTCAAGGGCTGGGCGCTCGATCCGAACCAGATCTCCCGGATCGAGCTGTGGGTCGACGATCAGTTCGTCCACAACATGGTGATGTTCCTGCCGCGCATCGACGTCGAGCAGGCCTATCCCGACTGGCCCGGCATTCAGACGGCGCGCCCCGGCTTCACCACCGGAGTCCTGGCCAGCCGCTTCCCCGACGGTCCCCACACCTTCGAGGTCCGCGCCATCGACCAGCACGGCGAAGTTCACGCGTTCGGGCGGCGCACCATCACCATCAACAACACCATCAACCAGACTCCGTTCGGCGCGCTCGACATTCCGGATGGACGCGGGATCACCAACGTCTCCGGCGCGTTCCCCGTGGTCGGCTGGGCGGCGGACGCGGATGGCCTGCAGAAGATCGAAGTGCTGCTCGACGACACGATCCTGCAGGACGCCGTTCACGGCGATCAGCGGCCGGACGTCGGCGCGACGTTCCCCGGATTCGACGGCGCGCTGTTCAGCGGCTTCGTGGCCAACGTCGACTCGACGCGCATCCAGAACGGCGTGCACACCCTGACGGTCCGTGCATTCGACAGCAAGGGTCTGCCCGCGCTGATCGGCCGCCGCACGGTGCAGGTCATCAACAACGATCAGTTCCTCAAGCCGTTCGGCTTCCTCGATGAGCCGCTCCGCGACGCGGTGCTCTACGGCACCGGCTGCGGCGAGAGCACCGGCCCGATCATTTCTCCGCCCATCAACTTGAATGAGCACATCACGCCCGTCCGCGGCTGGGCCCTCGACCTCGGCACGCGCGAGGACGTCGGCCGCGTTTCGTACGTCGAGCTCCTCGTCGATGGCGTTCCCTGGCTGTCCACCGATCGCGACTGCGGCGTGGTGGCGGGACGTTTCGCGAACTGCTACGGACTGCCGCGCTTCGACGTGGCCCGGTACTACCCGCTGTTCCCCGACGCTCCGCGCGCCGGCTTCATGTTCACGCTCGACGTCGGCACGCTGTTGAACATCGGCGTCCTTCCGGGCAGCCACCGCCTGTCGGTGCGCGTCGGCGACCGCGATCAGACGTTCACGGAGTTGCCGAACCGCGACGGCATCCCGGTGTGGTTCCAGTGCGTCGAGGACGCGTTCGATTTCTTCGCGGTCGGCTTCATCGACTTCCCGACCCGGCAGGACTACCTCTCCGGAAACGCGACGTTCCGCGGCTGGGCGGTCGAAGATCAGGCCAGCATCGCGGTGGTCGAGATCTATGTCGACGGTCTGTTCATGGGACAGGCGCAATACGGCTTCCCGCGTCCCGACGTCGGCGATCACTACCCGCAGCTCCCGAACTCGTCGTTCTCCGGCTGGATGTTCACCATGGACACGCGCAAGCTCGCCAACTCGATCCACCGCCTGACCGTGCGCACGCGCGACTCCGGCGGCAACACGACCGAGATCGGCTCGACCGACTTCTACGTATTCAACGGCGATACACAGCCCTGATCCGTCCCCGCATTGCAGAACGAAAAAGCCCGGCGCCTGCCGGGCTTTTTTGTTGGTCCGCTAACGCGCGAAGCGGGTGCGGTTGGTCGCGATCTGCTGCAGCTCCGCGGCCGTCAGCGGGAGCTTGGTTCGGAAGATCTCCCATCCCTCGCGGATGCTTCCGCCGGGCGGCGTGAGGTCGGATCCGTAGAGCACGCGGCTCGGCCCGACCTGCCGGATGCGCTGCGCCACGAGCGCGGCGTCGGCGGGTGTGGCCTCGCCGGTGACGTTCGCCGCGACATCGAAGTAGAGGTTGCGCATCCGCGGGTCGTTGCGCACCGCCGCGGCGGCGAACACCGCCATCACCTCATCGTTCTGAGGTGGGTATCCGGGGCTGGAGGCGCCGAGGTGAGCGATGACGATCTCGATCTCGGGCGCCGACGGCACGACCTTGTCGAGGAAGATGTGCGCGTCCTCGGCGCCGTAGCTGCTGCCGCCGCGCGCGCGCATGTGCACCAGCACCGGCGCGCGCAGCCGCTGCGCGAGTGCGAACAGCTCCTGCACGCGCGCGAGTTGCGCGGGATCGCGCAGGCTGATGCCGCTGTTGCCGAGGTGCAGCTTGATCCCGGTCATGCCGGGTAGTCCGAGGCAGCGCTCGAGCTCTTCCAGCGCAACGGCGCGCAGCGGATTGGCGCTGCAG
>CAMPKJ010000210.1 GCA_946887105.1 uncultured Acidobacteriota bacterium | reverse complement strand
CCTCTACACCGCCGCCGTGCAGCAGCACTTCGGGCGTCCCGGCAATCGCTTCTGGCCGACGCTCCATCGCGCGGGGTTCATGCCGCGATTGTTTTCTCCCTCCGAGCAACGCGAGCTGCTGAAGCTCGGCATCGGCATCACGAACGTCGTCGCGCGCGCGACCGCCGCGGCGGCTGAGCTCACGCGCGGGGAGCTGATCGAAGGCGGAACGATCCTCGCGCGCAAGGTGCAGCGCTACACGCCGCGGTACCTCGCCATCGTCGGCGCCGGCGCATATCGAACGGCGTTCGGTCGTCCGAAAGCGAAGATGGGATTGCAGGATGAGACCATCGGCGGGACGAAGATCTGGGTGCTGCCGAATCCGAGCGGACTCAATGCGAACTATCAGGCGGCGCAGCTGGCGGATCTGTTCGCGGAGTTGCGCGACGCCGTCTCCCCTCATCAGAGAGGAGACGGCGAAGGCGGATGAGGGTTCGTCAGTCCGGGATCTCCGCCTCGACGAGCTGCGCGAGAAGGGTCAGCGATTCCTGCCATCCGAGATAGCAGGCCTCGGCCGGAATGACCGCGGGAACTCCTTCCTGCACGACGTGCAACTCGGTGCCGACGGAAACCTGCGTCAGTGTGACGGTCGTGATCATCCCGCCCGGCAGGTTCGGATCGTCGAACCTGTCGGTGTGGCGGATCCGCTCGTTGGGGACGAGCTCGAGGTACTCGCCGCCGAACGAATGACTGGAGCCGCTGCTGAAGTTCGTGAACGACATCCGGTAGCGGCCGCCCACTCGCGCATCGAGCTCGTGAACCGTTCCAGTGAACCCGTTCGGCGGCAGCCACTTGACCATCGCACCGGCGTCCAGAAAGGCGCGGTAGACGCGCTCAGGCCTGGCGCGAAGGACACGGTGAAGGCGAATGGTGTTGGTGTTCATGATCATCTCTCCTTTTGAGCTGTTTCTCTCTTTGACTGGCGTTCGAGGAGAAAATCATCGGTCCTTCGCGTACTTACGCGCCGCTATCCAAGAACTCGGTCGAGCTTCGCTGTGCGCGCGGGGACGGCCTTCATGTACTTGTCGGTCTCGCGCAGGGAGCGGATGAGGCCGGCCTGCATCCGTTTCACATTCACGGCGCCTCCGTTGTACAGCGCGGCGGTCCAGGCGGGGAGCTGCTCCTCCGATACGCCGAGCTCGCGGGCCTGCTGCTGTTTCGTGCTCAGGTGTGCGGCCAGGAACTCCGCCATTGCGACAGGCGAGAAACGGGCGTCGAGCGAGCGGCCGAGGTATTCGCCGGCTTCGTAAGGCCGATTCGCGATCACCTGGGCGGGACTCTGCCCGAAGTGGGCACGGAGCAACGCGTCGCGTTTGGCGGTGAGCGCTTTTGCGTATTTCGCCCAGCCGTTTCTCTGCAGGTTGCGCAGATACGTGTAGTCGCGCTGGACGCGCTTCTGAAACGCTTTCATTTCCGCCGGCGGCGCGCCGCGCTCGATCAGTTTCTCCAGCTTCTGCAGCGTGGCCAGATTGTGCGCGTCGCCCTCGGCGATTCTGCGGAAGAACGTCTCATTGGCCACGGGCCGCAGCGCCTCGAGCTCGTCCATGCCTTCCTGACGCAGCCTGACGGCCTCGGCGACGAGGCTGGCCGCGCGCCGGCGATTCGCGGCAGTGTTCTTCCTGACCAGCGGCGCGGCAATGGTCAGCGCATCGCCGAGCGGCTTCTTCATGATGAACGCACGCGTGCCGGTCAGGTAGTCGGTGGTCACGAAGATCTTCCCGTCCAGACCCTCGGACAAATACGCGGACGGGGTCGCCTGTGCCAGTCCCGCCGCTCCGGCCGGAGAGATGGCGAGCACTTTTCCGCGCGTTTCGGACCAGGCAATGGAGAGGAGAAACGTCGGCGGCAGCGGAAGAGGCTGTTTCTCCGCGAGATTCGCGATGACTTCCACCAGTTGACGCGGATGCCGGGTCTTCCAGCTCGCCATTTCTTTGGCCAGCCGGGCGCGCTCGTCATTGTCGAGCTCGATGAGCGCCACCGTCTCTTCAATCTCTTGATCAGGCGCGTCTGTCACGACCGGCGCATCCGGCGCGGCTGCTGTCGACGGCGCGGGCGCGATCACTGGCGGCACGAGAGCACCGGCCTGCACCACACGCGGATCATCGCTACCGACAAAGGCGGTGCCCGCCACCACGAACACCGCCGCGACCGTCAGGGCGGAGCCCCGTCGTATTTTCTCTCTCTTCGTCATGCCGACCTCGATTGCTGGATTGGACGCCGCATTCGAAAAGGGTTTTCGAGCGTTCACCATTTCGATCTGGCGGAAGGGCGCTATTCCAATGTCATGGACTACCGCCGCTCCCCACCGATGAACCCCGGCCGGATCTCCTCCACCAGCCGCGCGAAGCGCATCGACAATCCCTTCGTCACCACGATCTGCTTGAGATAGTTCAGCGAGGTGATCGCGGCGGGGAGTCCTGAGATTGCAGTCGGGATCGAAGCCAGGCGGCCGGCGAGTTGGATGGTCTTGTCCATGGTGGTGTAGCTCGTCGAACGGAGGTCGGCACCCATCTCGCTCTGGTAGGCCATGGTGAGGAGATAGATGTCGGCGACGAGCTCACGGAAGCGCATCTCACTGCCCCAGGCGAAGCAGTTTCCGGCGCGGATGTTTTCGAGGAACTCTTCGACGGTCTCTCCTTTCGAGACCGTGTGCACCTTCGCGACGTGCTTGAGCGTGTGCGCATCCGAGCCGCCCACCATCGAGACGTGCTTGCCGTGCTCGTGCTTCACGTGCTCGACCAGCTGCTGGACCATCCTGTTGTGGAACGACGCCATCGCGCCGTTGACCACTTCGAAGATATCGAACATCTCCAGCAGCTCGGCGATGTATCGTGCCGCGACGTTCTTCATGCGGTAGTTCTGAAAGAGATGATTGATTCCGAAGATCAGGCGCTGCGATTTCATGTAGGGGATGAGCTCGCGGATGTTGGGCCGCAGCCGCTGGATCTCGCGGTGCTGCTCCTCGTTCAGGCCCCACACGCCGATATGGATGCGCTGGCTGGTCTCCGGGAAGTACGTTTCCACCTCTTCGCCGATGAAGAAATCCTTCATGTCGGGGAACTTGTTGAGCAGGTAGATTGCGCCGTCGATGGAGTCGTGATCGGTCAGAGTGACGTACGACATCCCCCGTTCCTTTGCGATACGGTAGACGTCTTCGGGCGGGTTGTAGCAGTCTCGGGTGTTGGCGCGGCGGAAATACTTGAAGACCGAGAAGCGGCTGTGACAGTGCAGGTCGGCGCGCTTCAGACTGGGGTCCGAGAAGCCCTCCGTCGTCATCGGTTCAGTCATCGAAGATTTGTTCAACCGCGGGGCATTTTCTACAATTCGCGTGCCCGTACGGATGAGCGAGTCAGTGTAGCGCATCACCAAAGGACGAATGGCACAACCAGCGCGCGGTACTAAGTCCGGCACCAATCCTTCGCAGGCTTGGGTGGAGCTCGATGTCCCGAGCCGTCTGCCCATCATTCCGCTCGTCTCTTCCGTTCTTTTTCCGGGAGGCGTGCTCTCGCTGCAGGTGGGCATCGACCGCAACGTGCGGTTGCTGAAGAATCTCCCTGACGATCAGAACCTGATCGCCGCGTTCTGCCAGAAAACGGGCGACAAGGAGAATCCGCGCCCCGAGGATCTCTCGCAGATCGGCGTGCTCGCTGCCATCGTGCAGCGCCTGCCGCTCTCCGCCGATCGTTACCAGCTGTTTCTGCAGGGCCGGCAACGCGTCGAGCTCGTGCAGATGGTGCAGAACGAGCCGTACTTCGAAGGGCGTCTCCGCGAAATCGCGCCGCGGCCGATCCCGAAGAACGTGAAGAGCGAGCATCTGATGAACCGCGCGTTGTCGCTGTTCGAGAAGCTCGTGGAAAGCGATTCGAAGTATTCGAAGGAACTGCTGAACATCCTGCAGATGAACATCGCCGAGGGACCGGATACGTTCGCCGATCTCCTCTCGGGATTCGTCAACTTCCCGCTGGAAGAGAAGCAGCTCCTGCTCGAGACCGTGAATCCGATCGAGCGCATCGAGCTGCTCAATGAATACATTTCCCGCGACCTCGGGCGCGCCACCGTCGATCGCGAGCTGCAGCGCCAGATTCAATCGAACATCGATCGCCGCGATCGCGAGAACTACCTGCGCGAGCAGATGCGCATCATCCAGGACGAGCTGGGAGAGGGGAGCGCCGCCGAGCGCGAAGCGGACACGTATCGCGATCGCGTCGAAGCGTTGCCGCTCGCCGAAGACCACAAGCAGACGCTGCGCCGCGAGGTGACGCGTCTCGGACAGCTCTCGCCGTCATCGTCCGACTACGCGGTGATCAAAGGGCATCTCGACACCGTGCTGCAGCTCCCGTGGACGCAGCACACGGAGGACCGTCTCGATCTCGCGCAGGCCGAGGCCGTGCTCGATGCGCGGCATCACGGCCTCGAAAAAGTGAAGGAACGCGTGCTCGAGTTCCTGGCCGTGCTCAAGCTCAAGGGCGATCTCAAGGGGCCGATTCTCTGCTTCACCGGACCTCCCGGCGTCGGCAAGACCTCGCTCGGCGCCGCCATCGCCGATGCGCTGGGCCGCAAGTTCGTGCGCATGGCCGTCGGCGGCGTCACCGACGAGTCGGAGATCCGCGGACATCGCAAGACGTATATCGGCGCGATGCCCGGAAAGCTCATCACCAGCTACATCCAGGTGGGCGTGAACAATCCGCTGATCATGATCGACGAGATCGACAAGATCGGGAAAGACTTCCGCGGCGATCCCTCGTCCGCTCTCCTGGAAGTGCTCGATCCGAAACAGAACCATGCCTTCGTCGATCGCTACCTCGAGATCCCGTACGACCTCTCGCACACGCTCTTCATCTGCACCGCGAACGTGCTCGACAACATCCCTGGCCCGTTGCGCGACCGCATGGAAGTGATCCGTCTCACCGGCTACACCGAGAACGAGAAGCTGGCCATCGCCACGAAGCACCTCGTGCCGGAGCTGCTCGAGAACCACGGCCTCAGCGCGACGCTGGTGGAGCTGGATGACGACGCGATCCGGCTGATCATCAACGACTACACCGCCGAGTCGGGCGTGCGCAATCTCGAGCGCAACCTCGCCACCGTGCTGCGCAAGATCGCGCGCAAGGTGGCCACGGAAACCGCTCCGGAAGCATCGTTCAAGGTCACGAAAGCGGATGTCGAGACGTATCTCGGGCTGCCGAAATTCGAGCACGAATTCGCGGAGCGGAGTCCCGAGGTCGGCGTCACCACGGGCCTGGCCTGGACGCAGGTCGGCGGCGAGATCATGTTCATCGAGGCGACGCGCATGCCCGGCAGCGGACGCACCACCGTGACCGGTCAGCTCGGCGACGTGATGCGCGAATCGGTTTCGGCCGCGTATTCGTACGTCCGCTCGAAGGCGCGCGATCTCGAGATCGACGACAAAAAATTCAGCGAGCAGGACATCCACATCCACTTCCCGGCCGGTGCGATCCCGAAGGACGGGCCGTCCGCCGGCGTGGCCATCGCCACCTGCATCGCCTCGGTCATGGGCGAGCGGCCCGTGCGTCACGATGTGGCCATGACGGGCGAGATCACCTTGCGCGGTAAAGTGCTCTCCGTCGGCGGCATCAAAGAGAAGGTGATGGCGGCGCATCGCGCGAACATCACCACCGTGGTGCTGCCGGAAGGGAATCGCAAAGACGTGACGGAAGTGCCGGAGGAGACCCGCGAGAAGCTGGAGTTCGTGTTCGCCGAGCGCGTGGAAGACGTCTGGAAGCGCGCGCTGATTCCGCTGCCGCCGGCGGTCAAGGAGCACCGCGGCGACCAGGAAACGGTCGTGGAAGTTCACGATGAGAAGGTCGAGCGGGCCGAGCGCCGATGAAGCGCGGCTGTCTTCATCACATCCTCTTCGGAGCGCTGCTGCTGCTGATCTTCGGCAGCAGCACGTATTTCTGGTTCACGTACTTCGTCAAAGGACGCTCGCTGCCGACGCCGAATCTGATCGGCCGCTCGGTCAGTGACGCGCGCAAGGTCACGCAGGATCTCGGCGTCGATCTCGTGGTCGACGAAGAGCATCGCCGCAACGACGACAAGGTACCGGTCGGCCACATCGTCTGGCAGAACCGCACCCCCGGTGCGACCAGTTTCATCAAGCGCGGCTCGACCCTGCGCGTGGAGCTCAGCGCCGGACCGCTGGTGTTGCGCGTCCCGGAGCTCGACGGCGCGTCCGCCGGCACGGCCATCCTCCGCCTCGGCCAGCAGAACCTGAAGCCCGGCAACACCGCCTACATCGGCAGCGACGCGATGGGCGTGCTCGCCGCCGACCCGCCGAAGACGACCGTGGTCGCGCCGCAGACCGGCGTGTCGCTGCTGGTCGGCGTCCCGCCTCCTCCGCCCGAATACGTGATGCCGGACCTCATCGACCGGCCGCTCGAACAGGTCCGTCCCGCGCTCGCCGCGCGCGGGCTGAACGTCTCCACGGTGAAATTCGAAGCCTATCCGGGCATCGCCGACGGCATCATCATCCGGCAATATCCACTGCGCGGCGCACCGGTGAGCACGGACGATCCGATCTCGGTGGTGGTCTCGCGCCAGGAGGAGGGCGGGTTCGCGCCGGTGCCTCCGCCGATGGCGCCGGAGCCGCCGGTGGCCCCGGTTCCGACGACAACGCAATGATCAAGATCGCACCCTCGCTGCTCTCCGCCGATTTCGCGCGCCTCGACGAGGAGCTGAACACGATCGCGTCCGCCGATCTGCTCCATCTCGACGTGATGGACGGCCATTTCGTGCCGAACATCACCATGGGGCCGCCGATCATCAAGGCGCTGCGCGGCCGCACGAAGCTGCCGTTCGACTGTCATCTGATGATCAGCCAGCCGCAGAACTACATCGAGCGGTTCCTCGATGCCGGCGCAAACATGATCTCCGTTCACGTCGAGGCGGAGCCGCATCTCCAGCGCGCGCTGCAGATGATCCGCGACGGCGGCGCGAAGGCGGGCATCGCCATCAACCCGGCCACGAGCGCCGAAACGCTCTCCACGGCCATCGAGTTCTGCGACTACGTTCTGGTCATGACCGTGAACCCCGGATTCGGGGGACAGAAGTTCATAGAACCTGTGGTGCCCAAGATTCGTCATATCTCCGGGCTCGTGCGGGAGAGGGGTCTCCGGGTCGAGATCGAAGTGGACGGCGGCATCGATGCCAGGACGGCGCCGCTGGTGGTCGCGGCCGGAGCGTCGATTCTCGTTGCGGGCTCGGCCGTATTCGGACAGGATGATCGCTCCGCTGCAATGGAGTCGATCCGAAGCGCTGTTAGCACCGTGAAGATTTAGTACCCGGGGGAATCTTGAAGCTCAAACACGTCACATTGATGATCGCGACTCTCGTCGTCGTGGCCGCGTGCAACCGCACGCCGCGCGTCTACCGGCCGGTGGTCGATCCCGCGCTCCTGCAGATGTCGAAGGAGCAGCTCTTCCAGAATGGGGAGGAGCAGTTCGCGCGCAAGAAGTGGCAGCGCGCCCGCACCTACTTCTCGCACCTTTACGAGTCGTTCCCGAACGATCCCCTCGGCCGCCGCAGCCTTCTGCGCATCGCCGACACGTTCTACGAACAGGGCGATCCGGTGAATCTGGTCGAGGCGCAGTACAAGTACCGCGACTTCATCAATCGCTATCCGACCAGCGAACTGGCCGACTACGCGATGCTGCGCATCGCCATGTGCTCGTTCAAGCAGATGGAACGGCCCGATCGCGATCAGGCCAAGACGCGCGAGGCGGTCGAGAAGTTCGACGACATGATCCGCGCGCATCCGAAGAGCGCCTTGCGTCCCGAAGCGGAAGCGCGCCGGCAGGAAGCGCTGAATCGCCTGGCGCGGCACGAGCACATGGTGGCGCGCTTCTACATCAAGCGCGGCAGCCACACCTCGGCCGTGCATCGCCTGAACTACCTCATCGATACGTACGCGAATTACGACGATCGCGCCGGCGCGTTTTACGACCTCGGCAACGCGCTCTCGCACCTCGGACGTCACGGCGAGGCGCGGCTGTACTACGAGCGTGTGCTGAGCGAGTTCCCCGACAGCGACTACGCACAGGACGCGAAACGCCGTCTCAATGATCTGAAAGCATGAAGAAACTCGCCGTCGCCGCTCTCGTGATGCTCTCGATCGCCTGCGCGTCGACGGACGACGCGCCGGGTCCGGTCCTCGTTCCGCAGGCGGCCGCGCCCGATCCGCGCATCGGCGAGCTGCAGACGGCCATGACCGAGCTGCTCGAGCGGCTGGACGTGATGAACAGCCGCCTGGCGCGGCTGGAAGAGGGCGGGTTGGCGGTCGCGGCGGCCGCTGAACCTGCCGCTGTTTCCGTTCCCGCTCCCGCACCTGCGCCCGTTCGCGCGACGGGCGCCGAAAGGCAGCCGGTGCAGCGCGCACTCGTCGGCGCGAAGCTCGCCGAGGATTACCGTCAGGCGATCATGCTCTTCGGCCGCGGCAAACATGCCGATGCGCGGCGCGCGTTCCAGGCGGTCTTCGACTCCGAGGCCACGGGCGATCTCGCCGACAACGCGCTCTTCTGGATCGGCGAGACCTACTTCGCGAGCGGCGACTACACGAACGCCGTACGCCACTACATGCGCGTCGTGAACGAGTTCGCCGATCAGAACAAGGCCCCCGACGCGATGTTCAAGATCGCGCTCGCCCAGGAGCGCACCGGCGACCTCGCCCTCGCACGCCGTACGCTCGAACAGGTGATCGAGCGTTACCCGTACTCGAGCACGGCGTCTTCCGCGAAGGCGGAGTTGCAGCGCATTCGGTTCTGAGCCCCGGGGTAGTCTCAGGGTCTTAGAGTCTTACAGTCTTAGAGGCGCGGTTGCTCACGCATGGCTCGAGCCCCTCTAAGACTCTACGACTCTA
>CAMPKJ010000209.1 GCA_946887105.1 uncultured Acidobacteriota bacterium | reverse complement strand
CCGTTGAACTGCTCGATCGCCTTGGCCGCGTCTTCATCGTTCGCGTACTCCACGAACGCAAAACCGCGCGGACGGCCGCTCTCGCGATCCATCGGCAGGAACACGTCCTGGACTTGTCCGACTTGCGCGAACAGGTCCTGCACTTCCGTGCGGGTCGTGTTGAAATCCAGATTCCCCACAAACACTTTCGAAGCCATCAATCCGTCACTTTCTACCCATACGTTCCCGACAGTCTGACAGGGCACGCAGATGATTCGCAAGCTCCGCGCCGTAATCGGCGTGGAAGTGTGACCGATCGTGGCCCCGATTCTGGCAGGCTGGGCGGGGGTCAGGCCTTCCGGACGAGCACGAACTCCTGCGTGTCGTACTCCTCTTCGGTGGGCACCATCGTGTCGCGGCGGAGGAGTTGCTGGCGCAGGTAGGTGTGGATGACCACCTTGGCGCGCAGCTCGCGCAGTTGCGCGGGCGAGGCCGGCGTGTCTTCATCGAAGACGGAGTGACGGCGGATCTCGTCCTCCAGTCGTTCGGTCTGACGGCGCAGCCAGTCGGTGTAGCTCATGATGCTGTGCATATTCGGTTGCGCGGCCGGTTGGTTGCGTGAGCGGAGTCACGCGTTTGCGGTTTCGTGACGCCCGGTCATAATGCGCGCGTCCAATGTCGTTGACCGCCGGAATGCGGCTCGGGCCCTACGAGATCGTCGCGCGCATCGGAGCGGGCGGGATGAGCGAGGTGTATCGAGCGCACGACTCGCGCATCCGCCGCGACGTGGCGGTCAAGATCCTGCCGCCGGCCTACGCGAAGTTCGCCGACCGGCTGCATCGCTTCGAGCAGGAGGCGCGCGCGGTCGGCGCGCTCAATCATCCCAATCTGCTGACTCTTTTCGACGCCGGCACTGCCGAAGGGCGGCCGTACATCGTGACGGAACTGCTGGAAGGACAGACGCTGCGCAGTTGTCTGCGCGACGCGGGCGTGGCGGTGAAGCTGCCCATCCGCAAGGCCGTCGACTACTCGATCCAGATCGCCAACGGCCTCGCCGCCGCACACGAGCGGGGCATCGTCCATCGCGATCTCAAGCCGGAGAACCTCTTCGTCACGAACGACGGACGCGTGAAGATCCTCGACTTCGGCGTCGCCAAACTGCGCAGCGCCGACGAGTTCGCGCTCTCCGACGACGACACGATGGAGCAGGACACGTCCCCCGGCACCGTGATCGGCACGGTCGGATACATGTCGCCCGAACAGGTGCGCGGTCAATCGGTCGACCATCGCAGCGATCTCTTCTCCCTCGGCACGCTGATGTACGAGATGGTCACCGCCGAGCATCCGTTCCGCAGCGACTCGCCGGCCGATACGATGTCGGCCATCCTGCGCGAGGAGCCGCCCGATCCGAGCGCCTCCAATCCGAACGTCACGCCGGGCCTCGAGCGCGTGATCCGTCACTGCCTCGAGAAGAACCCGGCGCAACGCTTCCAGTCGGCGCGCGATCTGGCGTTCCAGCTGGAGACGCTCTCCAGCGGTTCCGGCACCATGCCCACCGTCGAAGCGCCGGTGCTGTCCGCGCGCCGCACCGCGGCCGCGATGACGGCGCTGGCGTTGCTGGTGACGGGCGGGCTGGCGGGGTGGCTGTTGCGCGGGCGAAGCGACACGGCCGCGCGTCCGAACGTTTCCTTCGCGCAACTGACCTACGACGAGACGCTGGAGATGGCGCCATCGATCGCGCCGGATGGAGAAACGTTCGTCTTCACGCGCGCCGGCGCGGGAGGGACGGACATCTTTCTGCAGCGCGTGAACGGCCGCAACGCGATCAACCTCACCAGGCGCTGCGGCGCGGCTGACACCCAGCCCGCGTTTTCTCCGGACGGCTCGCAGATCGCGTATCGCTCCGAATGCGAAGGCGGCGGCATCTTCGTCATGGGCGCGACGGGAGAATCGGCGCGCCGCGTGACGCCATCGTGCTTCAACCCCTCCTGGTCGCCGGACGGCAAGCGGCTGGTCTGCGGCGAAGAGAGCGTGAACTTCACGCCCACTTCGCGGGGCATGCTCAGCAGCCTCTGGACCGTCGACGTGCAGACCGGGCAACGGCAGCTGCTGCTCGACCGCGACGGCGTGCAGCCGAACTGGTCGCCGCACGGAAACCGCATCGCGTACTGGGGCATCGTGGGCGAGTCGGCGCAGCGCGATCTCTGGACCATCGACCCGAATGCGAAGGATCCGCGCCGGACCATCGTGCGCGTGACGGACGACGCCGCCGTGGACTGGAATCCGGTCTGGTCGCCGGATGGTCAATATCTTTACTTCGGCAGCGATCGCAACGGCTCGATGAATCTGTGGCGCGTGCGCATCGACGAATCGAGCGGAAAGACGCACGGCGATCCCGAGCCGGTGATGACGCCGGCGCACTACAGCGGCCAGTATTCGATCGCGCGCAGCGGCGCGCGGCTCGTGTTCGCGTCGGTCGAACAGAGCGAGTCGCTGAACGCGGTCGGCTTCGACGCCGAGGGAGGCGCGACGGTGGGATCGCCGCGTCCGATCGTGGCCGGCTCGTTTCTGGTGTTCAGCTCGCAGGTCTCGCCGGACGGGCGTTTCGCCGCATTCACGAACCGCGGCGGACAGGAGGATCTCTTCATCGCCGAACTGGCCACGGGCGAGATCCGCCAGCTCACGAACGACGCCGCGCGCGATCGCGGCGCGACCTGGTCGGGCGACGGTTCCCGTCTCTATTTCTATTCGCAGCGCGATACGGATCGCTACGAGGTCTGGAGCGTTCAGGCGGACGGCAGCAATCTGACCCGCCGCACCAATACGCGGGGACGGAGCGTCTGGTATCCGGCGGCGACGGGCGACGACCAGCGTCTGTCGTTTTACAACGACGAGAACACGTACGTGCAGACCGGCGAGACGATCGAGCCGCTTCCGCCGGCACCCGAGGGATTGCATCCGGCCATGACGGCGTGGTCACCCGACGGCACCATGCTCGCGGGCGAGCTGCGCAACGCGCCCGGCATCGCGGTCTACTCGTTTACGGATCGCGGCTACCGCAGGCTCACGCGCAGCGGCGCGCATCCGGTGTGGCTGCCGAACGGACGCGAGATTCTGTACGGCGACGGCGGACGGCTGCGCATCGTCGACGCTCACACAGCGGCCATTCGCGACGTGAAGACCACCTTGCCGATCGCGGCGATGAGTCTCTCCGCCGATGGGCGCACGCTCCTGTATTCGGAACGGCGCACGTTCGCGGATATCTGGATGATGGACATGCAGTGACGGGAGGATGCGATGACGGACACGTTCACGACCCAGGTCTGGTACTCCGATGGAACGTCCTACACCTGGCCCGAACAACAGGCTGGCGTGAAGCCGAACGTCGGGATCTGTTTCCCGGGCGGCGGCACGCGCGCGTTGTGCGCGACCATGGGCCAGCTGCGCGGGCTGTTGTCGTTCGACTTCCTGAAGCACGTCGATTACATCTCGTGCGTCTCCGGCGGCTCGTGGGCGTCCTGCGCGTTCACGTACTACCGCGCCGGTGCGACCTCGGATGCCGACCTGCTCGGCCCGGTCACGCAGCCGCAGGACATCACGTTGAACGGCTTGTCGAACGTCCCCACTTCCTCGCTGGGCTGGGGCGCGACACAGGACCTCGGCGACGCGATCGAGGCCGCGAATCACGCCGGCGTTCCGGAAGATCTGCTCTGGGCGGTGGCGGTCGGGAACGTGTTCTTCGCACGCTACGGCCTCTTCGATCCGGAGCACCCGAGCTACTTCAGTCTCGATGAGGAGACCGTCGCGAAGATCAAAGCCGCGAATCCTTCATTGGCAAATGCGCCGTTCCACGTCGTCCGCAAACCGTCCGATTACAAGATGCCGTACCTGCTCATCAACGGCACCATGGACGGTCCGAGCGCGACCACGCCGTACAACCCCGATCAGCTGGTGATGATCACGTACTCGCCGCTCTACTCGGGGATCCCGTTCCAGCAGACCATCGTTTATCCGATGGCGAAGATGCGCCACGTGAGGGGAACGATCACGGCGCTGGTCGGCGGCGGATTCATCGAGACGTTCGCGTGGGGCTGCGATGCACCGGCGGCGCCGGCGGTCGACGGGCGGGTGACCGTCAACGCACCCGCATCGGTGTTCAGTCTCGTGCACGCCAGCGGCACGAGCAGCTCCGCATTCGCGGGGGCATTCGAGAAGATCAAGCTGCTCGATGGTCTCCTGCCGGAACAGAACTACTGGCCGCCGGTCGCCGCCGGCGGAGCGCAACCTCCCGCGCAGCTCTTCGATTTCGGCGACGGCGCCAATCTCGAGAACTACGGCCTCATTCCGCTGGTCATGCGCGGCGTGAAGAGGGTGATCCTGTTCCTCAATACGGAGACGCCGCTGAAGCTCAATTACGATCCGGCCAGCGGCACGGCCAGCGACAGCGATCTCGATTCCACGCTGCCGCCGCTGTTCGGCATCCCGGTGACGAGCATCTTCGGCACCGATCCCGACTACAACCACGTCTTTCCCGCCAGCGATTACGCGCCGCTCATCCAGGAACTGCAGGCGCTCAAGAAGAACGGGCAGCCGATGGTGGTGACGAAGACGCACGAGGTCCTGCCCAATCCGTTCTGGGGGATTGCCGGCGGCGGTACGGTGGAGATCCTGTACGTCTATCTCGATGAAGTGGCGTCGTGGAAATCACAGATCGTCGATGAATGGGTGAAGATCCAGCTCGACCTCGGCGACGTCGGCGAGTTCCCGCACTTCCCGAACTACAAGACCATCGACGAGAATCTGCTGCCGCCGTGGTCGCTCACGCAGCTCACGCCCAGGCAGGTGAACCTGCTCGCCGACCTGACCTGCTGGGTGGTGCTCCAGCACCGGAGCACCATCGAGCAGTTCGTGGCTGCCGGCTAGCTGGTCCTGGTCTTGTCGACGCTCTTCGAGCCGAGATACGTGGCGTGGCTGATGGCCAGCAGCGCGACCAGACCGCTGCTGAGCTCGGGGAACGCTCCCAGCTCGGCGACGGCCTTGTCCGCCATCATCTGGCCGAGTTGCGCGCCGTAGGTGATCAGCGCGATCAGGGTGAAGAAGTACATCTGCACCTTGCTCATGTCGATGTAGGCGGAGTTGGCCACCTCGTCGCCTTCGAACATGTCGGTGAAGTGCGCGTCGGCGGCGGTGGGGTTGGCGTACGCGACGCCGTGTGCATTCGAGGCGACGCTTTCAGGCGCTTCCTGCAGCGACGCCGCGGCGCGCTCCATCTCGCCGGCCGCGGGCTGTTTGTTCTTCTTGTTCTGCATGATCAGCGCGGAGCCGACGCTCGACGCGCCGCTGATGCCGAGGAGCTGCCACAGCTCCATCGGCAGCTTGATGGCCAGCGCGTCGTTCACGCCGTTGAACACGCGCGCGAGGGCGATCATCGCGAACGCGCTGCAGATCAGCAGCGTCCACGCCACGAGCTGGAAGCGCGAGACGCTCATCAGGTTGTGCTCGTCGATGAGCACGCCGCCGATGCGCCCCTTCGCGTCGCCGAGAGCCATCAGCAGCGCGAGCATGGAGACGGCGATCAGCGCCCAGAGCGAGGTGAGGGTCACCGGCCGCGTGCTGAGGTAGCCGGCCAGCAGCATGACCGGAAGCTGCGCGACCAGCAGGATGGCCACCATGCGGTACGAACGGGTGGTGGTGGTGGTGGTCGTCAGACCGGCGGGCGGTGAAGAGACAGTGGTGTTCGGTGGAATCTCGCTCATGTCTTTAGGAGAGACGCGACACGAACGTTTCCCTACCCGCGGCGATTGACAGTCCGTTTCTCCGTGCCTACGCTACGGCTCCGTCGATCCGAGCCCAACAATTCGAGTTGCGAGGAGTGTTTGATGTCGAACTTCACGACCCAGATCTGGTTTTCGCAAGGGACGTCCTACACCTGGCCGGAGCAGCAGGCCGGCGTGAAGCCCAACGTCGGCGTCTGTTTCCCGGGAGGCGGCACGCGTGCGTTGTCGGCCGCCATGGGGCAGCTGCGCGCGCTGGTCGATCAGAGCATCATCCAGAACATCGACTACATGTCTTGCGTCTCCGGCGGCTCGTGGGCCTGTGCGGCGTTCGCGTACTACGACCCGACGCCCGGCATCACCGATGCTGATTTTCTCGGAACGCCGATCGATCCCGCCGACATCACCCAGGACGGCCTCGGCGTGCTCGGGACCAGCTGCGTCGGCTACGGCGCGACGCAGAGTCTCGACAAGGCGTTGTGGAACGCGTACCACGTCCAGAAAGTCGACGGCGATCTGCTGTGGATCACCGCGGTGGGGACGGTGTTCTTCGCGCCGTTTGGTCTCGACGACAACGCGTACTACAGCTTCGACGAGGCCACCGTTCAGGCCATCAAGACCGCCAATCCGTCGCTTGCGAATGCGACCTTCCACACCGTGCGGCAGGTGCCCGGCAACGCGTACACGGTGCCGTACCTGCTCATCAACGCCACCATCGACGGCCCTGTCGAATCGCAGGACTTCACCACCGATCCGCTGGTGATGGTCACGTACACGCCGCTCTACAACGGCATCCCGTTCCAGCAGACCATCACGTATCAGCTGAAGAGCAGCGGGCCGTTTTCGCAATCGACGTCGGCATTGATCGGCGGCGGTTTCATCGAGCCGTTTGCATGGGGCAGCTCGCAGCCCGCGTCGAGCGGCGCCACGAATGGAACGGTGAGCGTCGGCGAGCCGCCGGCGGTGTTCCGCCTCATCGACGCGAGCGGCACGAGCAGCTCCGCGTTTGCAGAAACGGCGGCGAAGAACGAGCTCCTCGACGTCGATGTTCCGGAGCAGCCGTATTGGCCGCCGATGTCGAGCGGTTCGCAGGTCGAGGCGCGGCTGATGGAGTTCGGCGATGGCGGCAATCTCGAGAACTACGGACTGATCCCGCTGGTCATGCGCGGCGTGCAGAAGATCATCCTCTTTGTGAATACCGAGGTTCCGCTGAATCCGTCGTATGTGCCGTCGACGAATGGCGCGACGTCAACCGACATCGATCCGAACCTGCCGGTGCTCTTCGGCGTCCCTGTCACCTCGGGTGGCAACGCCGCGGCGAACGGCAATCAGATCTTCAATGCGTCCGACTTCGTCACGCTCGTCACGAAGCTGCAGAGCCTCAAGGCCAGCGGCGCCGCGATGATCGTTTCGATGACGCACGAAGTGCTCGCCAACACGAGCTGGGGCGTGAACGCGGGCTCGGTCGAGATCCTCTGGGTCTACCTCGATCAGGTCACCGACTGGTCCTCGCAGCTCACCGACTCATGGGTGATCTCGGAGCTCGGAAAAGGCACCAGCGGTGCGTTCGCCAACTTCCCGAACTACAAGACCGTCGACGAAGACGGCACCGGCACGCTCACGCAACTGACTCCGCAGCAGGTGAACCTGCTCGCGGATCTCACGTGCTGGGTGGTGCGGCAGAACGCGACGCAGTTCACCAGTTTCATCAGCGGGTGACCCGGGGGTAGTCTTAGAGTCGTAGAGTCTTAGAGGAGAAACCTGCGCCGACGCGGCTCTAAGACTCTACGACCCTAAGACTCGGTCCCCTCACCCCTCCGCGGCCGCGGCCTTCTTCGCCTTCTTCCTCTCCACGTCTCGCTGCGAGTGGTCGAGGAGCTGTTTGCGGATGCGGATCGACTCCGGGGTCACTTCGACCAGCTCGTCGTCCTCGATCCATTCCAGGCATTGCTCGAGCGTGAGGATGCGTGCGGGAGTGAGCTTCACGGCCATGTCGGAGCCGGAGGCGCGCATGTTGGTGAGGTGCTTGGCGCGGCAGACCTGCACGACCATGTCCACGTCGCGCGAGTTCTCGCCGACCACCTGGCCGCCGTACACCTTCACGCCGGGGCCGAGGAAGAGCGTCGAGCGTTCCTGCAGCGGCTCGATTGCGTACGCGGTCGTATCGCCGGCTTCCTTCGCGATCAGCGCGCCGCGGTTGCGGCTGGCCAGCTCGCCGCGATATGGGCCGTACTCGAGGAACGTGTGGTACAGCAAGCCGGTTCCGCGCGTCTCCGACAGGAACTCCGTGCGGATGCCGAACAGGCCGCGGGTGGGGATCTTGAACTCGATGCGCACGCGGCCGGTGCCGGGATTGACCATGTCGGTCATCTCTGCACGCCGCTCGTTGAGCTTCTCCATGATTGTTCCGACGTGGTCTTCTTCGACGTCCACGACGAGCGCCTCGTAAGGCTCCATCGTCTGGCCGTTGATGTTCTTGAGGATGACCTGCGGACGCGAGAGCGCGAACTCGAAGCCTTCGCGGCGCATGTTCTCGGCGAGGATCGAAAGATGCAGCTCACCGCGGCCTGCGACTTCGAAACGATCGGCCTGGCCCGTATCGCGAACGCGCAGCGCGACGTCCTTCCGCAGTTCGCGGTCGAGACGGTCCTTGATGTTGCGCGACGTGACGTACTTCCCCTCGGTGCCTGCGAACGGCGAGTCGTTCACCATCCACTGCATCGAGACGGTCGGCTCGTCGATTGCGATCGGCGGCAGCGCTTCCGGCGCATCGAGGGATGAGAACGTCTCACCGATCTCGACATCCGCGAAACCTGCAACCGCGACGATCTCGCCGGCCGAAGCTTCATCGATCTCCTGACGGCGCAAGCCTTCGAACGCCCAGAGCTTCGTGATGCGCCCGCGCTTGTGGGTGCCGTCGCGAAGGATGAGGGTGACGTCGGTGTTCACCCGGAGCGTTCCACGCTGAATGCGTCCGACGCCGAGGCGTCCGAGGTATTCGTTGTAGTCGATGGCGCTGACGAGCAGCTGGAGGGAGCCTTCCTTCACGCCGGGAGGCGGAGGAATCCGCTTGAGGACAGCGTCGAAGAGTGCGCGGCAATCCTCGTTCGTGTCTTCGAGCTCGGCACGCACGATTCCTCGGCGACCGATCGCGTAGAGGATCG
>CAMPKJ010000208.1 GCA_946887105.1 uncultured Acidobacteriota bacterium | reverse complement strand
CGATCCACCACTTCGCCGGATCCCACTGGTACCAGCGGATGCCGTTGCGGAAGTCGGCGGGGAAGCGGTGATGGAACGAGTGATAGCCCTCGCCGAGCGTGAGCAGCGCGACCAGCCAGTTGTCGCGCGCCGAAACCTCTGAATTGAACAGCGGCTTGCCCAGCTGATGGGCGAGCGAGTTCACGAAGAACGTGGTGTGATGAATGACGGCGATGCGCAGGAAGCCGCCCCATAGGAGGCCGGCCAGCGGATTGCCGAACGCGGCGCCGATCAGCGTGGGCAGCCCGAAGCCGCCGGCGATCAGGATCACCTTGTGCCACTTGTGCTGCCACATCACTACCGGATTGGCGAGCAGGTCCGGCGAGTTCGCGAACGTGTCGTCGCGCTGGTCGTTCTTGTAGAAGATCCAGAGGATGTGTGCCCACCAGAAGCCGCGCTGGATGTTGTACGGATCCCAATCCTTGTCGACGTACTTGTGGTGCACGCGATGGCTGGACGACCACCACAGAATCGAGTTCTGCGCGGCCATCGCGCCGAAGATCGCGTAGAAGACCTGGACGGGACGGGCCGCCTCGTAGCTCTTGTGCGAGAAGAACCGGTGGTACCCGGCGCAGATCGAGATGCCGACCAGGAGGTACATGCCGAGAAGGAGCATCGGCATCCAGAGGGAGAAGCCGGCGTACCAGGTATACGCGGCGGTCCCGGCGATCCCGATGACCGGGGTGAGCGTGAGGAACAGGATGTTCACCCAGTCTTTTTTCATTTGCTGCTGAGCTTTGATGGCGACACCTCCAACAATTTGAAGCGGGTAGTATGCAACTTCGAGGACTGCCTGAGAACGTTTGTTCTACTGACGCTATTCGCGATCGTTTTGGCGACGAAGGTCATGGCCGTGCCCGCCGACCGTCATGCCGAGGCGCGGAAGATGATGGCCGAGGTCCCGAAAACGAATCCGGTGCGGCTGCTCGTGCTCATCCCGCGCATTCACGAAGCGTTGCGCGACGCACTCGCGCAGGAGCCGGAAAACGTCGAGGTGCGTCTCGATCTGGTGCGCTTCCATACGGTCACTCCCTCGATCCTCGGCGGCGATGTGAAGGAGGCGCGGACGCAGGCCGCGGAGATCGCGCGGCGCGATCCCGCGCTCGGACACTTCGCGCGCGGCTACATCGCCTACCGCGAGAAGGAGTACGGTCCCGCACGTCACGCCTTTCGTGAGGCGAGGAAGCTCGGCAATGCGCCGACGCGCGCGCTCGCGGCGAAGTGGCTCGGATGGCTCTCGCAGGAGACGCAGCAGTGGGACGAGGCGTTTGCGATGTTCGAGGAGCTGGCGGATCCGTACGAGATCGCGCGCACCGCGGAGTTTTGCGGGTGCCGTTTGGAGCAGGGACGCGCCGCGCTGCGCGAGCACCTGCGACGGAATCCCAACGATCAGAACGCACGCAAATTGGCGAAGAAGTTTGGAGTGCGGTAGCCGCAGCTACCGCTTTTCAGCGATGCCGCGGTAGCTGTGGCTACCGCATCGAAAGCGGCGACTGCGGTCGCCGCACTCCAGATCAAACCATCGGCAGATCCACGCCCCGTTCGTTAGCCACCGCGATCGCCTCTTCGTATCCCGCATCCGCGTGGCGCATGACGCCCGTTCCCGGATCCGCGGTCAGCACGCGCTGCAATCTCGCCGCCGCGTCGTCGGTGCCGTCGGCGACGATCACCATCCCCGCGTGCAGCGAATAGCCGATTCCCACGCCGCCGCCGTGATGCACGGAGACCCACGTCGCGCCCGCGGACGTATTCAGCAGCGCATTCAGAATCGGCCAGTCGGCGATCGCATCCGAGCCGTCTTTCATCGACTCCGTTTCGCGATTCGGTGATGCCACCGATCCGGCATCGAGATGATCGCGGCCGATCACGATCGGCGCGGACACCTTTCCTTCCGCCACGAGACGGTTGAAGAGCAATCCCGCCTTGTCGCGCTCGCCGTAGCCGAGCCAGCAGATGCGCGCCGGCAGTCCCTGGAACTCGACGCGTTTCTGCGCCATGCGAATCCAGCGATGCAGAGCCGCATCGTGCGGGAAGAGCTCCAGGATCGCTTCGTCCGTCACGAAGAGATCGTTCGGGTCGCCCGACAGCGCGGCCCAGCGGAACGGTCCCTTTCCTTCGCAGAACAGCGGCCGGATGAACAGCGGCACGAAGCCTTGCACGTCGAAGGCGTTCGTGACGCCTGCCTTGAATGCGTGGCCGCGCAGGTTGTTGCCGTAGTCGAACGTGATCGCGCCGCGGTTCTGCAGCTCGATCATCGCCCGCATGTGCCGGGCCATGGTCTGGTACGAGAGATCGACGTACATGTCCGCGCTCGTTTCGCGCAGCGCGAGCGCGGCTTCGAACGACATGCCGGCGGGAACGTATCCGTGGAGCTCATCGTGCGCGGACGTTTGATCGGTGAGGACGTCGGGAACGATGCCGCGCGCAATGAGCGCCTCGAGCAGCTCGACCGCATTCGCAACCACGCCGATCGAGACCGCCTCGCCTTTGTCGCGCGCCTGGAGTGCGCGCTCGATGGCGGCGTTCAGGGTCGGCGCCTGTTCGTCGAGATAGCGCTTTTCGAGACGCCGTTGGATGCGCGTCGGATCGACATCCGCGACGAGCGCGGTCGCTTCGTTCATCGTCGCGGCCAGCGGCTGCGCGCCGCCCATGCCGCCGAGACCCGCGGTCACGACCAGCTTCCCGCGCAGCGAATCGCCGAAGTGTTTCTTCGCGACGGCGGCGAAGCACTCGTACGTGCCCTGCAGGATGCCTTGCGTGCCGATGTAGATCCACGAGCCGGCGGTCATCTGGCCGTACATCGTCAGGCCGAGGGCGTCGAGGCGGCGGAACTCGTCCCAAGTGGCCCATTTCGGGACCAGGTTCGAGTTTGCGATGAGCACGCGCGGCGCATTTTCGTGCGTGCGGAACACGCCCACCGGCTTGCCGGACTGCACGAGCAGCGTCTCGTCATTCTTCAGGCGCTTCAGCGTGGCCACGATTGCGTCGTAGCACGCCCAGTTGCGCGCGGCCTTGCCGATCCCGCCATAAACGATGAGCTCTTCCGGATGCTCGGCCACGTCCGGGTCGAGGTTGTTCATCAGCATCCGCAGCGCGGCTTCCTGCTGCCAGCCGGCGCAACTGAGCTCGTTGCCTCGCGGCGCGCGGATGGTACGGGGCTCGTGAATGGTGGTGGTCATGAGTGCGGATTCTATGGCTGAGCAGTCGCAAAGTCGCAAAGTCGCAAAGTCTCAAAGAGCGTGTTCCCGCGTTCTTTGCGACTTTGAGACTTTGCGACTTTGAGACTCGGCCATACCATCGCGCGATGGACCGAAAGACCCGCGCCGCCGAAGTGAACCGTCGGCTGCACGAAATCTACCCCGATGCCCGCGTCGAGCTCGACTATCGCAACCCGTTCGAGCTGCTGATCGCGACGATCCTGGCGGCGCAGTCGACGGACGTGCGCGTGAACATCGTCACCAAATCGCTCTTCCGCAAGTATCCGGATGCGCGTGCGTTCGCGAACGCCTCGCAGGTGGAGATGGAGACGGACGTGAAGCAGACCGGCTTCTTCCGCAACAAGGCCAAGGCGGTCATCGCGTGCAGCAAAGCGCTCGTCGAGAAGCACGGAGGCGAGGTGCCGCGGACGATGGAAGAACTGGTCGCGCTCCCCGGCGTCGGACGCAAGACCGCGAACGTGGTGCTCGGCAATGCCATGGGCATCGAGGCGGGCATCATCGTCGACACGCACGTGACGCGGCTCTCCGGCCGCCTCGGCTTCACCAAACACGCCGATCCGGTCGACATCGAGAAGGACCTGATGAAGATCGTGCCGCGCGGCGAGTGGACGAAGTTCGCGAATCACCTGATCCTGCACGGACGCCGCGTCTGCATCGCGCGCAAGCCCGACTGCCCGAACTGCGTGCTGAACGACATCTGTCCGTCGGCGATTCTGGTTACGGAAGCTCCCGCGTCCCCTGCGGCGTCCAGGGCCCGCAGCGCGCGATCCGCCAAACGGCCTTCGAAGCTCCCTTCGCGAAACCGTACTTCCGGATCGCCTCGCGGCCGTACGCCGAGCAGGTAGGCGTGAAGCGGCAGGTCACGCGCCCGCGCAGCCGCGGCGAGACGTGCGCGCGGTATTCGTCGACGATGAAGATCGCGCCGCGCGCGGCCAGCCCGTGTCCGCGCGGCGCCGCGAGGTCGTGCAGCGCGATGGCGAGCACGATCAGCGCCGCGAGGAACGTATAGCGGCGGCGTTTCATCGAGCCGGTCCCTTCGTGTCATCCCGAGCGTCAGTCGAGGGACCTGGGCGGAGGGGCGGCACGATGAACGCGCCTCGAGCCGCGCGCCCACCCGGGTCCCTCGACTCACGCTCGGGATGACAGATCACGATCTTCATCCGCGCTCCGCTGCCTTGGCCTCGTCCCACAGACGATCCATCTCCTCGAGCTCGAGCTGATCGAGGTTCTGGTCGCCTTCGCGCACGCGCGCTTCCATCGCTTCGAAGCGGCGCATGAACTTGCGGTTCGTCGATTGCAGCGCCTCCTCCGGATTCACGTTCACCTTGCGGGCGATGTTGGCGATGGTGAACAGCAGGTCTCCGATCTCCTCATGCACGTGTTCCGCATCGCCCTCCGCGATGGCCTCGCGCAGCTCGGCCAGCTCTTCATCGAGCTTCTCGAGCACGTCCTCGGTGCGCCGCCAGTCGAATCCGACGCGGGCCGCTTTCTCCGTCAGCCGCGAGGCCTTCAGTAGCGCCGGCATCGCCTGCGGCACGCCGGAGAGCACGCTCTTGTTTTCCGCTTTTCGTTCGTCCTGTTTGAGCTTTTCCCAGTTGACGAGCACCTGCTCGGCATCGCTGGCCACGACATCGCCGAAGACGTGCGGATGGCGCCGCACGAGTTTGTCGTGGATGGCGGTGATGGAGTCGTAGATGTCGAACGATCCTTCTTCGCGCGTGATCTCCGCGATGAACACCGCCTGCAGCATCAGGTCGCCGAGCTCCTCGGCCAGGGCCGCGCGATCGTTCTGATCGATCGCATCCACCACTTCATAGGACTCCTCGATGACATACGGCTTGAGATCGGGCAGGGTCTGCTTGCGATCCCACGGACAGCCGTCCGGTCCGCGCAGGCGGGTCATCAGGCGGACGAGGTCGTCGAAGGAGCGTTTCATGGGCCGATTCTAGTTCCTCGGTTCCTCGGAGTTCCTCGGGTTCCTCGGAGGGAGGCCACACCGAGGAACTCCGAGGAACTCCGAGGCACACCGAGGAACTGTTTGTAACGTGAGCGGCCTCACCGACACTACCTCTGCATGAACCTACCCTTGGAGCCCATGCCGCGCCTGGTCTGGATGGTCCTCAACGATGGTCGGTCGGTGGTGGCGGGATGTGGTTCGACGACGCGAGAAGGATTGGAGCGCGCGCTCGCCGAGCCGGATCACCTGCTGACGCTCACCTCCGACGATCGCGTGGACACGTTGCCGACCAGCGCTGTCCGCGATTTCGTGCTGTTCGATGCGCGTTCCAGCGTGCCCGCGGCGAGCTCGATCTATCGCCTCGTGCACGTCTGAGCTTCTGTTAGCATGGATTGCGGAAGTCCATGCTCGATCAGGTGCTCATCGTCGCTGGCGAATCCGCTGCGCGTACGCCGGCGGAGGTGGCCCGCTCACTGCGGTTTCACCCGGTCGTGGCCGGTTCCGAAGAGGAAGCGGTCGACCTTCTGGAGCGCCACCGCTTCCGCCTGATCGCCGTCAGCGGCAACTCTCTTTCGCGGCGCCTGCGCGAGGCTGCCGAGAGCAAACAGCCGATGGCGCGCGTGCTCGAGCTGCCCGAGCCGGTCGGCGACGACGCGGCGATCCGGCGACTGATGGTGCGATATCTTGCACCTGTCTCGCCGAACCGGGTTCGCTTCACGACAGAAGAGCGATATAGGTTCCTTTCCTCGATCCTCGAATCGTTCACCGGCACGCTGGAGCTGCGCGAAGTGTTGCGGCGCATCGTGGCCGTGACGCGCGAGGAATTCGGCACCGATCGCGCCTGGCTGCTGCATCCCGTTCACGAGCAGACCGAGTTCGCGAAGCTCGCGTTCAGCGTGGCCGCGCCTTCAGAGGATGGCGATCCGAACGTGCTTCGCGATCGCGGTCCGGTGCCGCTCGCGGGATCGCAGGGGCTGATCCGTCGTGCCATTGCATCGGCGCAGCCGGTGGTGGTCGTGGAAGGCGATCCCGATCTCGATCCGGAGCTGGCCGAGCGTTTTCAGATCAAGTCCGCGATGGTTCAGGTGCTTCGCCCGCGCGAGCACGAACCGTGGGCGTTCGGCCTGCACCACTGCGAGGTGCTGCGGGAGTGGACCGACGAAGAGCGGTCGCTGTTCTCGGAGATCGGACGCTATGCGACGCTCGCGCTCAACAACACGCTGCTGCACGACCGGGCCATCCGCGAGATGGCCAAGGTCAACGCCATCCTCGATCAGATTCCGGAGGCGGCCGCGATTTACGACGGCTCCGGAAAGCTCGAGCGGATGAACGCCGCCGCGCAGCGGGAGCCGACGGTGTTGTTCACGCCCGATCCCGACGGCCGCCTGCGCAGTCATCAGCACCGCTACATCGACGGCAGTCCGCTGGCCGCCGAGGAGTTGCCGTCCATGCGCGCGCTGCACGGCGAAACGGTGAAGTCGGACTATCTCGTGCGCGACGTGCGCACGGGCGACGATCGCGTGGTCAATCTCAAGGCTGCGCCGATCCGCGACGATGCGTCGCGCATCATCGGCTCGGTCGTCCTCTCCCGCGACGTGACCGACGAGCGGCAGAGCGCGGAACGCGAGTCGTGGCGCCGCCGCCGCGCCGAATGCCTCGCCAACCTCGGCCTCGAGATGGTGGCCATGGCGCCGAGCTTCGACAACCTCGACGAGCCCGCGTCGCGCATCGCCCAGGCCGTGGCCGGCACGGTGCGCATCTATCTCTATCACGCGCCCACCGGCATGCTCGACCTGGTCGGCTACTCGACCATCGATCCGGAGATCGCGCAATACCGCGACTATTTCGTGCGCCATCCGTACCGGCCCGGCGAGGGTCTGGTCGGCACGGTCTTCCAGATCGGACGTCCGCTGTTGTTCTACGAAGTGCGCGGCGACGCGCTCCTCGATTACAGCCGCGATCAGGTCGAGCGCGACATCAAGTCGGCGCTGCACGAGCAGAGCCTGATCGCGTACCCGATCGAGTCGTACGGCGAACGCATCGGCGCCGTGATCATCTCGCAGTCGGATCAACGGCGGAACTTCGACGCGGAGGATCTCGAGTTCGCGCGCTCCGTGTCCGAGCGCATCGGCGCGTCGAGCCACATCCACCGGCTGACCACCATGGCGCAGGATGGCCATCGCGCCGCCGAGGAGCTCGCGCGCAACGAAGTCGATGCACGTGTGCGCTTCGAAGGCGTGCTCGAGTCGGCGCCGATCGGCATCGCGGTCATCTCCGCCGACGAACTGCGCTTCGAGCTGGCCAACGCGCGTTTCTTCGATTTCGCGTCGCAGTACGGACGCATCTCGCTCGACACGAAACTGATCGGCTTGCGCGCCGTGGAAGTGCTGCCGGAAGTCGAGCAGATCCTCAAGCAGGTCGCCGAACAGGGTGAGCCGCGCATCGACGAGGAGCTGTCGATCGGCGACCGCTACGTCAATCGCATCATCTCCGCGGCGCGCGGACGCTTCTCCGGCATCACCCAGAGCCTGACCGTGCTGGTGCAGGACGTCACCGATCAGGTGCGCGCGCGCCGCGAGATCGAGAACCTGGCCAGCCTGATGGCCGAGCGTTCCGCGCGCCTCGACTCGATCCTCGGATCGATGACGGACGGTCTCTGGGTCTACGACGCCGACGGACAGGTCGTGGACGTGAACCAGGCCGCGCTGAACATGTTCGGCCTCGCCTCGCGCGCCGATGCCATCGAGCACGGGGACTTCGAGAAGCTCCATCTGCGCGATCCCGACGGACGTCCGGTGCCGCATGTGGAGATGCCGTACGCGCGCGCGCTGGCGGGACAGACCGTTCCCGACTATCTCGCGCTGGCGCGTCATCTGATCAGCGGCCGCGATCTCGATCTCTCCATCGCCGCGGCGCCGATCGAGAGCCGCGGCATCGTCGGCGCCGTGCTGGTGATCCGCGACATCACCGCGCTGCAGGAGCTCGACCGCAAGAAGGACGAGTTCCTCTCGGTCGCCTCACACGAGTTGCGCACGCCGCTGACCACCATCAAGGGCTACACGCAACTGCTCGCGCAGACTGTGAACGACCTCGAGCCGGAAGAGCGCGCCACGTATATCAACGCGGTCCTCGGCGAGATCGAACGGATGATGGGTCTGATCTCGGAGCTGCTCGACGTCTCGCGCATCGAGACCAACCGCCTGCAGATCCATCCGCAGCAGATCCGCTGGCTGCACTTCATCGAAGGACGCATCTCGGCGTTCCGCGTGCAGCACCCGGCGCGTTTGATGCGCTTCGACGTGAGCGCGCCGGAGTCGATCGTGGTGGCCGATCCCGACCGCATGCGCCAGGTGGTCGACAACCTGCTGTCGAACGCGCTCAAGTACTCGCCCGAAGGGAGCGACATCGACGTGCGCGTGGCCACGGAGGATGGATTTCTCGAGACCAGGGTGACGGATCACGGCATCGGCATTCCGAAGGACGAGATCCCGCAGCTCTTCGAGCGCTTCCACCGCGCCCGCAACGTCTCCAGCCGCTACTACGGCGGCTTGGGCCTCGGCCTCTACATCGCGCGCGCGATCGTCGAAGCACATGGCGGCGAGATCACGGTGGAGAGCGAAGAAGGCGTGGGCTCGACGTTCACGCTGCGCCTGCCGACCAAGGACTGAGTAACGGCTAACGGTTCCGCAGTTTCCAAACGCGCTCATGTGGCTCGAGTGGGCGACGGCGACTCGCCG
>CAMPKJ010000207.1 GCA_946887105.1 uncultured Acidobacteriota bacterium | reverse complement strand
CGTGTTCCTGACCTGACTCCCGACGCATGCTTGTTACAATCAGCTACCATGCATTGACAGCTACCTTGCGTGGCCTTACCTTTGGCGTGTGACTGATTCGTTCTACGTCAACTGGACCACGCAACTCCGCAAAGGGCTTCTCGAACTGGCCATCCTCAATACGCTCGATGGCGGTTCGCTCTACGGCTACGACATCGTTCGGCGGCTGGGCGAGGTCGATGGGCTGGTGATCACCGAAGGGACGGTCTACCCGATCCTCAGCCGGCTGAAGAACGAACGCTACGTGGATACGTATATCGAGGAGTCCCCCGAGGGGCCGGCGAGAAAGTACTACCGGCTGACGCGGAGTGGACGCAACGAGCTCGAGCGAATGAACCAGCACTGGCTTCGGCTGCACGACGCCATCAGCACTCTCAAAAAGGAACGCGCACGATGAACGATCTGACCCCTTCGGCACGGCAGCGGCTCGATGACTATTTCCGGCGTCTCCGTCACTCGTTGCGGCGAGCGTCGCCGGCGGAAGCGGACGATGTCGAGCAGAGCGTGCGCGAGCACATCGACGTGGCGCTCGCGGGCGTACCGGCGCCGGTGGGAGGCGAACAGGTGGCGGAAGTCCTCGACCGGCTCGGCGCACCTGATGGCTGGGTGCCGGCAGACGATCGCCCGATCGTCCAGCGAATGGTCCAGCAGGTTGCCGACCGTCTGCGCTTCGGCCCCGAGGAGTGGCGCCTTGCGTATGTCACCTTCGGCCTCTTTGTGCTGGCACTGATGCTCATGCCGGTCGGCATCGGCGTCTTCCTGATGATCGCCTCGTTCCTGGCGAGCCGCGCCTATCTCGATTTCATGGACGCCAAGCAGGAGGCGCCAGGCGCACGCCGTTGGCTGATCTATCCGCCGATCGGGCTCCTGCTCGCCGTGGCCACGGCCTTTTTCGTCGTCGGACTGGCCGGTCCGGTGCTGGCCTGGGGCCTCGGCGAGTACGGATTCCTGCGCCTGCTCGAAGAGTCGCGTCTGCGCGCCCCGTATCACAACGTGCAGTTCGTCGCCGGCGCCTCCGTGGCAACGCTCGGAACATGGTGGATTCTCGCCTCGCTGATCGGGATGGCATTCCTGCCGGTCATCCGCTTCATCTTCAAGCCGCTCCTCGCCCGCATGCGCCGCACCCACTTCCTCGGACTCACGATCATCGGAGCTCTCTCGCTGGCTCTGGGATTCGTCCTGCTCCGGCCGTGGATCTCACAGCTCTGGTAGCGGACAAGGCGCGGTCACACGCCATCGTGCCGTGTGTGAGCTCATACGTTCGCTCGCACCGGCAGCACCACCATCGGCACGCCGAGCCATTGTAGGCGGCGTTGGATGAGCGTCGGCGTCTCGTTGTGCAGCAGGCGATTGAAGAAGCGTTCCTGACGGAAGACGAGCTTTCCGGAGATGATCGTCGCCTTCGGGTATTGCTTCGCCACGCGCTCGCAGAGCTGCGTGGCCTCTTCGACGACCTCGATTCCGATGTCGGTCACGCCTTCCGCCGGGAACCCGAGCCGGCGCGTGAGATCGACGTACTTCTGCACGTCCCGGTCGGTCTGCTGCTGGAGGTTCTCGATCTCTTCGCGACCCTTGAAGTGTCCGGAGTCGACGACCGCAATCGAGACGAAGATGAACTGCTTGTACAGACCCGGAAAGAAACGCAGCGTGGAGAGGATCGTGTGCACGCCGAGACCGCTGAAACGACTGACCAGGATCACCGCGGTCGGTGCGTTGCGGTTCAGCGGCTCGGTATTGATCTCTCCGGTGGTGGGGATGGAGCCGAGCACTTCGTCGAGCGACCGCATTCCTGATTGGATCGAATCGTAGTGGCGGCGCACGGCCAGGCAGAGCAGCACAAAGATGGCGGTGATGAGCACCGTCACCCATCCGCCGTGACCGAATTTCTCGAAGACCGTGATGGTGAGAATGCCCGCGCACATCAGCAGCGCGAGGCCGTGGAGAAAGACGTGATAGCGGCGACCCGCCGATCCGCGGCGCGGCCACCAGAAGCGCGACATCCCGAGCTGCGAAAGCGTGAACGTCAGAAAGACGTTGATCGAGTACATCACGATGAGGATGTGGATGTTGCCCTGGGTGTAGAACAGCATGGCCAGCGCCGCGACGCCCATCAGCAGCACGCCGTTCTGCATCGACAGCCGTTCGGACAGTGCCGCGAAACGGTGCGGGAAGAAGGAGTCCACGGCCATGTTCGCCATCACGCGGGGGCCGTCGATGAATCCCGCCTGCGCCGCAACGAACAGCAGCAGTCCTTCGGAGATCATCGTGATCAGCACCAGCCAGTAGCCGGCCGGCAGACCGCCGAGCTCCCACGTCCCGAACGCCCGTTCCGCGAGCACGGCGTTCATGGTCTTGCCGGTCACCGGCCGCGTCTCGAGCAGGAGGTACGCGACGAGGATGCCCGATGCGGTGAGCGCGAGCGAGAAGGCCATGTAGGTCATGGTTCGCTTGCCCGTCTCGACGCGCGGCTCGCGCATGATCTGCAAGCCGTTGGAGACCGCTTCGATCCCGGTGAACGTTCCACCGCCGAGCGAGTAGGCGCGCAGGAACAGCAGCAGCATTCCACCGAATCCGAGCGTGGCCATGCCCGCGGAGTACTCGTTCGACAGCCGCTGCGTGACCTCGGGAATGGCGCCGAGATGGCTGAAGATCGAGTAGCCGATCAGCAGGATGTGCGTCGCAAGGAAAATGAGAAAGATCGGCGTGAGGATCTTCACGGACTCCTTGACGCCGCGAAGGTTCAGCGCGATCAGCAAGACGATCGTCGCCACCTCGGCGGGCAGCTTCCACGTCGCCCACGACTGAGGCAGGAAACTGAACACGGCGTTGCCGCCGCCGGCGATGGAGACGGTGATGGTGAGCACGTAATCGACGACCAGCGCACAACCCGAGACCAACCCGACGCGCGGCCCGAGGAGCTGCGAGGCGACGACGTATCCGCCGCCGCCGCTCGGGAACTGCTGGATGATGCTCGAGTACGACGCCGACAGGATGAGCACCGTGATCGCCGTGGCCAGCGCGAGCGCCAGTGCCGGGTAGTGGTGGTCACCGAGCGCGCGGAACGCCTCCTCGGGGCCGTACGCGGATGAAGAGAGGCCGTCCGCGCCGAGTCCCACCCACGCCAGAAATGCGATCAGCGAGATTTTGTGGAGCGCGTGCGGATCGCTGATGTCGCGGCGCCCGCCGAGAATTTTTCGCTGCACGCGCTCGGCGAAAGACTCGCGGGGCAGCAGCGAGTGGTCGTCTTCCGGTTGGCTCAATGGTCACCCTCCCGCCGCGCGAAGAGCGCGGGCGCGAAAATCCAGACGAAGAAGAAGAGGTTGCGGAGCAGCGGACGATCGGGCGAGCCGAGGACCGCGTACCAACCGTGGCGAAGGTGCGTGGCCATCACCAGCTCCGTGGTGATGCTGAGCGCCAGCCACGCGATCCCGACGCCGAGCGCGTGAGTGATGCCGGCCTGCCGCGCGCAAAAGCGGGTGTACCCGTACGCGCCCAGCAGGATCGCCGCGATGGTGGCAACGGCGGCGGCGGCCGGCGATCGTGGATGAACGTGCGTCTGCGCCGCGATGCTCACACCGGCGGCGGCGATCCAGAAGAGCATCACCAGAAGAGCAGTCGTTGCCGGTCGCGTCATGCTGGCCATCCCGGCCTCCTGACGACGCAAACAACGCGGCGCCGCGGCACTCGCTAAGAAGTTCGAAGGATGTGCCGGCGAAAAACCGAAATGGTTTCTAAAGAAGACGTAAAGATCGTTTTCAAACCGGTTCGGCGATGAAGCGATAGCCGACCCACGGCTCGGTGACGATGTAGCGTGGGGATGATGGATCGGGCTCGATCTTCTTGCGCAGAGCGCTCATGTGGACGCGCACCGTGTCGGGCGTCGTGCCCGGAGTATCGCGCCAGACCCTGGCGATGATGGTGTCGGTGAAGACCGGTTTTCCCGCATTCGCGGCGAGCAGTTCGAGCAACGCGTACTCGGTCGGCGTCAGGCGGATGTCGCGCTCGCCCTGCGTCACGCGGCGGCGTTCGAGGTCGATGATCAATCCGTTGAATTGAAGCATGGCGGCGCTCGGCGCGATGCGCCGCAGTTGTGCGCGAACGCGCGCGAGCAGTTCCGCGACGGAGAAGGGCTTGGTGACGAAATCGTCCGCGCCGAGGTCCAGCGCGCGAATCTTGTCGGCATCGTCGCCGCGTACGGACAGCACGATGATCGGAGTGCGTCCCTTCGCACGGACCGCGGAGATCAGCTCGAATCCATCGGAGCGCGGCATCGACAGGTCCGTGAGGATGAGATCGGGACCGTGGCTCTCGAACGTGCGCACGCCTTCCGCGCCGTCGCTCGCGCTGGCGGTAGTGTACCCGCTCACGTGCAGCTCATTCCGCAACGACTTCCGAATGGCCGGATCGTCGTCGACGACCAGAATCAAAGGAGCGATGGTCATGCTGGTTCCTCCGCCGGCAGCGGCGCGGCAGGCACGTCGAGGCGTGCGATCGTACCGCCACCCTCGCGCGGTGTCAGGCCGATGCTCCCGCCGTTCGCGATCGCGAGACTGCGGGCGATTTCCAATCCCAGGCCGCGTTGGGCCACGTCGCTGGTCGCGCCCGGGAGCAGATTGCCCGCGGCGTCCGCAACGCCGGCCGGCAGCCCAGGTCCACGATCGAGGACTTCGATGCGCACCTCGGCCCGATCGTCCGGATGCGCGAATGCACGGAGCTCCAGCGGCGCGCCGCGCGGTGATGCGCGATGCGCGTTCTCGATGAGGTTGACGAGAATCTCAAGCGCGAGCGAAGGATCGACGTTCGCGTCGGGGCAGTCCTCCGCAACGCTCACCGTCACGGGACGGCTTTGAAAAACGAGCGGAAGGTTGTCGCGGACGGCGTGGAAAAGATCCGCCGGCGGCGTCGGCTCGCGGCGCGGCCGGGCGTGTCCCGCTTCCAGACGGGCCATGGCCAGCAGATTGTCGATGCGGCGATGCAGGCGCGCCGTCTCGTCGGCGATGCCGGTGATGGTTTCCTTCAGATCGTGGTCATGCTCGGCTTTCCGCCGCAACGCCTGCGTGTGGATGGTGATCGCGGTGAGCGGTGTACTGAGGTCGTGCGAGATCGCGCGGAGCAGCGAGGTCTTCAGCATCTCGCTCTCGCGCAACGCCTGGACGTGGGCGTGATCCTGGAGCAGCTTCTCGCGCTCGATGGCCAGCCTCTCCACTTCCTTCCGCCGCTGCTCGGCGCGATCGGCCTGAAGACGCGCGTCGACCACCAGACGGCTGACCACCACCGACGTGACCAGAAAGACCGCCAGCGCCACCCAGTTCGCGGCCTCGTGAATCGTGAACGCGTAAAGCGGAGGGAAGAAGAAGAAGTTGTAGCAGAGCGTCGCCACGATCGATGCAACCGTTCCGGCGAGGAGCCCTCCGCGCAGCGACGCGATGAGCACCACGATCAGAAAGAGGAAGCCCATCGTGTTCGCGTTGAGACTCATCGCGCGACCGAACACCGTGACGATGACCGCGGCGAGGGCCGCGATCAATGACAGCGGAATTCTGCGCGATCTCATCCGCGGTCACGGATACCACAACCCGTCATTAAGAGTCCCTGAAGAATCATCGGTCGTGGTCCGGGAGCTTAAGAATTCGTAAAGATCCTCCCGCCGGAGATTGGGGCTGCTACATTTCGCGACCGCGCACATGTCTCTGCCTTCCGATCCGCAAAGCCGTCGCTATTTCCTCACGCTCTCCCTCGGTGCACTCGGCGTCGTTTACGGCGACATCGGGACCAGTCCTCTCTATGCGCTGAAAGAGTGCTTCATGTCGCACCACGGCCACCGGCTGGCGGTGAACCACGACAATGTCATCGGCGTCCTCTCGCTGATCACGTGGTCGCTGGTCCTGGTCATTTCGATCAAGTACCTGCTGTTCGTGTTGCGCGCCGACAACCGCGGCGAGGGCGGCATCCTCGCGCTCATGTCGCTGGTGCGCCCGCACGAGGCGGGACGCCGCGGCGTGCGGCGGTCGGTGCTGCTCGCGTTCGGCCTGTTCGGTTCGGCGCTGCTCTACGGCGACGGCATGATCACGCCGGCGATCACGATGCTCAGCGCCTTCGAGGGCGTGGGCGTGGTCACTCCGGTGCTGTCGTCGTGGATCGTGCCGCTGACCGTGGTTGCGCTGGTGGCGCTGTTCGCGGTGCAGAAGCACGGCACGGCGCGCGTCGGTGCGCTCTTCGGACCGCTGATGATCGTCTGGTTCACCGTGCTCGCGGCATTGGGCATCTCGCAGATCGTGCGTGCCCCTCACGTGCTGGTGGCGCTGAATCCGCTGCAGGCATTGCGCTTCCTGATGGCGCACCAGCTCGCCGGATATCTCGTGCTCGGCGCGGTGTTTCTGGTCGTGACCGGCGGCGAGGCGCTGTATGCGGACATGGGCCACTTCGGCGCGAAGCCGATTCGCCTGGCCTGGTTCGCCGTCGTGTTTCCCGCGCTGCTGCTCAATTACTTCGGTCAGGGTGCGCTCCTGCTGACGAATCCCGCCGCGGCCAGCGATCCGTTTTTCCTGATGGCGCCGCGTTGGGCGCTCTGGCCGCTGGTGATCCTGGCAACACTGGCTGCCGCCGTTGCATCGCAGGCGGTGATCTCCGGCTCGTATTCACTGACGCGGCAGGCCGTGCAGCTCGGGTATCTGCCGCGCATCCGCATCCGCCACACATCCGCGAGGGAGATCGGCCAGATCTACATCCCATCCGTCAACTGGCTGCTCATGCTCAGCGCGATCGGTCTGGTGATCGGATTCCGGCAGTCGACGTCGCTTGCGGGAGCCTACGGAGTCGCGGTGACGGCGACGATGGGGATCACCACGGCGCTGTTCGCCGTGATCGCACGCGAGCGCTGGAAGTGGGGGTTGCCGGCGGTGCTCGGGTTTGCGATCCCGTTCCTGGTCATCGACCTGGCGTTCTTCGGCGCGAACATCATCAAGGTGGCGGACGGCGGCTGGTTCCCGCTGCTCGTCGGATTGACGATCTTCACCATCATGACCACCTGGTTCACGGGGCGGCGCATCCTGACCGCGCGGCTCGCGGAGGGCGGGCTGGCCACCGAGGATTTTCTGCGCGAACTGGAGGCCGGCCGCATTCATCGCGTGCGTGGAACGGCGGTGTTCCTGACCCGCCAGCAGTCAGGCATTCCGACCGCGCTGCTGCACAACATCAAGCACAACAAAGTCGTTCATGAGCGGGTAGTGCTGCTGAGCGTCATGGTCGAGGAGACCTCGCACCTGTCGGCCGAAGAACGTTTCCAGTGGACCGATCTCGGTCACGGGATCCACCGGCTGGTGCTGCGCTTCGGCTTCATGGAAGATCCGAATCTGCCGGAGGTCCTCGGCGGAATCCCCGGCCCGGTGCGTTTCGACACGATGGCCACGAGTTACTTCCTCGGCCGCGAAACGCTCATCCCGAGCAGCGACCCGGGCATGGCCATGTGGCGCGAACATCTGTTTGCGTCGATGACGCGCAATGCAAGCAGCGCCGCGACGTTCTTTTCGCTGCCGCCGAATCAGGTGATCGAACTGGGTGCGCAGGTTCGGATGTGACGCGCGGCATCACCGCGTCTCCAGTCTCCGGAGGATGTCCTTCATCTGATCGATCTCCCGCTGCTGTCCGCGGACGATGTCGCCGCAGAGCCGCACGAGCTCCGGATCGGTCAGCGTGGCCTGCTCGCACATCAGGATGGCGCCGGCGTGGTGCGGGATCATCGACTTCACGAACTGCCGGTCGCCGATGGCGGTCTGCTGCCGGATGAGGATCCAGAACCCCGCCAGCGCGGCGAGGCTCGCCGCGATGAGCGCGATGTTCACCTTCCTGTTCGGGTACATCCCGCCCATCACCACGAGCTCGATGGCCACCATCGCCGCCGCCATGAGCCCGGCCATGTAGAACTGGTTGAAGTTCGGGAAGACGTTCGCGAACCGGTCCACCATCGCGTACATCAACACGTACATGGCGATGAACGAGAGCAGCGTCATCACCACCAGCCGCCCGTAGTGGCCCTTCATGCCGTGTCCCTGCGTTGCATGCTGCATGGTCAATCACGTCCTTTCAGTGGTGCGTGAGCTTCGGCATGTGGCGGATGAAGTGGACCAGGACCCAGCTTCCGTACGCCGATTCCGCCGTGCCGCTGCCGAAGCCGGGCATGCCGGTGAGACGCACGCCGTTCTCGATGATCGCGAACAGCTCTCCGTCGGAGAGTGACTGCGTCGCCGCGAGCGTCAGGTCCGGCGTCTTCGGATACATCTGTTTCCCGAGGCCGCTCTGGCCCCTGCCGTCGTTGCCGTGGCATACGGCACAGTGATCGGCGAAATGTTCGCGGCCGTCCGCGAGCACCTGCGGCGTGAGCGGCACGGGGTTCTTCGCATCGCGCAATTCCGCCGGGACGGCCCAATGCCGCACCATGCGTGCGACGGTGGTTTCGATGCGCGTGGGCTGGGCGTGCGCGCTCAATCCGGAGCGCACCATCGAGGCGATGGCGAGCCCGCCGGCGAGCAGCACGGCGACGATCGCTCCAGCGATGATCGTGATGCGCTTCCTCACGTCACTGGTGCCCCTTGTGTTCGCCGCTGCCGGCCGCTTTTCGCGCTTCCTCGACGGAGACTGGCGCCGGGGCATCGAAGTCGTCGGACCGTAGCGTCGCCGCCGGCCGCACGCGCGCCATCGCATTGCTCCCGGTCGGCGCGGTCAGGACGACCGCAGGCGCGCCCGCCGCCGGACGGTGTTGCGCGTGCGGGTCCGCCGGCGGCGTCGCGGTGCCGTGCTGCATCCCGGAATGCTGGTCGTGCGCGGCGCTTGTCGCTGCCGGAGGATGCGCTGCATGACCTCCGCTCGCGCCGCTCGTACGGTGCTGCGCGTGGTCCGCCGTTGCGCTCGTGGCTGTGTGGCCGGCGTGTGCGTCGCGTGC
>CAMPKJ010000206.1 GCA_946887105.1 uncultured Acidobacteriota bacterium | reverse complement strand
ACGGCGGATTCTAGCACTCCGCCTGCCAACGGAAAGTCGGTTCCTCGGAGTGCCACGGGCGTTCCTCGGAGTGCGTCGGAGTGGCCTCGGCAAGCTCCTCCGAGGAACTCCGAGGAACCCGAGGCACTCCTCATACAATGCGCGTTTCATGCGCCGCGCTCCCATGGTCGCGCTCGCGATCGTCGTGCTCTCCGTTCTGCTCTCGCCGCTGCAGCGGGAGCTCTATGTCGGCGACGAGACGAAGTACAGCCAGGTCGTGCGCGAGATGCGCGCCGGCTCGTTCTTTCTGCCGACGCTGAACGGGACGCCGTTCACGCACAAACCGCCGCTGCACTTCTGGGCCGTGGACCTGCTGACGTACGTCTTCGGCGTGTTTTCGATCTGGCCCTTCGTGCTGCCGTCGCTGGTCTCATTCGCCTTGCTGCTGTGGCTGATGCATCGCTTCGGCGGGCCGCTCGCGGCGTTCGCCTGCGGCACGGCGCTGCTGATGTGGGGCTCTGCGCAGACGGCGCGGATGGACGTCGCCTTCGCGGCGCTGCTGGCGCTGGCGGCGTATCGCATCCATCGCGCGGATGGTGCGCTGACGGTCTCAGCAGGCGTGGCGACCGGGCTCGCGTTCCTCGTGAAGGGCCCGATGGCGCCGGTGATCATCCTGGTGCTGTTCGCGTTCGAGTCGATCCGGCGGAAGCGCAAGCCGGTTGCGAAGGACGCGCTGGCGCTGCTGCCGATGCTGCTGCTGCCGCTGCTCTGGCTCGTGCCGGCGGTGATCATCGGCGGCGAGGCGTTCTGGCGCGAGATCTTCTACAAGCAGACCGTCGGACGCGCGGTCGGCGCGTGGGTGCACAAGTCGCCGCCGTGGTTCTATCTCGTGCGCGCGCCGCTGACGCTCATGCCGTGGTTCTTTCTCACCGTCGCGGCACTCGTGCGCCGCAAGTTCGACGAGCGCGGACGCTTCGCGATCAGCTGGATGCTTTCCGTCCTCGTGCCGTACACGCTGCTGTCGTCGAAGCTCGACGTGTACATGATTGCGATGTTGCCGGCGGTGGCGTTGCTGATCGCGAGCTATGTGGAGAGCGGCGACGATGCCTGGGGGCGCCGCGCGAACATGGTCATGCTGGCGCTCTTCGCGGTCGCCGGTGCGGCGGGATTGATCGTGCAGCCGCATCACATCGAGGAAGAGGACGCCGCGTTGATCGCGCGCCTGGACGTGCGCGCGCTGTTCGCGATTCTGCTCGTCGCGGCGATCGTGGCGATGGTGATCACGCTGCGTGGGAGACTCGTGGCGTCGACGATCGCCACCGGATTCGTGCTCGTCGCGACACTCGGCTACGCGGCGCTGTTCCTCGTGCCGGCGGCGAACGAGTTGGCGTCGACGCGGCCGCTGGTGCGCGCGCTCGCAATGCAGGACGACGTGCCGCCGGAACGGATCGCACTCTACGTCTGTCCGCATCTGTGGGTGCGCGGGATGGATCCGTCGCTGTCGCGCGCGCGCCATTTGGATGCGGATGCGCTGCGCACCGCAGATGCGACGGTCATCGTGGCGCGCCGCAGAAATGCGCACGAAGTGGAAGACGTGCTGCGCGGGTACCGGCGCGTCGGCGAGTTGCGGATGATCGGGAAATGGTTCGATGTCTATCGACGATAAACGCCGCTACGCTGCCGCGGCGTTTCTGACGCTGCTGCTGCTGTCGGTGTTCTGGCCGTCGCCGATCGTGTCGATCAACCGGCTCTGGATCGACGAAGACATCGAGGTCGACGAGCTTTCGTTTCTCGGACGCGAGGCGCCGTCATGGGATGTGGTCTTCTGGTGCCTGGCCGGATTGCTGCTGCTGGGGATCGTGCAGAGCGCGGACGCCGGCGCCGATCCGCGCGAGCCGCTGCGTCAACTGCGCGCTTTGCACTTCGACCGCTCGCTCTGGCGCCGCGATGCGTTGCGCCTGGCGATCGGTCTGGCGATCACCGCGTTCGTCTGGCTCGTGCTCGACCGCCCGCTCCTGGCGTGGGCCGAAGGCGTGCAGTCCGATTTCACCGAGGACGTGATCCGCATCCTCAACCGCCTCGGCGGCGGGATGAATCCGGTGATGGTGGTCGCGTTTTTCCTGATCGCCGGCATCGCCTACGTCGAGCGCCGCTGGGTCGCGTACGCGATCGCGATGGGCATTGCCGGCCTCGCCGCCGGCTTGCTCGCGCAGATCGTCAAACACCTCGTCGGCCGCGCGCGTCCCGAGCTCTGGCTCGGTCCCATGCACTACGCGCCCGGATCGTCGACCTCCTTTCCGAGCGGCCACACCGTCGGCGCTTTTGCCCTCGCAGGCGTGCTGATCTTCGGCTCGCGCCACCTGCCCCTGCGCGTGTTTGCGTTCGTTCTTGCCGCAGGTGTCGGTCTGTCGCGTGTGCTCGCGTTCCGCCACTGGCCGAGCGACGTGACCGCATCGGCGGTGATTGGGTTGGTGACGGCGTGGATCGTCACGGAGGCAGTGGTGCGGCGCGTACAATGGAGTCGTGGCGAAGACGGCGCAACGACCGGCGACGTATGAGGACCTGTTGAAGGTTCCGGACAATCTCGTCGCGGAGATCATCGAAGGGGAGTTGTTCACCTCGCCGCGGCCCGCGGGACCGCACGAACGTGCGATGGGTGCGATCTATCTGCGGCTGCGCGATTGGTTCGATGACGGTGATGGCCCGGGCGGATGGTGGATCTCGGTAGAGCCCGAGTTGCATCTCGATGGCAATGTTCTCGTGCCCGATGTTTGCGGTTGGCGACGAGAGCGCGTCGGTCCGCATCCGGTGTCGGGTGTTGCGGCGACGATTGCGCCTGACTGGATTTGTGAAGTGCTTTCGCCTCGAACGGGAATCCTCGACCGGACCAGAAAGCTACCTACATACGCTCGGCACGCGGTGGAGTCCGCATGGATCGTCGATACAAGCCAAAGGACGATCGAAGTGTTTCGACTCGTCGAGAACCGTTGGTCGCTCATTGGTGTTCATGGCGGTGACGAACCGGCGCGCATTGAGCCGTTTGAGGCCGTCGAGTTCCCCATGGCGCGGCTGTGGTTTCCTGAGCCGCGCCCCGCGTGATCCGCCTCACATCCGTTCCTCTTCCCCGTCCGTATCATCCCCGCGGGCCCACGAGAGAGAGGAATGTCCATGAAGCGTCTGTCCCTGATCAACTACGACGTCCTTCGCGAGCTGTGCGACTCCTGCCGCAAGGAGCGGTTTCATTTCGTCCCGATGGGCGCGGAGCCGGCCACCGGTCCGTGCCGGCGCTGCGGCGAGGAGTCGAAGCTGGCCGAGATGAGCGATACGGCGGTCTTTCGCCTGATCACGCATCCGAACGGCGACGTGGTCGTTGTTCCGATGATCGCGAAATCCGCGTAACCCGTTACTCGAACTCCGAGAAGTTCACGCTCACCAGCCGCGAGCACCCCGCCTCTTCCATCGTCACGCCGTACAGCACGTCCGCTGCTTCCATCGTGCGGCGGGAGTGCGTGATGACGATGAACTGCGTGTCGCGCGAGAAGTCACGCACCAGCCGCACGAAACGCTCGGTGTTCACTTCGTCGAGCGGCGCGTCGACCTCGTCGAGGATGCAGAACGGCGACGGTTTGTAGCGGAAGATCGCAAAGAGCAACGCGATCGCCGTCAGCGCGCGCTCGCCGCCCGACAGGAGGGCGATGGACTGGTTCTTCTTTCCAGGCGGCTGCGCGACGAGCTCGATGCCGCTCTCCAGCACGTCCTCTTCGTCGAGGAGCTGCATGCGCGCGGTGCCGCCGCCGAAGAGCGACGTGAAGATCTGCGTGAACGATTCGTTGACCGCGTTGAAGGCCTCGCGGAACAGCTCGCGCGAGGTGAGATTGATCTTGCGGATGGTGGTCCGCAGCGACTCGATCGACTGCACGAGATCGTCGCGCTGCGTGCGCAGGAACGACTCGCGCGTCTCGAGCTCCTGATGCTCTTCGATGGCCAGCACGTTCACCGGGCCGATCTTCTCGAGCTGCTCGCCGAGCTTCGCCACTTCCGTCTCCAGCGTCGCGCGCGCCTCATCATCGACGGGAGGTTCGACATCGGCCAGCGCGTCGATGCCGGCGTGCAGATCGAGCGCGATCTGTTCGCGCAGCAGGTCGATGCCCGACTTCGCGCGATCGACACGCCGCTCGGCTTCGAACAGTGCGTTGCGCGCGGCGTTGGCGGTCTCGCGCGACGCGACCGCGCGCGATTCGAGCTCCTGCACGCGCACTTCGAGATCGGCCACCTCGGCTTCGAGCGCAATGCGCATCTCCGACACTTCGTGCAGCTTGGCCAGCGACTGGTCGAGCTGACCGCGTGCGTTCTCGACCGCGACGCCGGTCTCGCTCTGCCGGCGGATCAGCGTTTCGATCTCCTGCTGGAGCTGGCTCGAGCGCGATCCGAGGGAGATCACGATGCGCGAGAGGTTCTCGTGCTCGCGCTGGATGCCGTTCACGTTGCCGCTCGCGGCTTCCACGTCGACGCGCGCCTTCGACGCGACCTCCGTGACCTGCTCGAACGACACGCGCGCCTCGGCGAGCTGCTCTTCGTGTACGCGGATCTGTTCGTGCAACTCCTGCTCGCGCGCCTGCAGACCGTCGACTTCCGCGATGGCCGCCGACTTGCGCGCCAGCAGCTGCTCTTTCTCTTCGATGTACAGCGTCTGCTCTTCCGACGCGACGGCGAGGTCCTTCTCGTAACGCTGCAGCTCCGCGCCGGCACGTTCGCGCTGATTTTTCTTCTCGCGCAGTTCCTGCTCCGAGGTCCGCGCGCGCTCTTCGGCGATGATGCGGGCGTCATCCGCCGCGCGCAGTTCGTCTTCCAGCGTCTGCAGCTCCGACGCGATGCCACTGGCGCGCGTTTCCTCGCTGCCGAGGAGTGCCACCAGATCGGCGATCTCGCGCTTGATCGAGAACACGCCCGGCGTCGCGCCGGCGGTCTTGCCGCCGATCACCAGCGGTCCGCGCACGATGTCACCTTCGAGCGTGACGTACGTGGCGTTGGCGCGCTGCTTCGCTTTCTCCATCGCCTCGCCGAGCGAGCCGACGATGTACGCCTCGGGGATGGCGTGGCGTACCGCGTCTGCCGTCGGACCTTCGCCGAGGACCGAGTGCGCCGCGTCGCCGCGCCGTGAACCTTCGCCGGTGGCGACGTAGTCGATGGCCAGGAATGCTCCGCGGCCGGCACCGCGCTCGCGCAGGCGCCGGATCGCCTCGACCGCGGTCTCGCCCGACTCGACGACGATCGCCTTCGATACTTCGCGCAGCAGCGTGTCGAGCGCCGCTTCGAAGCCGTCGGCGGCGCGGACTGCTTCCGCGGCGGCGACGCCGTTCGGGATCAACTCCATGATCGCGCGGCGGACGTCTTCATCCTGCGCTTCGAGCGACGCGAGCAGCGACCGCAGAGAATCGACCTTGTACGTGGTCTGCGAAATCGTGTCGCGGGCGGAAGCGAGCGACTCGCGCCCTGCCTCCCGGCTTGCGCTGAGCGCGTCGCGCAGCGCGAGCGCGTCGCGCGCGTTCTGCTGCGCGGTGATGAGCGCCTGTTCGGCATCGCGGACGGACTGCTCCCACTCGTACATCTGCGCGAGTGCGCCGTCGCGGCTCTGCGCGGCTTTGCGCGCGCTTTCGGTGAGCTTCGACAGATAGAACTCGCACTTTTCGACCGCGATCTCGATCTGGTGCACCTGATTGCGCGCCTCGGAGATCCGGGCAATGGTGCGCATCAGCGACTCGCGCGAATCGGCGAGTGCCTTTTCGTGACGCCGCACCTCGTCGCCTTTTTCCTGCCGATCGCGCTCCACCTGGTCGGCGATCTCGCGGAGCCGGTTGCGTTCCGCGCGCGCCGCTTCGAGCTGCTGCGTCTTCTCGTCGAGCGCGGCCTGCTGCTCCGCGCCTTCGCCTTCGAGCGTCGAGACCTGACCGCGCGCGCCGTCGATGCGCTGCACGAGATCGCTGAGATTCGTTTCCGACTGCTGCAGGAAGGAGCGCAGGCGCTCCACTTCGCCGGAGAGTCCGGCGATCTCTTCGCGCACTTTGCTCGCGCGATGCGCGCGATCGGTGTGGACCGTGCGCGTTTCCGCGAGCTCCGCCTCGTCGGCGCCGAGCTGCGCGGCGATCTCGCTTTCGCGCGCCTGCGCGTCGGCGAGGCCGGTGTTCGCTGCTTCTTCCTCCGCCTGCGCGGCGATGATGCGGCCTTTGTAAAGTGCACGCTTCGCGAGTGACAACTGATCGGCGAGCTCTTTGTGCCGTCGGGCCTTCGAGGCCTGGCGCTTGAGCGAGTTGAGGTTGCGCGTGACCTCGGACAGCGTGTCGTCGATGCGCAACAGGTTCTGCTGCGTCTCTTCGAGCTTCAGCTCCGCCGCGCGGCGCTTGGTTTTGTACTTCGTGATGCCGGCCGCTTCTTCGATCAGGCGGCGGCGGTCCTGCGGCTTGTTGGAGAGGATCAGGTCGATCTTCCCCTGCTCCATCACCGAGTAGTTGCGGATCCCCAGGCCGGTGTCCATGAGGATGTCGGAGATGTCCTTCATCCGCACGCGCTTGCCGTTCAGGCGGAACTCGGACTGGCCGTCGCGGAACACGCGGCGGTTGATGACGATCTTCCCGTCATCGGCCATCGGATGGTCGCTGTCGCCGTTCAGCGTGCCGAGCGTGAGCGTGACTTCGCCCATCGACAGCGCGCGGCGGCGGGCGGAACCCTGGAAGATCACGTCTTCCATCGTCTCGCCGCGGATGTGGGAGGCGCGGTTTTCACCGAGCACCCAGATCAGGGCGTCGCAGATGTTCGATTTGCCGCAGCCGTTCGGGCCGACGACGGCCGTCATGGCAGCGGGAAAGGTGAGCTTGGCGGGGTCGTAAAACGACTTGAAGCCGTGAATGTCGAGTTGTTGGAGACGAAACATTTCTTCCTAAAGACAGCTGGATTGGCGCGGATCGTAGCAGGGAACCTGTGGAACTTCACGGTTGACACGGGGGCTGTGCAAGCGTTCCTGTGCAATGCTTCCAACAACGATGGCCCTCGATGACTTTCTTCGCCGCGAGATCGACCTCGGCTCCTTCGCGAGCGCGTCGTATGCGGTCGGAACCATTGCCGGGCTCGAGCGGGAAGGAGCGCTCGGAAACGCCGTCGCGGTGCCGTTGCGGATTCCGGCCACGCCCGACACGATCTACGACTGCGCGTCGATCACCAAACCGCTCGTGACGGGCATGCTCGTCCTGCAGGCGATCGCGGAAGGGAAGATCGCGCTCGACGACGAATATCGCGGCTTCACGTTTCGCGAGTTGCTCACGCACACGTCGGGGCTGCGGTCGTGGATGCCGCTGTACGCGTACCTCGCGAGTTCCTCGCAGTTCCTCGGTTCCTCGGAGTCCCTCGGGGGAGGAGGAGCCACTCCGAGGAACTCCGAGGAACTCCGAGGAACGCCGAGGAACTGGCGCGACGTATACCTGCGCGCGATCGAGCAGGACGGACGCGAGCTCGCGCGCGGCGAGCGTGCGGTCTACTCCGATCTCAACTTCGTGCTGCTGTACTTCGCGTTGCAGGAGATCTTCGGCGATTACGTTCGCGCCGCCCGGGAGCGGATCTTCGAACCGCTGCGGTTGCGCGATGCGATGTTTCATCCGCCGCAGCCGCTCAAGCCGCGCATCGCGGCGACGGAGTGGGGTCAGCGCTTCGAGCCGGTGCTGCGGCAGCGACTCGGACTCACGGTCCCGATGCCTCCGAACCTGCGCCAGTCGCTGATGTGGGGGGAGACGAACGACGGGAACTCGTTTTACGCGGGCGGCACGTGCGGCAACGCGGGACTCTTCGCGACCGCACGCGATGTGTTCCGCATCGCACAAGGGTTCGTGCGGGGCGAGCTCGTGGCACGGAAGTTGGTCGATGAAGCGACGCGCGTGCATTTCGAGGACCGGGGTCTGGGATGGCAGCTGGCGGGGCCAGGCCTTTCTTCTTTCTCTTTCGGGCACATGGGATTCACCGGGACCTCGGTGTGGGTGGACGGGGACCGCATCATGGTCCTGCTGACGAACCGCATTCACCCCTGCGCCGCGGCGATCGGGATGCACCGGATTCGCGGCGAGTTCCATCGGATCTGCCTGCACCGGCCCGCTTGACGCGTGCCATACGCTGTCGGCCGGTCCGAGATGCGAATAACTTCAAGGCGATCCTTCGTGAGCATTGCGCTCCTGCTGAGCATTGCTCTGCCGTTGCACGCGTACTATCCGGGATGGATCCGCACGCATCTCAGCTCCGTATGGGCCATGCGTTCGATCGGGAACATCGACGTCAACGGCGACGGACGTCCGGACGTCGTTGGCTTCACCACCTCCCAGACGCTGCACTATGCGCTCGCGCAAGCGAATTCCACGTTCGCGGCGGCAGTGACGTTCCACACCGGGACGAACCTCTCCGATCTCGCGGCCGGTCACTTCGACGGTGACGGCGACGAAGACCTGCTCACGTCGGACATCGGCACGAACGCGCTGGTTTTTCTGCCATCGAACAACGACGGAACGTTCGGTACGCCGGTCGTCACTACGCTGCCGATGGCGCCGAGCGAGATCGCGGCGGGGCATTACAACGGCGACACGAAGCTCGATCTGATGGTCGTCCACGCGAACGAAGCCTTGCTGGTGGTGTACGCCGGCGACGGGGCCGGGCATTTCTCCGAGGCGTCGCGGATGGCCGCGCCCGCCGGAGCAAACATGCTGACGCCCGGCGACGTGGATGGTGATGGCCACATGGACTTTCTGGTGCACCGATCGCAGCCGAAGAACTATCAGCTCTACTTCGGCAACGGCGACGCAACGTTCGATGCGCCGAGTAGCGTTCCGGCCTCGCTCGTCGCGTACCGCATTCGGCTCGAGGATCTCGATGCCGACGGAGATCGCGAGATCATCACCGCCAATTACGTCGAGAGCAGCGTAGACGTGATCGTCAACCTCGGATCGCGTACGTTTGCGGCACCGGTCATCTATCCGGTACAGGGCGGCAACAAC
>CAMPKJ010000205.1 GCA_946887105.1 uncultured Acidobacteriota bacterium | reverse complement strand
TCACCGGTGCGCACCGTTTCGCCGACCACCTCCACCGTCTCGCCGAATGCGGGAACCATCTTGAACGCGAGATCGAGCGTCTGCCCCTTCGCGAGCGCCACGTCTTTACTGACGGTCTGGAACCCGTCCAGCGCCGCCTCGACCGCGTAGCTGCCCGGGGTCAGGCCTTCGATTCGGAACGAGCCGTCCATGTCGCTGACGGCGACTTCGGCCGCACCCGCCGGTTTGGACGTTGCCGTGACGGTGACGCCGGGAATCGCGGCGCCGCTGTCGTCGCGGACGACGCCGGCGACGGTTTGTGCGAGAAGCGGAACGGCGAAGAGAAGAACGAGGGAAAAGCGGAGCAGCATCATGGGCGGCGTTGTACGCGCGCCGTGCTCGTGGCGATTGAATGCGATGTGAAGTGCGGGTGAAGGAACGCGGTGCGCGCGTGAACGTTGTTTTCTTCACAACACACGCCGCGGCAATTCACATCGGCTTCACTCCGCCGCCGTACAGTCGCACGCCGGTGATCCGATGCGACCGCTTGCCATCATCGAGCAGGACAGCGTGACGTCCGCGAATCTGCGGCGCAGCATCGAAGCGGCCGGATTCCGCGCGGACGTTTTCGCGGATGGCGTCTCGGCGCTCAGCTCCATGCGCACGCGTCCGTTTTCGCTGGCCATCCTCGATCTCGACCTGCGCGGTTCGGATCCGTTCGACGTCTGCCGCGAGATGAGCCGCCTGGTTCCGGTCATGGCGATTACCGCAGACACCATCACGGCGGAAGAAGGGGAAGAGATCCGCGTGCGCGCTCTCGAAGCGGGGGCGGACGATTGCGTATCGCACACGACCGCGGATCGCGAGCTGGTGGCGCGCATCCGGGGAATCCTCCGCCGCGCAGGCTCAGGCGCAGGCGAAACGTGCGAGCTCGATGCGCTCTCGATCTCGTTGACGGAGATGCGCATCCGCAGCGGCGGCGTGGTGCACGAGCTCAGTCGCGGCGAGGCGGAGATTCTGGCGCTGCTGATCGAGTACGCGCCGGCGCCGCTCACCCCGCCGGCGATGGCGAAACTCCTGCGTGCGAAGCGAGCGACGGTGGAGTCGCGCATCAAGAGCTTGCGCAGAAAGCTCGGCCCGGGACGGCTGGTGTCGCGCGGCAAGTTCGGTTACGAATTGCGAAGCGGGTAGTTTCGAGTGCGGAGCACCGTCGGCCGTCGACGCGCAGCCTGTTGCGTCGACGGCCCGGAGGGCGGTGAGGTGGGCCAGTGCATCGCGGGGGTTTGTGCGATGCGGCGGGTGTCGTCTGCTGCTTACTTTGACGAAACACCCGCGCCGTTGTTGCGCGACCGGGGGCTGGTTTGCTGCTTGTTTACCGGCTACAAGAGATTGCGCAGTTCCTTGCCGGGCTTGAAGCGGATCGTGTTTCCGGGCGGGATCTTCACTTCCACGCCGGTCTTGGGATTGCGGCCGATGCCCTTTTTCCGCTGCTTGACCTGGAACACGCCGAATCCGCGGAGCTCGATGCGCTGTCCTCGGGCAAGCGCATTCCGAAGGCCCTCGATGACCGTGTCCACCGCTTGCGCGGCCTTGACTCGTGAAATTTCCGAGGTCTCCGCGACTTTGTTGACGATGTCCGCCTTGATCATCGATGTCCTCCGAAGGCGCTGATTATACGATAGTTGCACGATGGAACCCTCCGAACGCGCCCGCATCGACACCTGGCTCAAGCTGGTCTGCCTGTTCAAGCACCGCGCGGATGCGACCGAGGCGTGCAAGGGCGGACACGTGAAGATCAACGGCCTGCGCGTCAAGCCCGCCGCGCCGGTCAAGCCGGGGGATGTGGTCGAGTTCTACGCCGGCAGTCACTTCCGCCGCGTGGTGGTCCAGGCGGTACCGGTCACGAACGTCTCGAAGGAAGTGGCGCGCACGATGTACGTCGACGAAACGCCGGTGCAGCCGAAAGTCGAGACCGTCAACGTTCGCGAGCGCGGTGCGGGACGGCCGACCAAGCGCGACCGGCGCGAGATCGAGAAACTGCGGAGTTAAGGCTCCTCGCGGTAGACGCTCCCGGTCGCCAGTTCCCGCTTGATCGCTTCCACCTTGTGGAGCAGAAAATCAGTCACCGGTGGGCCGAGGAGTGGAAGGTCTTCGAGCTTGTCGCTCAGCGGTTTCATCGACAGGCTTCCGGTCGCGAAGTTCCCGCTCTCGTCCTTGAATGCATAGACGAGATACCGGCGCGCGATTCGAAAATCGGCGCCGCACGATGTAAAGCCCGTGCTCACCGTCACGATGTCTCGCTCGACGCCTTTCCACGCTTTGTCGACGGCGAACGTGGCGGTGATCGCCGGGGTATAGATGAGCCCATGCTCTTTCAGGACGATGCCGCCACCCTGGCTGGGATCACGAGCCCAGTCGCGCGTGAGCTCGATGCGCTCCACTTCGCCGATGAAAATCGCGTCGGCGCGTTCGATGTCATCTTCGATGCGCCAGCCCGGCGGATTCGTACAGGCAACCGATTCGCAGGCAAGCGTGAACATGAGGACAACGAGGATCGCCGCTTTGCTGGCCATGAACGATCTTCGCACGGTTAGAATCGCGGCGGGATGACGACCATCAAGGCGCGCGCGACGACGTTGGGCGGCTTTCTCGGCGCGATGTGGTTCGTGCGGGTGCTGGACGTGCTCATGCCCGGCTACGGATCGGCGGCCGGTCATGGCGTCGTGCCCCGTACCTGGGACGGTCTCGAAGGAATCCCGGTGGCGCCGTTCATTCACGCCGACTTCGAGCATCTGGTCGCGAATACGCTGCCGCTGCTGATCCTCGGCGGTCTCGTGCTCCTGCGCGGCGTGCGCGAGTTCCTCTTCGTCGTGGGCACGTCTGCATTGATCGGTGGCGTCGGAACGTGGCTGTTCGGCACGGGCAATTCGCAACACATCGGCGCGAGCGGCGTGGTGTTCGGATTGTTCGGCTATCTCCTGTTCCGCACGGCCTTCGATCGGCGCTGGTCGTCGGCGTTGATCACGGTCCTCGTGGCCGCCGGCTACGGCACGGCCATGGCGTGGTCCCTCGTGCCGGAGGACGGGATTTCGTGGAGCGGTCACTTCTTCGGATTCGTGGGCGGTTTTCTGGCCGCGCGCTGGCGCTATCCGCGCCGTTCGGCGGCGACGAGCGGTCAGGCGTTCACGAACCGGCGCATGTCCACGTTCGCGATCAAACCGATGGCCATGAAAAACATCATCGTCGACGATCCGCCGTAGGAGATCAGCGGCAGTGGGATGCCGGTCGTCGGCAGGATGCCGATCTGCATGGACACGTTGATCAGGATGTGGAAGACGAAGAACATCGTCAGGCAGATGATCAGGAATGTGCCGCCGCGGTCGCGGGCGTGTTTGGCGAACGTCAGCGCCTGGAACACGAAATAGAGGTAGAGGGCGAGCACGACGATCACGCCGACGAAGCCCCATTCCTCGCCGAGGACGGCAAAGATGAAGTCGGTGTGATGCTCGGGCACGAAGCCGAGCTTGCCTTGTGTGCCGTGCGTGAATCCCTTGCCGTGAATGCCGCCGGAGCCGATGGCGATCTTGGCCTGGATCATCTGATAGCCATCGCCGCGCGGATCGCGTTCCGGATTGAGGAAGATCAGCACGCGCTCTCTCTGATACGGCTTGAGGAAGAACCCCCAGGCCAGCGGCAGCGAGACCGCGACGATCAGGATCATGGCCAGCCAGATGCGCGGCCGGATGCCGCCGAAGAACATCGCCACCGCCACCAGCGGGAAGAACGCCGCCGCGGTGCCGAAGTCCGGCTGCACCATGATCAGCACCACCGGCAATCCGATGATGCCCATGGCCATCAGGAACGAGCGCAGGTCGAGATAGGCGCGGTCGTTCGAGTCGAAGAACCGCGCCAGCATCAACGCGGTGAAGACCTTCATGAACTCCGACGGCTGGAACTGGAAGCCGGCGATGTGAATCCACGAGTTGACGTTTGCCGTCACCCGTCCCCAGATCAGCAGATAGATCAGCAGCACCACGCCGATGCCGTAAAGGATCGGCGCGACGTCGAACAGGATGTGGTAGTCGACCATCATGATCACGACGGCCAGCACGATCCCGATCGCCACCCACAGCATCTGCTTCTTGAACGTGCCCAGGCCTGGCTCGTTGAAGAACGTCGCGCTGTAGACCAGCACGCAGCCGATGATGGCCAGCACGATGGCCGTGCCGAAGAAGTTGAGATCGATGCTCGGTGCGGTGCGCTCGCGGAAGATCATCGCGTCGACGGGAGCGGCATCTCCCCTTCCTTGATCTGTTCGAGAGTCTCGGGATTGCTCAGATCGAGGCGGGCGCCCATGACCTTGTCGCGGAAGCGCGCTTCGAAGAGCTGCTTCGCGAGCGGCGCGGCATCGGCGCCTCCGTGTCCGCCATGCTCGACGAAAACGACCACCACCATCTGCGGATTGTTGAGCGGCGCAAACGACGCGAACCAGGCGTGATCGCGAAACTTAAACGGCAACGACTCGGCTTTGATCCAGCCGTGTTGCGCGATGACCTGCACGGTGCCGGTCTTGCCTGCCACGTCGAGGCCGGCGATGCGCGTCGCGCTGCCGGTGCCGCCCTGCTCGTTGACCACCTGCCAGAGGCCCTTGCGGACCGAGTCCAGAGCCGGCTTCGACAGCGTCACTTCGTGCAGCACGCGGCTGGGTACGAGGAAACGCCGGTACGAACCGTCCTTCTGCACGCGATCGACGTAGCGCACGACGTGCGGCTGGAAGACCTTTCCGCCGTTCGCGACCGCGGCGGTCATGTTCGCGACCTGCAACGGCGTGACGATCAGCGGTCCCTGTCCGATCGACACGGAGATGGTCTCGGACGGATACCACTTGCGGTTCTGTTTCACGCGTGCCCATTCGGTCGACGGCACGAGGCCGGCGCGCTCGCCGTCGAGATCGATGTGCGAGATCTCGCCGAACGTGAGCTTGTGCGCGTATTCATTCACCTTGTCGACGCCCAGCCGCGCGCCGGTGTTGTAGAAGTAGATGTCGCACGACACCTTCAACGCTCGCTCGACGTCGACGGCGCCGTGGCCTTCGCGTTTGTGGCAGCGAAAGCGCCGTCCGAAGAACACGCCGCTGCCGCCGCAGCTGAAGGTCGTGTCGGGTCCCACTGCGTTTTCCGACAGGCCGGCCATGGCCATGACCACCTTGAACACCGAGCCGGGTGAGTAGAGCCCCTGGATGGCGCGGTTCAGCTCGATCTTGAACGGATTGCTGAGGATGGTCTTGTAGACGTCGGGCGTGAAGCGTTTCGAGTAGACGTTCGGGTTGTACGCCGGCGACGAAGCCATGGCCAGCACTTCGCCGTTGCGCGGATCGAGCACCACCGCGGCGCCGACCATCTCGTTCTCGATGAAGTACTGCTCGGCGCGCCGCTGCAGCTCGAAGTCGACCGTCAGATAGATGTTGTCGCCCGGGATGGGATTCTGCCGTGCGGGCACGTATTCGCTGAGGCGGCGGCCGTCGGCGTCGTACTCCCAGAACTCCGCTCCGCCGCGGCCGCGCAGGTAGGTGTCGTACATCAGCTCGACGCCGCGCTTGCCGATCAGGTCGCCCTGCTCGAGGGTCTCGTGCTCCGGCTTGGCGAGATCTTTCTCCGTCACCTCTCCGATGAAGCCGAGGACGTGCGCGGCCATCGTGCCGTACGGATAGTTGCGGCGCTGTACCGGCACGACGTTCACTTCCGGGAACGCCACCGACTGCGCCTGGATCTTTGCGACCTGAGCCATGGTCAGGTCTTCGGCGATCGGGAAGGGCTGCGTCGACGGCAGCTTCGCCGATTCCTTGTTCCATCGCGCCGTGACTTCCGCCGGCGGGAGTTGCAGGACGCTGGCGAGGAACGCGGTCAGCTTGGCGCGGCGCTGTTTGTCCGCCTTGAGCAGCGGCTTCATCACCACGCGATCGACCTGGAGCATGTAGGCGGGCTGGTTATCGGCGAGGATCTTTCCGGTGCGGTCCATGATCAGGCCGCGTTTGGCCGGGATTTCGATCTCCCGCAGCGCATTGGCCTCGGAGAGGCCGCGGAACTTCTCGGCCTGCACTCCCTGCACGAACCAGAACGATCCGGCCAGGAAGACGAAGGCAGCCACGATGCCCCAGAGAACGGCGTTGATGCGGAACTGCAGGAACTTCTGGTCGTCTCGATATACGCGCATGGTCCATTACCACGCGGCGGGGCGTCGCGTGGCCTCGATCGGTTCTTCACGCAAGAACAATGTCAACAGCTGATAGACGAGCATTCCGAAGAGCAGCGTAAAGATCGTCTTCACGAGCAGAGCCTGCTCGAACATCTCGATGCGCTGCTTCACGAGGATGTTCACCAGGATGTAAATCACGAGCTCGTTGACGATCACCGCGCCGCCGAGGCACGCGCCGAAGGCCAGTGTGCCGCGGAGCGCGAGGCGGGAGTTGATGTAGGCGATGACATAGGCGCAGACGGTGAGCGAAAACGCGTGCAGTCCGAACATGGCGTTCGAGAACGCGTCCTGGACGAAGCCCGCCAGCACGCCGGCCACGATCGCGCCGAGGATGTTGCCGCCCATCGAGTAATAGGCGACCAGGATGATGTACGGATTGAAGAACGCCAGCGCGTTCGGATAGAAGCTGTCGAGCAGGGAGTGCAGCGTCAGGGCGATCAGCAGGCCGATCGCGAAACGTAACCACCTCAAGGAGCAAGCCTCCTGATCAAGGAGCGTACCTCACGACGGACGACGGGATCTTGCGTGTGTGGATGACGATCACTTCCTCGATGGCCCCGAAATCGACGGCCGGCTTGAGCGTGACGGTCTTGAAGAGCGAGCGTCCCGGCTCCGCGCGCACGACCGTGCCGATGGTGATGCCGCGCGGATAGACACCGTCGATGCCGGCGGTGACGATGCGGTCGCCCGGCTGGACGTCGGAAAGCGCGGGGATGTCGAACATCTGGATGTTGCTGCTGCCGTCGCCGCGGACCACGCCCTGACGGCGCGTGCGCTCGACCAGCGATCCGACGGAGCTGTTGTTGTCGGTGACCAGCTGCACCTTGGCGAGATCGTTGGTGGTCAGCACCACCCGCCCGATCAAGCCGTTCGCGTTGGCGACGACGTCGTTGACCGTCACGCCGTCGGAGGAGCCCTGATCGATGATGATCGATTTGAAACGGCCCGCGGTGTCGAGCATGATCGTCTGCGCCATCGAGGTCTGGAGGTCGAACTTCTCGGCATACGCGAGCAGGCCGCGCAGCCGCTTGAGATCACCCTCCGACTGGCGCAGCTTCAGGTTCTCGGTGGTCAGCGAGGCCACTTTCCGCCGCAGCTCGACGTTCTCGTTCACCGCGCGGCGCATGTCGATGTAGCCGTGATGGATGTCCTGCGCCGCGGTGCCGACCCAGTTCACGAACTTCGGCACGGGGGAGAAGATGGTCATCACCGAGCGCTCGAACATCGTGCGCGTCTCGCCGACATAACGCGTCTGCGAGCTGACGCTCATCAGCAGGAACAGCAGCGCCAGCACGACGATGAACAACAGCGTCGGGCGGCGCGGAATGACATCGCTGGGTACGGCCATGTTCGGAGCGGTTCTGAGCAGATTTTGGGCCACCCCTCACGGGGTGGCGTTCTCGGTTGTCAGTTGTCGGTTGTCTGTGCCGTTTCGCCCGAGCGAGCGATCACAGACAACTGAGAACCGACAACCGACAACCGATTCTTACTCGATCGAAATCTTACGCAACAGATTGAAGTCGGTGAGCATCTGCCCCGTGCCGAGGGCCACGCAGGCGAGGGGATCCTCGGCCAGCGTGACCGGGAGGCCGGTCTCCTCGCGCAGGCGCCGGTCGAGGTTCTTCAGCATCGAGCCGCCGCCGGCGATGATGATGCCCTTGTCCATGATGTCGGCGGAGAGCTCGGGCGGGGTGCGCTCGAGCGCCACGCGCACCGCCTCGACGATCGTGGCCACGGTCTCGGAGAGCGCCTCGCGGATCTCCTCATCGCTGACCACCAGGGTCTTGGGCACGCCTTCCACGAGATCGCGGCCCTTGATCTCCATGGTCATCTCCTCGTCGAGCGGGAACGCCGAGCCGATCTCCATCTTGATCTGCTCCGCCGTGCGCTCGCCGATGAGGAGGTTGTACTTGCGTTTGATGTACTGGATGATCGCGTCGTCCATCTCGTTGCCGGCCACGCGCACGGAGCGCGAGTAGACGATGCCGGCCAGCGAGATCACGGCCACGTCGGTGGTGCCGCCGCCGATGTCGACGATCATGTTTCCGGTGGGGTCGGTGATGGGCAGTCCGGCGCCGATCGCGGCGGCCATGGCCTGTTCGATCAGGTAGACCTCGGTCGCGCCGGCGCGCAACGCGGAGTCTTTCACCGCGCGTTTCTCGACCTGCGTGATCTCCGACGGGACGGAGATGACGATGCGCGGCTTCACCAGAAAGCGGCGTCCATGCGCTTTCTCGATGAAGTACTTGATCATCTTCTCGGTCACTTCGAAGTCGGCGATGACGCCGTCCTTCATCGGCCGGATGGCGACGATGTTGCCGGGCGTGCGGCCCAGCATCTCCTTCGCTTCTTTTCCCACCGCTTCGACGTTGTTGTTGATCTTGTTGACCGCGACGATGGACGGCTCGCGGACGACGATGCCTTTGTTCTTCGCGTACACCAGCGTGTTCGCTGTCCCGAGATCGATCGCCAGATCGTTCGAGAACATCGAGAGGAGCGATTTCACAGCCATTCGGTTTGTCGTTTCCTTGCTTAAGTTACGTAGGTGGCCGCGGGGCCGGGGTGCAAAATGAGGTCCAGTTGGTGTGACGCGAGTTCCTCGGGTTCCTCGGAGTTCCTCGGAGTTCCTCGGAGTTCCTCGGAGTGGAGGTCGATCCGCCGAGGAACTCCGAGGAACCGAGGAACCGAGGAACTCGCGTGCCGTCTACTCTTCCACGATCACCGATTGCGTGTCCACCGTTTGATTGCCCGCCGCGTCGATCGCCTTGATGACGATCGAGTTCGGCCCGATCTTATCG
>CAMPKJ010000204.1 GCA_946887105.1 uncultured Acidobacteriota bacterium | reverse complement strand
GCGTGTGTGGAGGCGTCCGGCCCGATCGCCCGGCCAGGCATCTCGATCGTTCGTCCATTCCGTGACAGCAGCAGGACCCGGGTTTCGGTAAAACCGACGCGGTAGATCACGGCGATCGAATGCGCGCCAGCAGCGATGCGCGGCATGAAGGCGTTCGGTGCCGCGATCGTGAATTCAGCACCGACCGGATGGGCCTCGGCATCGAGGACGCGGCCGACGACCGTCGAGAATTCGTTCGGACGATCGGGGTCCGTGCGCGTCGATACGATCACGTAGTGTTCGCCGGTCCACGCCACGTCGAACGGTTCGTTCGTATCGAGCACGGTGTGGCTGACGCGCGCTTCGCCGTCTTCGACTCGCGCAGCGCGGATTTTGTTTTCCGCGCCCCAGAACAGGAAGAAGTCGCGATCGTTCGTGACCAGGCGCGGTGCGCCGATCGCAGTCCGATAACGCGTGTTCGTGACGGGAAACAGCTCGCCGAACGGTTCCGCCGCGGCGGGGACGGCTAACGACAGAACGACGGACAGCCACAGCGCTCGTTTCATGGAACTCCCTCGGTATGCTGTTATAGCATGATCGTCAGAATCTACAATACGCGCCGCATGTCCGATCCGATCACTTTCGGCACCGATGGCTGGCGCGCCGTCATCGCCGATCAATTCACATTTCTCAACGGCCGCCGCGTCGCCGAGGCCATTGCCGTCGCGGCGCGCACACTGAAGCCGCCGGCACACGTCGACGCGAATGCGCTCGTGGTCGGTTACGACCGGCGCTTTCTCTCGCGCGAGTTCGCGGGCGTCGTGGCCGAGTCGCTGCGCGCGGCCGGCTATCGCGTGGTCCTCTCCGACAAACCCACGCCGTCGCAGACGATCTCGTTCACGGCGCGCCATCGCCACATCCTCGGCGGCGTGATGGTCACCGCCAGCCACAATCCGCCGAAATACAACGGCATCAAATTCAAAGCATGGTACGGCGGCTCCGCGCTGCCGGAGATGTACGACGCGATCGCGTCGAGTCTCGATCGCAGCGAAGCCCGTGACGGCGGCTCCATCGTCGAGGAGAACATCCTCGACGACTACATCGACGCGTTGCGCGGGCAGGTTGATCTGCCGCTGTTGCGATCGGCGAAGCTGGCGATCCTGCACGATCCGATGTACGGCTCCGGCGCGATGATCCCGTCGAAGGTCCTGGGCATCGATTACGTCGGCGCGCAGCGCATCATCGACTGCGATCCGCCGCCGCGCGCGAGCACCGTCATCGACGGCATCCGCGGCGAGCTCAATCCGTCGTTCGGCGGCGTGAATCCGGAGCCGATTCCGGAGAACCTCCATGCGTCGAAAGATGTGATGCTCTCCGGCCACTACGATCTGGCCATCTGCAACGACGGCGACGCCGACCGGCTGGGCATCCTCGACGAGCGCGGCCAGTTCGTCTCGCCGCACAAGATCATCTCGCTGCTGGCGCTGTATCTCGTGCGCGAGAAGAAGCGCGCCGGTGAAATCGTGAAGACGTTCTCCACCACGCGCCTGATCGAGAAGGTCGCGCAATCCCTCGGCGCGACGCTGCACGAGACGCCGATCGGCTTCAAGTACGTCGCCGACCTCATGCTCGCGCGCGACGTGCTCGTCGGCGGCGAAGAAAGCGGCGGCATCGGCTTCGGCGCGTTCATGCCCGAGCGCGACGGCATCCTCTCCGGCCTGATCGTCGCGGAAGCGGTCGCGTATTACAAGAAGCCGCTCTCCCAGATCATCACCGCGATGGAGGACGAGTTCGGCGCGCTGCACTACGACCGCCGCGACGTGCACCGTCCCATGCCGCAATGCGCGCGCCTCATCGAGCGCGTCCGCTCCGGTGAGCTCGATTCGGCGTTCGCGGCCGGCCTCACGTCGAAGGAAGAAAAGGACGGCGTGAAGATGAACTTCGCGGACGGGTCGTGGATGCTCTTCCGCAAATCCGGTACCGAGCCGATCATCCGCATCTATTGCGAGAGCCCGGATGTGGAGCAGGTGCAGCGGATGCTCGATCGGGCCATTGTGGAATTGGACCGGGGCTGACGCCGCGGGTGTCCAAGGCCATCCTTTCGAACCTTTTCCCGTGATGCACACTCTTCGGAGTGATGCCCCTCGCGCACGAACGCTCCCTGGTCCTGCGGGCTCAATCCGGTGACCGCGACGCCTTCGATGCGCTGCTGCGCGAGATCGGTCCGGCGGAGGAGCTGCCGTTCGTCGAGGAGCGGCCCGATCCATGGCAGCGCGAACGGCTGCTGTCCTCGCTCGAACGTCTCTCGCCCGCCAGCCGCGCCGTGGTCACGTTGCATTGCCTCGAGGAGATGCCGCTCACCGACGTTGCCTGCGCGGCCATCGTCGTGCTGATTCTCAAAAGGACGTTTTTCGGCGCCGTGATCTTCGAAGGACTGTTCACGCTGGGCATCGTCGACTACATCGACTTCAGGAACCCGCTGCACATGCTGATCGCCTGCTGCACCGGCGTGATCTACATGGCCGTGATCCTCGGGCTGGTGGCTCTCGAGGCCTACGTGAATCGCGCCGTTCTGCGCGTGCTGGCGCGGCTGGATCAATAGAGTTCCTCGGAGTTCCTCGGAGTTCCTCGGAGTCCCTCGGTTCGTCGGGTGAGTGGCCCTTTCTCCTCCGAGGAACTCCGAGGAACCGAGGCACTCCGAGGAACCCGAAAGCACGTGCTACGATGATGTTCCTGAGCGGCGACCCACTCTCCCGGCGCGTCGACTCCACATTCCTTCGGAGAGCCATACGTGTCGACACCAGAAACGCAGACGCGCACGCAGTTCACGCGCGAGAGCATCATCGACGACTACCGCATCGCCGTGCGCAGCCGTCACGCGAGCCTGATCGGCCGCAGGGAAGTCCTGACCGGCAAGGCCAAGTTCGGCATCTTCGGCGACGGGAAGGAAGTGGCGCAGCTCGCCTGGGCGCGCGCGTTCCGCAAGGGCGACTGGCGCTCGGGCTATTACCGCGACCAGACGTTCATGCTCGCCTCCGGCGCGGCCACGCTCGATGAGTTCTTCGCGCAGCTCTACGCCGACGCCGATGTCGCGCACGATCCATGGTCGGCCGGCCGCTCGATGAATGCGCACTTCGCCACGCGCTATCTCGATGCGAACGGCAACTGGACCAGCCAGACCGACGTGTTCAACGTCTCCGCCGACATGTCGCCCACCGGCTCGCAGATGCCGCGCCTGGTTGGATTGGGATGGGCGTCGCGCCTCTATCGCGAGCTGCAGATCCCCGACTCCGAGATGTTCTCGCGTCACGGCGACGAGATCGCCTGGGGCACGATCGGCAATGCCAGTACGGCCGAAGGGATGTTCTGGGAGTCGCTGAACGCGGGCGGCGTGCTCGGCATCCCGATGATCGTCTCGATCTGGGATGACGGCTACGGCATCTCCGTCCCGAACGAATTTCAGATCACCAAAGGCAATCTCACCGAGCTGCTCGAAGGCTTCCAGCGCGACCCGAAATCGAAACAGGGCTACGACCTCTACACCGTCAAGGCGTGGGACTACCCGGCGCTCTGCGAGACCTACATCTCCGCCGCGCAGGTCGTGCGCATGGAGCACGTGCCGGCCATCATCCACGTCACCGAAGTCACGCAGCCGCAGGGACACTCCACGTCGGGAAGTCACGAGCGCTACAAGTCGAAAGAGCGCCTCGACTGGGAAGTCGACTTCGACGGCATCAAGAAGATGCGCGAGTGGATGATCGGGCAGGGGATCGCCACGGCGCACGAACTGGACGAGCTGGAGAAGGAAGACGTCGCCATCGTGCGCGAGGCGCAGCGACGCGCATGGCAGGCATATCGCGAGCCGATCGATGCCGAGGTGAAGGAGGCGGTCGCCATCCTCGACAAGCTCGGTGCGCAGGAGTTGAAGAGCGAGCTGCAACGCAATCAGGCGCCGTATCGCCGCGATGCGGTGCGCGCCGTGGCCAGCGCGGTGATCGCGACGCGCGATGAATCCGCGGCGCAATGGCTCGCGCAGCGCCAGCAGGAAGGCGATCGGCGCTACGACGCGCATCTCTACAGCGAAAGCGATCAGGCGGCGTTGAAGGTCGCGGAAGTTCCGGCCGAATACGCGGACGACGCGCCGGTGCTGAACGGCTTCGAGATCCTCAACCACTGCTTCGACCACGCACTGCGGCGCGATCCGCGCGTGATCATCTTCGGCGAAGACGTCGGGAAGCTCGGCGACGTCAACCAGGGCTGCCTCGGCCTGCAGGAAAAGTACGGCATCTCGCGCGTCATGGACACCGGCATCCGCGAGTGCACCATCGTCGGCCAGGCCATCGGCGCCGCGATGCGCGGCCTGCGCCCGATCGCCGAGATCCAGTATCTCGATTACATCCTGTACGGATTGCAGATCCTGTCCGACGATCTGGCCACGCTGCGCTGGCGTTCCGCGGGCGGGCAGAAGGCGCCGGTGATCATCCGCACGCGCGGACATCGCCTCGAAGGCATCTGGCATTCCGGCTCGCCGATGGCGGGCATCATCCATCTCGTGCGCGGAATGCACGTCTGCGTGCCGCGCAACATGACCCAGGCCGCGGGCTTCTACAACACGCTGCTGCGCGCCGACGATCCGGCCATCGTGATCGAGGTGCTGAACGGCTATCGCAGCAAGGAAAAGCTGCCCTCGAACATCGCCGACTTCACCCTGCCGCTGGGCGTCCCGGAAGTGCTGCGGGAAGGGCGCGACGTGACGCTGGTCTCGTACGGCGCGACGCTGAAGATCGTGATGGAGGCCGCGGATCTGCTGGCCACGGCCGGCGTCGATGCGGAAGTGATCGACGTGCAGACGCTGCTCCCGTTCGATCTGCACGGCGTGATCGTCGAATCGCTCGAGAAGACCAATCGCGTGGCATTCATCGACGAAGACGTTCCCGGCGGCGCGACCGCGACGATGTTGCAGAACGTGCTGGAGCGCGATCACGGCTACGACTGGCTCGACTCCGAGCCGCTGACCATCGCGGCGAAGGAGCACCGCCCGTCGTACGGCTCGGATGGCGATTACTGGTCGAAGCCGAACCGCGAAACGATTTTCAGCGGGGTCTACGCGATGATGCGCGAGGCCAATCCGCGGAAGTATCCGAAGATCTTCTAAACGCGATCGGCGCCCGCGTAAACGTTGCACCGTCCGTCGCGCACGAATCCGAGCAGCGTGAGGTTGAACTCGCGCGCGAGCTCGATCGCCAGCGAGGATGGCGCGCCGACGGCGGCGAGGATCGGTACGCGTGCCACGATCGCTTTCTGCACGATCTCGAAGCTGGTGCGTCCGCTGACGACCAGGATGTGCCGATCGAGCGGTGTGCGTTCACGAACGTACGAGCCGAGGACCTTGTCGACCGCGTTGTGGCGCCCGATGTCCTCGCGGATGCGCAGGAGGTTGCCGTCCGTGTCGAAGATGCCCGCGGCGTGGATGCCGCCGGTGGCGTCGAAGGTCTTCTGCTGTCCGCGCAGCGCTTCGGGGAGTGTGACCACGACATCGGGCGCGACGCGCGCGGCCGAGGCCAGCGGCGTGGTCTGCACGCGCAGTGCATCGATCGACACCTTGCCGCACACGCCGCAGGACGACGTCGAGTAGAAGTGGCGCTGCAGACGCTGCAGATCGACGGCGCCGCGGACATCGACGCGCACGACGTTCGGCGAGCCCCAATGGCGGATGCTCTCGATGTCTCCATCTTTCACGATCGATTCGGTGAAGAGGAAGCCGGCGGCGAGATCGAAGTCCTCGCCCGGCGTGCGCAACGTCACCGAGACCGGCTTCTCGCCGACGCGGATCTCCAGCGGCTCTTCGACGACGACCTCATCGGCGCCGACGTCGCGCCCGGCGCCGGTGATGCGCACGACCTCGGTGCGCGTGATGGATTGCACGGGGGGATTGTAGGAGAGTCTCAAAGTCGCAGAGTCGCAAAGTCTCAAAGGAGAGGCGCGGAAGCGGAGCCCTTTGCGACTTTGCGACTTTGAGACTTACACTCCCTCCCATGCTCGCCGAGCTCCTCCTGCGCTGGCCGCTCATCCGCCAGATCACCGGCGCACCCAATCCGGCCATGAGCGACGCCACGCGCGCGCTGCGCAAGAAGAACGACGGGGCGGACGTCGCGCGATCGGTCTGTCCGTACTGCGCGGTGGGCTGTGGTCAACTTGTTTACCATCGCGGCGGCAAGGTCATCAACATCGAGGGCGACCCGGCCTCGCCGATCTCGCGCGGGCATCTCTGTCCGAAGGGCGCGGCCAGCTACGAGCTGGTCACGCATCCGGGACGCGTCACGAAGGTGCGATACCGCGCGCCGCGCTCGCGAGAGTGGGTGGACATGGATCCGGCCACGGCGATGGACATGGTGGTCGAGCGCGTCTGGCGCACGCGCGAGCGCACGTTCGACGAGTCCGCGATGCACACCACCGGCATCGCGCACCTCGGCGGCGCGACGCTCGACGTCGAAGAGAACTATCTCATCAAGAAACTCTTCACCGCCGGACTGGGGATGGTCTGCCTGAGCAATCAGGCGCGGATATGACACAGTTCCACGGTGCCCGGTCTGGGCGCCTCCCTCGGGCGCGGCGGCTCCACGACCGCGCTGCAGGATCTCGCACTCGCCGACGCGATCCTGATCATGGGGTCGTCGATGGCGGAGAATCATCCGGTCGGCTTCCAATGGGTGATCGAAGCGCGCGAGACGAACGGCGCGAAGATCATCCACGTCGATCCGCGCTTCACGCGTACGTCCGCGATGGCCGACTACTGGCTGCCGCTGCGCGCCGGCAGCGATCTGGTGTTCCTCGGCGCGCTGATCCGCTACATCCTCGAGGAGAACCGCCTCTTCCGCGAGTACGTGGTGCGCTACACGAACGCGGCCGTGCTGCTGCGCGAGGACTTTCAGGACACCGAGGATCTCGACGGGATCTTTTCCGGACCGGAAACGTGGCGCTACGCGGGCGGCGATCCGCTCCGCGATGACACGCTGCAGCATCCGCGCTGCGTGTTGCAGGTGCTGAAGCGTCACTTCGCGCGCTACACGCCGGAGCTCGTCGAGGACGCGTGCGGCATTCCGCGCGATGCGTTTCTCGAGATTGCGAACGTCTTCACCAGCGCGTCCGGACCGGAGAAAACGGGCGCGATCGCGTACGCGGTGGGTTGGACGCAGCACTCGACCGGCGTGCAGATCATCCGTGCCGCCGCGATCGTGCAACTCCTCCTCGGCAACATCGGCCGTCCGGGCGGCGGCATCATGGCGCTGCGCGGACACGCATCGATTCAAGGCTCGACGGATGTGCCGACGCTGTACGACATCCTTCCGGGCTATCTGCCGATGCCGACGGAGAAGGAGCGCGATCTCGCGGCGTACTTCGGCAAGCACAAGGCGGCGAAGGGGTGGTGGCACAACATCGACCGCTACATGGTGTCGCTGCTGAAGGCGTACTACGGCGACGCGGCCACGGCGGAGAACGACTTCGCGTTCGGCCTCTTGCCGCGGCTGACCGGCGATCATTCGTACTTCGGCTACTGGCTGGACATGGCGGACGGCATGCTGGACGGATTGTTCGTGATGGGACAGAACCCGGCCGTCGGATCGCCGAACGGCAAGCTCGAACGCGCCGCGCTCGGGAAGCTGAAGTGGCTGGTCGTGCGCGAGATGGTGGAGACGGAGACGGCGGCGTTCTGGCAGGACGCGCCGGAGGACATCGATACCGAGGTGTTCTTCTTTCCGGCCGCGTCGCACGTGGAGAAATCGGGGACGTTCACGAACACGCAGCGACTGTTGCAATGGCGCGAGAAGGCGGTGAACCCTCCGGGCGAAGCGCGCAGCGAGCTCGAGTTCATGATCGAGCTCGGGCGCAGACTGAAGGCGAAGGCGACGGACGCTCCGCGCGATGCGGCGTTGCGCGCGTTGACGTGGGACTACGCGGATCATGATGCGGAAGAAGTGCTGCGCGAGATCCATGGGTGGAAGAACGATGAACGAGGAACGATGAACGATGAAGAACCCGTGCGTCATCGTTCATCGCTCATCGTTCATCGTTCGCCGCCGGTGAAGCACTTTGGCGAACTCGCGAACGATGGGACGACCAGCTGCGGCTGCTGGATCTACTCCGGCGTGTTCGACGGAACGAACAAAGCAAATGCGCGCGATGCACGCGGGCGATACGGACACGGATGGGGTTACGCATGGCCGCTCGACCGGCGGATCCTCTACAACCGCGCGTCCGCGCGTCCGGACGGTGCGCCATGGAGCGAGCGCAAGGCGCTGATCTGGTGGGATGCGGAACGCGGCGAGTGGACCGGCCACGATGTCGCGGACTTCACGCGCGGCAAGGCGCCGGACTATCGCCCGGCGCAGGACGCCAGCGGCGATGAAGCCATTCCCGGCGACGCGCCGTTCCTCATGCATCCGGATGGACTGGGCTGGCTGTGGGTGCCCTCGGGCCTGAAGGACGGACCGTTGCCGACGCATTACGAGCCGCTCGAGTCGAACGTGCGTAATCCGCTGTACGAGCAGCAAACCAATCCGCATGCGCAGAAGTTCGAGCGCGAAGACAATCCGTACGCGGAATCGCCCGATGCGCGATTCCCGCACGTGCTGATGACCTATCGTTTGACCGAGCATCACACCGCGGGAGGCATGTCGCGCACGCTCTCGCATCTCGCGGAACTGCAGCCGGAGCTCTTCGCCGAAATCTCGCCCGAGCTCGCGCACGAGACCGGCGTCGCGAACGGCGACGTCGTCTCGATCACCACCGCCCGCGGCTCGATTCGCGCACGCGCGCTCGTCACCACCCGCGTGCGCTCGCTCGACATCGCCGGAAAACGCGTCCACCAGGTCGGCCTCCCGTATCACTGGGGCGGCCGCGGCCTCGTGACCGGCGACGTGGTCAACGACCTGCTGGCCATCTCGGAGGAACCGAACGTGAAGATCTTCGAGTCGAAGGGGTTGACGTGCAGATTGGAACGAGTCTTAGAGTCTTAGAGTCTTAGAGGAAAGGCACGCGGTGGCACCCGCGCCTCTAAGACCC
>CAMPKJ010000203.1 GCA_946887105.1 uncultured Acidobacteriota bacterium | reverse complement strand
CATCGCCCGCGGAGAGCCCGTCCAGGATCTCGATCTGCTGCGTACCGGCCAGACCAAAGCGCACCGGCACACGGACCGCCGCGTTTTCGCGGATCACGAATGCGTGCGTGGCGTTCGTGCGTCCGAGGGCGCCGCGGCGGACCACCAGCGTGCCGTTGCGCGAGCCGGTGATCACGGCCACATCGACGCGCAGATTGTTGCGCAGACGCGCGTGCGCGGGCTCGTCGAGCGTGACGTAGAACCGCACCACACCGTCGATGATGCGCGGATCGACGGTGTCGATCGTGCCGCCGATGGCCGTCTCCTCCAGCATCACCCGCGCACGCATACCGGCGGCGAGCTTCGCAGCGTGTACGTCGGAGATCGACGCCTCGACGCGATACGCGGAGAGATCGGCGATGCGCGCCAGCACGTCGCCGCGGCGTACCGTCGCACCCGCTTCCTGCACGATCGACGTGAGCACGCCGTCGCGATCGGCGCGCAGCATGGCCAGTTCCAGCTGCCGCCGCGACTCCTCGCGCTCGCGCTGCACCATCGCCACCGACGCCCGCGACGCGCTGAGCTGCACGTCGCGCGAACGGATCGCGCGCGCCAGCGCCTCGTCGAGCTGCCGCAGCTCGATGTCGGTCTTCTTCGCCAGTGCCGCCGCCGCGAGCGCATCCTCCTCGGCGATCAGACCTTCCTTGCGCAGCGTCGACTTCTGCGCGGCGGAGTAGTGCACGATCTGCGCGTCGAGCTTCTTCTGTTCGATCTGCGCGCGCAGGCTGGCGACCTGCTCATCGAGCCGCAGGCGCAGTTCCGTCTGTTCGCTTTCCTTCTGCGCGACCTGATCCCCGAGTCGCGCCGCTTCGAGCTGCGACGCGGACGTGTCGAGCGTCAGCAGCGCATCCCCAGCGTTCACGCGATCGCCGGCGCGGCGCTCCACCCGCAGCACGCGCGCCTCCACCGGACTGGAGACGACGCGCTCCACCAGCGGAACGACGGTGCCGTTCGCCTCGAGCGTGGCCGCGATCGCGCCGCGCTCGACGCGCGCGATCTGGATCTTGCGGCGATCGAGCGAAGGACGCAGCCACTCGATGGTGGCGGCGAAGAGAAACACCACCACGGCGATCGCGAGGATGGCGGTGGCGATCTTCGTCGCCACCACTCTTCGCCGGGCTTCGGGAGCGATTTCACGGTCCATACGCCGCTCGCCTATCGCGAACGGCGGGCCAACATGGACGTGTGTCTTTTCAGTGGTTTACGACGATTCCGGTGTGCGGTTCTGAACAGCGTGTTCGATATCGGACAGCGGCGCCTCTTCGACCGGTTGGGATTCGACGACGGGCGGCGCTTCTGCGGGCGGCACTTCCTCGATGACCACAGGCGGTTCGACGGCCGGTGGCTCGCGGCGGCGTCTCAGGATTTCGACGACGATCACGGCGATCATGAGGATGAGACCGAGCAACGCGGCCCACCACGACCGCGACCGCGGCACATATTCGAACACCACAACGCCGTCTCCCGCATCCGGGATGTGCACAGCCTTGAACGTGCCGAATGCCTGCTCGACCGGAACGGGCTTGCCATTGAGCGTCGCGCGCCAATCCGGATCCCAGTTGTCGGTGAAGATCAGGTAGCACGCGTCGGCGGTGTGGTATTTGAGCTGGAGACGATCGCCGTCGTACTGTCCCACGGGAGTGGCCGTCGAGGCTGTACTGGCTTCGAAGTGAATCAGGTCGCCAAACCACTCATTGAAGTTCTCCGGCGCGGTGTTGATGGTCTGCGAGAAGAAGAGTTTCCTCCCCTTCGATCCCATGAACTCCGCGAAGGCCGGTTGCGCGGAGTAGTTTTTGACGAACTCCGCATACCGGCCATAGAACCAGTTGTTCATCAGACCATACGTCGGCTGGTACGGGATGTCCATGCCGATCGATGCCTTGCGCGGAACCGTGAAGAACTGGCTGTAATACTTGCGCAGGCTCAGCGCTTCGGTCGGAATCTTCGCTTCGCCCTCGAAGCGCCAGATCTGCCGGCCGTAAACGCCGACATCCGACGCCGTCACCAGCAATGCCAGCACTGCCCACAGCAAGCTCGCCTTCGTGCGATGGAAAGTCCATACGGTGAGAAAAATCGCCGCGACGAACGTGGCCGTCACGAAGCCTCTCGGCGGCATGCTCGGTTCGAAATAGAGCGTGTAATAGACGCTGAACGTCTTCGACGTCAGCAGGATGATCTGCAATGCCGCAATGACCAGCGCGATCCTCCACACACGATGCTGGATCAACCGGTCCGGCACGCGGGCGGAAACGATGCCGTTGTAGGCCACGGCGATCAGCAGGGCCAGCGGCGGCAGGAGAATGACGGTCATGCGCGGCCAGATGCGCAGCGAGCTCACGCCCGGCGCATAGGTCCAGAGCGCGGGGAACGCGAACGAGCCGGTGCCGGCCGCAAAAAGCTGGACGAGCAAAGTCAGCCCCACGACCCACAGCAATACCGCTCCGGACGGCTTCTTGACCGCGGCCCACACCAGCACGAGCAGAATGGGCAACACGCCGCAATAAAGCCAGCCCTCGGACATCGCCGACGGCGGAAACACCAGGCTGCCGAGAAGATCCGTCCAAGTCCAGGTGTGAAGCGTGCCGTATCCAAAGCTCTTGCCGGTGCGATCCACCGTCTGCGAGAGCAACTTCGACATGCTTCTGTAATACGGCAGCACGATGAACGCGGCCGGAATGCCCATCGTGGCGATTGTAGTGAGCGCCCGGCGCCACGGCACCCCTTCCCCGATGCGCAGCGCGACATAGCTCGCGATCAGTGCCGCGGCATACACCGTGTAATAGGGATATCCGGCCGTGCCGAGACAAACCATCGCGAAAATGCCGAAAACGAATCCGCGGCCGATGCGTTTGTCGAGCCACTTGTCATACGCATACAGAATCCACGGCATCCAGGCCGCGGCGTGCACGGCATTGGGAAATCGATAAATGTCCGCAATGCGAAACCCGATCGCGACGACGCCCGCCGCCAGGATCGCCGCCGCGGGATCGATCAGACGGCCGCGCAGCCATGCATACAGGCCGAGCGCAAACAGCACGATCCCGGCCACCATGTACAACTGATGGTGATACCAGCTGTACACGGGCGATGCGGCCGCGAGGATGAAGTACAGAATCCGGCCCGGATAGAAGAACGCCGTGAAGGGATTGTTGTAAAAGGGATAGCCCGCGCCTTCGTTCGGATTCCACAGCGGAGTGATGCCGGCGCGCGCCGCGTCGACGGAATACGTCGCGTAATTCGCGTAGAGAATCTCGAAATCGTTGCCGATCTTGGAAAGGGCCGGTCCCTTCAACATGAACGGCGCCAGATAGACGAGCAAGAAGGCGATCAGCGCGGCCACGGCCACGCCATTACGGCGCACGGCGTCGCGCGCACCGGGCGCCCACCGGCTCAGGAAACGCGGAAAGTGATCCATGGCGGCGAATACTGACTTACGCCCCTGGGGCCGTCAACGTAATCTTCGCAATTGGCGCGCGCTCAAGCCGCACCGTTGCGCGACCGCCTCCATGGTCAACCCGGGATCGTGCATCAGCGTGCGCGCGAGCTCCACGCGGACACGCGTCGTGAACTCCAGCACCGAGATTCCGGTGGCAATGCGGAACGTGCGCGTCAGGCTGCGCGCGCTCATCCCTGCGACGTCCGCGAGCGCATCCAGCGTCACGCGCGACGCCGGATTGCGCACGATCCAATCCTGCACCCGGTGCACGCCGGGATGGAGATGGGTGCGGTAATCGAGATAGACGCTCTGTTGCTCGTGTCCGCCATCGCGGCGCAGATAGACCACCATCTCGCGCGCCACTTCCGCCGCCACGAGCGGACCATCCGCCTGTTCGACGAACGCCAGCGCCATGTCGATGCCGGACGCGATTCCGGCGCTGGTCGTCACTTCTCCGTCGGTCACATAGAGCCGGTCATCGAGCACCCGCGCACGCGGAAAGCGGCGCGCCAGTTCGGCGGTGCGCGACCAGTGCGTCGTGCAACGCCGTCCGTCCAGCAGTCCCGCTTCGCCGAGGACGAATGCGCCGGTGCAAACGGACGCCATGTGCGCGCCGTCGCGGGCCGCGTCCGCAATCCAGCGGATCACCTTGCGCTCGATCTTCTCCGTCGCGCGGTAAGGCACGCCCGGCACGATCACGAGCGCGTCGCCGGCGTGCTCCGGCAACGGCTCGAGATCGGTGAGCACTACGCCCTGATCGGTGACGATGCGCGGACGCGTCGCGCAGACCCGAATGCGATCGCGCTCGCGCGCGCCGCTGGCCCGATTCGCTTCAGTCAGCGCCTGCAGCGGCCCCGCGAAGTCGAGGATCTCGACCTGCGGCAGCACGACGAAGATCACGTCGCGGATACGAGCAACCCTTCCTTCACGCCCGCGACCGTGGTCACGCGTGCGAATCGTTTGTTCAACACGGCCTCGGTGCGCTCGACGAGCGCATCCGCCGGCAGCGTGCCGATCGGAAACGTGGCCGTGGCCTCGGTCACGAAATCGACGTCGTAGCCGAGGTCCGCGGCCACGCGCGTGGTGGTCTCGCAGCACTGCTCCGTCGAGATCCCGCTGACGACCACCTTGCGCACACCCAGCGCGTCGAGACGCGACTGCAGATCGGTGCTGGTGAACGCGTTGCGCGTGTTCTTCACCAGCAACGGCTCCTCCTCGCGACGATCGAGAAAGTCCATCAGCCGCACTTCGGGATCGCCCGGACGGAAGCCGGGATCGCTGTCGTTGTGCAGCACCCAGATCACCGGCAGCGAGGCCTCGCGGAACGTGCGGATCAGCTCCGTCACGTTCTCCTCGAAGCTCGGATTGTTGCGCGACGCCCAACGCGCGGGGTCGATCTTGAACGAGTCCTGGATGTCGATCACGAGCAATGCAGTGTTGTTATTCATGCGCTCAATGTAGTGCCGGAGTGGCGCGCGATGCAGCCGAGGTGCGGTCAGATCGGGCCAGCGATCATTTCGAAGTCGGCGAAGTCGAATCCCGGGCCGACCGTACATCCGACCAGCGTGTACGCGCCGAGCGGCCGCGCCGCCTGCCACTCGCGCGCACGCACCACGTGGACGCGATGCCCGGCGTCGAGGCGAGCGATCGACGGAGCATCGTGCTCGTGCTCGCGCGTCAGCAACTCGAGCGGTTCGCCTTCGTAGAAATGCCACGCCTCGTCGGACCGCACGCGATGCCAGGCGCTGGACGTTCCTTCGACGAGCAGAAAGTAGATGGTCGAAAGCGCGGAGCGCTGCGCGTCATCCGCGTGACGCGTCACGCGCTCCTCCGACTTGAACACCTGCCGGTACCAGCCGCCCTCGGGATGCGGCGCGAGGGCGAGCGTGTCGATCAGCTGTTGTGCGCGAGGGTGCATGCGATAGATTATCGGCTGACCAACCAGGAGGCCCTCAATGTCCGTACTCGACCAAGCCACGCCCGCCCGTCATCCCGACGTCCGGAACTACATCGCAGGCACGTTCGTCGACGCGCCGGAGCGCGAACATCTCGACGTCACCGATCCGACCGACGGGAGCCTGCTCTCGCGCGTGCCGCTGTCGGGCGCGGAGGAAGTGGCGCGCGCGGTCGAGGCGGCGGAGAAGGCGGCGCCGGGATGGGCGGGCACGCCGATCAAAGAGCGCGCGCAGGTCTTCTATCGCTACAAAGCGCTGCTCGAGAAGAACATCAGCGAGCTGGCCGCGCTGGTCACCGCGGAGAACGGCAAAGTGCGCGGCGAGGCCGAGGCGGAAGTGCTCAAGTCGGCGGAACTGTGTGAGTTCGCGTGCTCGCTGCCGCAGATCGTGGCCGGCGAAGTGCTCGAGGTCTCGCGCGGCGTCGAATGCCGCGTCGAGCGCTATCCGGTCGGTGTGGTGGCCTCGATCACGCCGTTCAACTTCCCCAACATGGTGCCCAACTGGACCATCCCCAATGCCATCGCGCTCGGGAACTGCATGATCCTCAAACCGTCCGAGCAGGTTCCGCTCAGCGCCGGCCGCATCGCCGAGCTGCTGCGCGAAGCGGGGCTTCCCGACGGCGTGCTGAACATCGTGCACGGCGGACAGGCCACCGTCGAAGCGATTTGCGACGCTCCCGGCATCGAGGCGATCAGCTTCGTCGGATCGACGCACGTCGCCAAGATCGTCTACCGCCGCGGCTCGGCGAACCTCAAACGCGTGCTCGCCCTCGGCGGCGCGAAGAACCATCTCATCGTGATGCCGGACGCCGAGCCGGAGATGACCTCCTCGAACGTGGTCGCGTCGATGAGCGGCTGCGCGGGTCAACGCTGCATGGCCGCATCCGTGATGATGGCCGTCGGCAAGACCGATCACATCGTCGAGCGCATGCGCAAGATCGTTTCCGCCATGGTCCCCGGCGTACACCTCGGCCCGGTGATCTCGCGCGCGGCAAAAGAGCGCATCGAGCGCTTCATCACGGAGGCGGAAGAAGGCGGCGCCAAGGTGCTCGTCGATGGCCGCGGATACACGGTGCCGGGCAAGGAAGGCGGCTACTACGTCGGCCCGACGCTCATCGACCACGTCACGCCCGACATGCGCATCGCGCAGGAAGAAGTCTTCGGGCCGGTGATGGTGATCGTGCGCGCCAACGACGTCGACGAAGCGCTGGACGTCCAGAAACGCTCGCGGTACGGCAACGCCGCGTCGGTCTTCACCGAGAGCGGCGGCGTGGCGCGTTACGTGATGGAGAAAGCGAGCGCCGGCATGGTCGGCGTCAACGTCGGCGTGCCGGTCCCGCGCGAGCCGTTCGGCTTCGGCGGCTGGAACGAATCGAAGTTCGGCACCGGCGACATCACCGGCCGCGGCTCGATCGAGTTCTGGACCAAGTCGAAGAAGATGACCACCAAGTGGAACAAGGAAGCAGGAGTGAACTGGATGTCGTGAGGCGAAGGATCAGTCACAGTCCAGTCCCCTCTCCCCGCGTAGCGGGAGAGGGCTAGGGTGAGGGGCCCAGGTTGCGCCAGGTTCGCCCCTCACCCTGACCCTCTCCCCGCGTAGCGGGGAGAGGGGACTGATTACGTGTACGACCCGCCGCTTACGTTTAGGCCCGTGCCGATCGGCTACTTCCTCTTGTACTTCTTCTCGATCTCCGCGAGCCGCGCGTCCAGATCGGCGCGCGAGTGCCACCGCCCCAGCACCATCACCCCTTCGATCTTGCCGACGTTGCTGATGTCCTCCAGCGGATTGGCGTTGAGCAGCACCAGGTCGGCGCGCTTGCCGGGCTCGATCGTGCCGAACGAATCCTGCTTCGCGAAGTACTGCCCGACGTTCACCGTCCCGCTCTTGAGAATCTCGTAAGGCGACATGCCCGCGTCGCGCATGAACAGCAGCTCGCGGTGCAGCGAGAAACCGGGGACGCTGAACTGCTGCGGCGCGTCCGTGCCCATCAGGATCTTCACGCCGCCTTCGTGCAGCGCCCGCAGGATCTTCGTGCGGTTCTCGAGGACGTTCTTCGAGACCGCGGCCGGAACCTGTTTCGCGCGCTCCTCGTACATCTTCGACCACGTGTCCACCGCGTTCTGCGGGACGTACTTCAGCTCGTCGTATCCCTGCAGCGTCTTCAGCGGCGTGCCGTTGTACAGCACCGCCCACAGCGCGGACGTCGGAACGATCCACACGCCGGCCGCTTTCGACTTCTTCACCACCGCGGCGAGCTTCTTCTCATCGACCGGACCCTTGTCGCCGTCGAGATACTCGACGTAGCCGTCCATGTGATCGAAGGTCTCGTGTCCCATCTCCATCGCGTGCATCAGGCCGACCGGTTCCGGGACGTGACCGGCGAAGCGGATGCCTTCCTTCTTCGCGGTCTTCGCCATGGCGTCGTACTCCTCGACCGTCAGGCCGGGGTGCACCTTGAGGAGATCCCACCCTTCCTTCTTCTGGGCGATGACCTTGTCGATCGCCTCCTGCGGCGAGTTGATGGACTGGCCGTTGAACGACGGGCCGGCGACGTAGAGGTTCGGCGCGACGATCTTCCCTTCCTTCTGCCACTCGCGGATGTTCAGCTGGCCGTTGTGGCCGAGCATGCCGCGCACGGTGGTGATGCCGTTGGCGAGGTAGAGCTCGAGGACGTCGGACAGCAGGCCGGCCGGCGCATTCGGCGGCGGGATGTGTCCGTGCATTTCGGCGAGACCGGGGATGAGGTACTTGCCGGTGCCATCGACGACGGTCGCGCCCTCGGGCAGCTTGACCATTGCGCCGGTGCCGAGGATCGAGCTGATCCTGCCGTCGCTGACCACGACCGTCTGCTTCTCGGCCACTTTCGGCGAAGTCATCGAGATGACGTTCACGTCGCGGAACACGACCGTCTGTGCGAGAGAAGGAAGAGCGAGAAGAGCTGCGAGCGTAGCGGTGGCCAGTATGCGCATGTCGCGGGCGTTAACGGAGTTACGGCCGATTCGATTTCCGTGAATGGTTACGTTTCACCCCTCACCCTTCACCCTTCACACTTCAGCCGGGCGTACAATCCCCGATCATCGTCAAGAGGTGAGGAGAGAGCATGGCCACAATGGATGTGCCTGCCGGGATCGCGGTTTCCCGGCCCGACTTCGTCGAGCTCGAGGGAGACATCTCGCACAGCCCGCTCTGGAACAAGGATCTGGCGCCGACTCCGCTGTCGCGCCGCACCTGGTCGACGTACAACATCGCCGCCCTCTGGATCGGCATGTCGGTGGTCATCACCACCTACACCCTCGCCTCCGGACTGATGGCGCAGGGGATGAACTGGCTCCAGGCGCTGGTGACCATCCTGCTCGGCAACGTGATCGTGCTGATCCCGATGGTGCTCAACGCACACGCCGGAACGAAGTACGGCGTGTCGTTCCCCGTGCTCGCGCGCGCCAGCTTCGGCGTCAAGGGCGCGAACATCCCGGCCATGCTGCGCGCGATCGTCGCGTGCGGCTGGTTCGGCATCCAGACCTGGATCGGCGGACTGGCCATCGACGCGCTGATGACCGCACTCTGGTCTGGATGGGCGAGCCTTCCGAGCGGAAAGGCGATCGGCTTCGGCGTGTTCTG
>CAMPKJ010000202.1 GCA_946887105.1 uncultured Acidobacteriota bacterium | reverse complement strand
GCGAGAATTCCGCGCGCCGCCATCACCGCGCAGATGGTCTGCGCGTGCGTGCCGTTGAAGAGCAGCCGGTCGGCTTCGATCATCCGCTGCGCGAGCACCGCAAACGTCGGATTGGGCGGCGCGCCGAACAGCGACTCGATCGCGATCGTGTCGGTGATCGTGCGCCCCAGCTGCTGATGGCTCTCGCGCAGCGCGGACGACCAGATCGAGCCGTTGCGATGCTCGACGCCGCCCCCACCGGTGCGCTCGTAGTCGGCCATCGTGCGCGTACCGTCGAGGCGGCGCAGGCAATCGGAGCCGGGACGATAACCGCACTGTTGCGACGCATCGTCTTCCCAGCAGCGCGCATCCCAGTCCGCGAAACAAAACGGATCGCGGCCGCTGGCCAGGCGCTGCGCGGCATGCGCCGAGTACGCCCAGTAATCGCCGAACCCTTCGCTGAGCGCGCGCGCCTCGCTCGTGAACGAGCCGCCGAACGTGCCCGGCGCGATCCACTCCAGGATGGCGTGCCCGTACTCGTGCACGATCAGGTCGGCGTCTTCGGCGTCGTCCGTGCCGCCTTCTCCGAAGTGCAGCGTCCCTTCGCCGGCCCGCGTCGTCGAAGGAAGAAAGAAGGAATTGTCGGTGCCGCCCGCCGAATGCGCATCCGCTTCGATCGGATACGCCGCCACCGCACGCGATCCCGTGTATCCGAGCGATTGCACATAGCGCTGCGTGCGATCGACGTGAAAGTAGACCTGCACGTCTTCGAATCCATCCGCCTCGCGGTCGAAGACCAGCGACGATGCCGCGTCCGGCGGCGCGGTGTTGGGCTCCTGACGATTCACGAGTCTCACGTGCGGTCCGGCCAGCGGTCCGCTCGCGACGGCATCCAGCAACACGACGCTCCGATACGCCTGCGCGGGAACGGCGGACGCGGAATCATTCCGATCCTGCAGCGTGGCGTCGTTCAGCGTGACCACAGGATTCGGATCGAACACGCGCGCCGGCTTCGCGTGAAAGTACAAAGGAACGCTGCGGATCAACGCGCCCGTAGCCACGTCGTAGTCGTACGCGATGCGCTCCAATGGTTTCTCTTCAACGATGACGCGGCGCGCCACGCGTCCGCCGATGATGCGCAACTCCGATTGCTTCTCGGACACTGTGATCGCAAACGCCGCTTCCAGGCCGCACGGCCGGACCTGGTACTCATCGCTGGGGATGTCGTCGATGTACTCGCGATACCGGCAATGCGATCCGGTGAGCGAGTGGCGTACGAGCTCGAGGCGAGTCTCCGCGAAGAGGGAGGCGCAAAGGAGTAGTGAGAGGAGAGCGATCCGCATCGACGAAAGCCTATGTCATCCCGAGCGTGAGTCGAGGGACCTGGGTGGTGGGCGGCGCGAGGTATCGGACCTGAGCATGGCACCACCCATCCGCCAGGTCCCTCGATTCACGCGCGGGACATGGTCGCATCCTGCGGCGCCTGCGGTGTAGTCGCGGCCGTTTTCTCCTCAGCCGGCAGCGCGAAGTAGAACGTCGTGCCCTGCCCTTCGCGGCTGTCCACCCAGATCGTGCCGCCGTGGCGCTCGATGATCTGTTTGGTGATGTACAGGCCGAGCCCGAGGCCGCCGTAGTTGGTCGAAGAGACATGCCTGCCGCGATGGAAACGCTCGAATACCTGCGCCAGCTCGTCGGACGGAATGCCGATGCCGCGGTCGCAAACGGCCGTCACGAACGAGTCGCCTTTGTCCTCGACGGTCACCGTGATGTCGCTGCCGTCGGGCGAATACTTGACGGCGTTCTCGAGCAGGTTGCCGAGAACCTGCTCCAGGCGGTCGCGGTCCCCGACCACGATCTTCCCGTCTTCGGGAACGCTGAGATGGAAGCGCCGGTCGCTGACGGACGTGTGATGGTGATGCACGATGTCGCGCACGAAATTCGCCCACGGGATCGGCTCGCGGCGGATCTCCAGACGCCCGGTCTCGATGCGTGACACGTCCAGCAGTTCCAGGATCAGCCGCGACATGCGATCGATCTGGTCCAGTGCGATGTCGAGATACTCCTCGGAGGTGTTGAGATCGCCCTCCTTGATCAGCATCTTCGACAGCTGCGTGTATCCCTTGATCGACGTGACCGGCGTGCGCAGTTCGTGCGACGCGATGGACAGGAACTCGTCCTTGAGCCGCGACAGATCTTCGAGCTTGTGCCGCGCCTCGACCTGTTCGGTGTAGAGCCGCGCGTTCTCGATCGCCAGCGATGCGCGTTCCGCAAGCAACTCGGCCAGCGGCAGCTTCTCGTCCGTCATGGCGCGGTCGGGATCGCTCGCCGCGATGACCAGCGCGCCGATCACTTCGCGCCGCGTCCGCAGCGGGAGGATCAGCAACGACGCCAGCTTGACCGGCGACGGGTGATACGTGCCCGTGTTGTTCGTACCCATGACGCCGCGCACGTTCGTGGTGAGGGAGGGATAGCCGGTCGCGACCACCTGCCCGATGATGCCTTCGCCGACGATGAGCGGCTGTCGATAGATGTAGGACCACGCCAGTCCGAGCGAGGCCATGTCGCGGTGATAGATCGAGGCGACGTTGAGCTCCTGCGCGTTGCCATTGCGGAGGATGACCGCCGACCAGTCGCCGAGGACTTCGGCCACGCGCTCGGCGATGGCCTGATTGACCCAGTTCGGATCGATGTTGCTCGCGAAGAACGCGCCGGCGTCGGCGAGGATCTGTGCGCGCTCGGCCTGGACCTGCATCTCTTCCTCGAACGCGCGGCGCTCGGTGATGTCGCGGAACGTGACGATCACGCCGGAGGTCTGTCCGTCTTCATGAAGCGGCGTGGCGCTCATCGACACGGCCACGGTCTCTTCGCGCGTGATGAGGATGGTGACGTCGTGCACGGAACGGCCGGTGGAGAGTGCCTGCGCGGCGGGGAGCTCCTGCGGATTGAGGAGCCGGCCGTGCTGATCGCGCAGCCGGTACGCCTCCGCCTGTTTCGTGATCGGAATGCCGATGTCGGACGTGCCGAGCAGGCGCTGTCCGGCGGGGTTGATGAACACCGTGCGCCCTTCGCCATCGACGAGCAGCACGCCGTCCGACATCCCGGCGATCATCGCCTCGGTCCTGCGCACCTGGCGATTGAGCGACTTCATGAGCTGCTCTTCGATGCGCGTGGCCGCGATTGCGCCGACCACGATGATGCCCAGGCCGAGGAAGACCATCGACATCATCACCCACTGCCGGACGGAGGCGATTTCATCGAGCGCGGCCAGTTGCTCACCGCGGATGCGTTCCGCGATCAGGCTCGCGTAGTCGTTGGTTCCACGACGCAGCTTGGCCGTTTCGAGCATCAAGTCGTGCGCTTCCTTCGGCTTGCCGTCGTCGCGGAACTTCATCTGCCGCGCGGTCTGCTTCTTGATCACTTCGTAATGCGCGACGAAGTCGCGGACGTTCGCCCGGTCGCGTGGATGTCGTGCATGCTCCATCGCCTGCGCCTGGGCGGTCACGAATTCGCGGGAAGCGTCCTCGTACTGCTGCACGAATGCCGTTTGCCCGCTCAACAGGTACCCGCGGGTCGCTGAGATCATCAGCATCAGCGAGTCGTCCATCGCCCGCACCGCATCGAGCAGCGGACGCGATTCCTGGACGATCACGAACTCCTGTTTCTGCTCCATCTGCAGCACGGCAATGGTGAGCACGACGCTGCCGGCCGTGAGCACGGCCAGCCCGATGAAGGCTCCCCACAACATGCGCCGGATGATTGGAGACATACCGAGTCGGCGGTCCTCCCTTGCAAGAAAAGCGCCTCGACGCTGCTAAGTCCTTTTCCGTCCGGCAGCTAGGCGATAATGCCGTCCATGCCGGACCTTCTCGAAAAATACCGCGGAATGCGCGACTTCGGCGATACGCCGGAACCTGCGGGCCGGACGAAGAAGCTGGCCAAGGGCCCGATCTTCGTCATCCAGAAGCACCAGGCCACGCGTCTCCACTATGACTTTCGCCTGGAGATGGAGGGCGTGCTCAAGTCGTGGGCGGTGCCGAAAGGACCGTCGTACGATCCCACCGTGCGCCGCCTGGCCATGATGACCGAGGATCATCCCTACGATTATGCAGCGTTCGAGGGCGTGATTCCCGCCGGTAATTACGGAGCGGGCAACGTGATCATCTGGGACCAGGGCACGTGGGAGTTCATCGAACCGGGCGACGATCCGGTGAAGGCGCTGCAGTCGGGCAAGCTCACGTTCCGGCTGCAGGGAAAGAAAATGTTCGGCGAGTGGGCGCTGGTGAAGATCCGCGGCAAGTCGGGATCCGATAAGGGCAACGAATGGCTGCTGCTCAAACACCGCGATGCGTTTGCGAACGATCGCGTCGACGTGACCGAGCTCGCGCCGCGATCGGTGGTGTCGAACAGGACCGTCGAGGAGATGAGCGGCGACGCGAACATCTGGCAGAGCAACCGCAAGGCGGCATCGCGAAAGGTGCCGACGCTCGCTTCGAAGCTGACCGCAAAAAAGAAGCCGGCGACGAAAGCGGCTACAAAGAAGGCGCCTACGAAGAAAGCGACTACGAAAGCGAAGGCGCCGGCGAAAGCTCCCGCAGCGCGCTCTCGAGCAGCTTCCGCTCCGAGTCGAAGCTCGCGCGCCGCAAAGCAGCCTTCAGCTCGACCCACTCGACGTCGTCCACCTCGCTGAGCTGCGGCTCGAGCTCACCGGCCACGTACTCCATCAGGTAGAAGTCGACGCGTTTGAAGATCAACGCGTCGCCCGCGCGGAACGTGTACTCGATCGTGTCCAGCGGCTTGAGAATGCGCGCCTCGAGCCCGGTCTCCTCGCGCACTTCGCGCAGCGCGGCAGCTTCGGACGTCTCGCCCTCGGTGACTGCACCTTTCGGCAATCCCCAGCGCGTACGGCTGCGCGTGGCGATGAGCGCGACATGGGGCGCGCCGTCGCGCATGGAGATGACGGCACCGCCCGACGAATGTTCTCTCCGCGTCCTTCGCCTCACGGTGCTCATCAGTCGTCATTCTAGACCCGCAACGGCAAGCGGACACTGCTGCAAGATGCCGAAATTCGCGGAATCCTCTGGTCCTTTGGGGCAAAAAGGCTTACCTTTTAGTAGCCGAAAAAAGGAACCATACGAGGAGGAGGCAAAGCATGTCTGCGACCGTGACTATCATTGGACTGGCGGTTCTCGCCGTACTGGTCGTGATCTACCTGAGGCTTCGTCAGGGCGACGTTCTCGGCGCGCTGATGGACAAGAGACGCGGCTCGTCCAGACTCGTCACACGCGCGGATTATGTGGAAGGGCGGGAGCAGATCCCGGTCGCGCTTGCTCTGTCGGCCGACACGCTCTACTACGAGAACTCGGACCTCGAGGCGTCATTCGATCTGAACCGCATCGACGAGGTCGAATACGGGAACGAACTGGCCACGGGCCGCGACGTGCACGGCCATCGCGTGCTGCGTCTCCGTTCCCACGGTGCGACGTTCGAGTTCCTGCTCGAGAAAGAGATCGCGCCGAAGTGGGAAGCGGCGCTGCCGCCGCACACGTACGGACAGCAGGCCAGCGCCCAGGCTGTGTAACGCGGGGTTCAGCCAGCTCGACCGGAATGGCATACTGCCCGCTCCTGTTGAGCGGCACCGAGTCGGGGTGTAGCGCAGTCTGGTAGCGCACCTGCTTTGGGAGCAGGGGGTCGGAGGTTCGAATCCTCTCGCCCCGACCAACTCGCTCCGCGGCAACTTCCGTCCCCGTAGCTCAGCTGGACAGAGCAACAGCCTTCTAAGCTGTGGGTCGCAGGTTCGAGCCCTGCCGGGGACGCCAACGGCGCCTACGAGCTGCCGTACAGCGTGAACGGCGCCCAGTACATCGGCTTCGCGTGCGCACCGCGCTTGTTCAGCAGCGAGAGTTTGGCGTCTCGCAATGCGATCGCCGGATGCGTGCCTTTGACGAGACTCGCGTAAAACGCATCCATCAATCCGGGCGTGGCGCGGTCGTTCACTTCCCATAGCGCGGCGATGACGCTGCCGGCGCCCGCGCGCTGGAACGCCCAGCTCAAACCCACCAGACCTTCGCCCGCATACGTGCGCGTTCCCGCGCCGTGGCAGCTGGAGATGGTCACGAGCCGCGCGTCGAGCGGCATGTTGGCGATGTCGCGTGCGTAGAGCTTGAACGTGTCGCCTTCGCGCGCGAGCACGATCGCCGAGTCGAGCGGCTTGAGCCGCGTGGCCACGCCGTGCGCGACAAAATGCAGATGCGTGAACGCTTGCGGTGAGGCGGCCCGATACGCGGACGCCGTCGCTTTCGCACCCGACAACACCACACTCCGTGCGCCGAAATGCTTTCGGATTCTTCGGATCTCTTCCCCTGCCCTCGGCAGCGGCGCGAACTCCTTCGGCTGCGGCGGATCGCCGACCAGCAGCACGCGAGGATCCCCCTGCGACGCGGGCGCCTTGCGCGCCAGCAATCCGAGCGAGCCGGAAGTCGAGAGCACCACGTCTTCGATCCAGTAATGCGGCGTCGGTGTGGGAACGACCAGCGTCTCCATGTTGAATGCGTGCAGGCGGCCGTCGGGAACGACGATCACGCGCGCGCGCGGCGCGATGGCGCGCGCTGCCGGTTCGACGAGCAGCTTCCAGAGCTCCGCGCCGCGCGCACTGCTCTGGCTGAGCGAGCCGCCGGGGCCGCTCATCAAGTTGTTCTGATAGCGCTCGACCAGCGCTTCGATCCTGCGCCTCGGCGGAAGCGCGATTGCGTCGACCGTGTTCGGCGTGACCACCCAGACATACGAACGCGCGCTGCCGAGCCAGTAGCAGAGGATGGTCGCGCCGGTGTCGCGTGCGATGGCGCGCGGGTCGCGCCGTTCGATGATGTCGTCGCGTCCTTCTTCCAGCGTCTGCGCGCGCGCCGACTCGGTGACGTCGAGCGCATCCGCGTCGCGTCCGCGCGCGACCAGAAAATCGATATAGGAGTCGAACAGCTCCGTCATCGACGTGAAGAATGCGAAGCGCAGCTCGTCGTCGTTCACGTTCGAGCGCATGTCGCGGACGATCTTCACTGCATCGCCGAATGCATTTTCGGCGTGGACTGCATCGCCTTGCTTCACGTAGAGCTGCGCCAGACGGCCATGCGACTCCCATCGCGTCTGCTCGCTTTTCGTGCGCGCCGCCACATCCTTCAATTGCCGCTCTGCTTCGTCGAGTTTTCCTTCCGCCATCAGGATGCGCGCGTTCAACAGATGGCAGCGCAACAGAGCATCCGGATCCTCGTCCTTCCTTCTTTCTTCGAGAGCGGCATCGGCGTACTGATGCGCTTCGGCAAGTCGTCCGGCGAGCAGGGATGCATTCGCGAGATAGATCAGCGTCGTGCCCAACTGCGCATGCTTCGTTTTGACCGCGAGTTCATACGCGGCGCGATATTGCTTCTGCGCTCCCTCGAGATCGCCGTCGTGCAGCAGGATGTTTCCCAGCTGGTACGTCCACGGCACCATCTCGTGCGATGCGCCGATCTGCTGGGCCGTCGCCCGCGCTTTCGAAAAATACGCGTTGGCCATTTCGTAGTCGCCCAGCTCGAGGTACGCCCATCCGAGGTTTCCCTCGGTTTTCTGCACCAGCGATTCGTTTCCGAGCGAGCGCGCCTGCTTCAGAACCGGCTCCCAGATGTCGATCGCCTCGTCGAAACGTCCGGCGTTTGCGAGCCGCAGCCCGATGGTGCCGCGCACCCGCGTTTCGTTCTGCACGTCTTTGTATTTTTTCGAGAGCCGGAGCGCCTCGCGCGCCCACCGATCGCCTTTTTTCTCGTCGTAGTTCGCGAGCACGAGCAGCACGCTGGGAAGAGTGTGCGGCCGCTTCTCGGCGAGCTTGTGCGCCTGCCGGATGGCCACGTCGAACGCCGCGTCGTCGCGCAGGCGCTTGGCCGCCAGCGCCAACCCGCGAAGACGCAGGATCTCGACGTCGGTTCCGGCGAGGTTCACCGGCAATGGCCGCTGGAGGAGTGCGCGCGCTTCTGCGGGCGTACCCATGAGCGCGTCGGCGTAGAGGATGCGCACGCGCCACCCGAGCTCACTGTCGGCGGCGGCCAACTGCTTCAGTGCGTTCGCCGCAAGGGTACGGGTTTGAGCGTAGTTGCCGCGTGCGAACGCGGCCTGGGCCTGACGGTAAAGAACGTCCGCGGTTGGTGCCGCTGCCGCTCCGGTGAGGATCAGGAGCAGCAGCGGCGCCAGCAGTCGTTTACGGCAGGAAGTCCGTCCCATTGCCTTCACCCGAGGCAAAAGTGTACGTCCCTCCGAGGCCGCCGGCCTCGGGGACCAGCGCGATCACGTCCGCTCCGCCGTCCATCCCCGCGGCTGCGAGGCGCGGCAGGCCACCGCCTTCCGGCAGCGGCGCGCTCAACATCGACGCGCCATCGAGCGTCTTTCCGAGCTCCACGCGCATCAGGTTGATGCGGCGGCGGCCCGCTTTGAGCAACACCTCGCCGAGGTGGATCAGACCGAAACCGGCCACCTCGATGGTGTATCCACGGCGGGTGATGCCGTTGATCTCGCCCGGAGCGAGCGCGGGATACGTGCTCCGCAGCAGCGACGCGCGAATGCCGGTCGAGCAGCGGCTCGGAATGTGGTACCGCCCGGTCGTTTCATCGAGGCACTCGTCGAGCGGCCATTTGTACGCCTCGGCCAGCGATCTGGCCTCGTCCGGCGGCATGGCCGGAAACGCGCGCACGAACTCGTCGAACGTCGCGTTGCGGCGGAACGGCTCGGGATTGAAATCGACGTCGATCAGGTGCCCGTCGATCACCAGGCCCACGATGTTCGCGTCGAATGAGATGCGCGATTCGCCGATGCAGCCATTCGCGTCGCGGCGGTTCATCGACGTGACCGTGGTGTTCAGTACCTGGGCCTGGATGCGGCCCTGGATATCGAGATTGTTGACGGTGACGTTCGCGTACGTGTTGTACGCGGAGTCGCCGAACGCGCTGCCGGTGACGTAGCTGCGGGCGCTGAGGAAGGAAATGCCTTCCTGGTCGTATGGCCCGCTCACCGCCTCCCCGATTCCACCGGTCGGCGGCAGCGTCACGGACGCTTCGCTGGAT
>CAMPKJ010000201.1 GCA_946887105.1 uncultured Acidobacteriota bacterium | reverse complement strand
CTGCTATCAGGCGATGGAGAAAGAGATCATGAAAGGCGGGCTCACGATGTTCACCCGCCATGAGATGCTGGACCTCATCGTGATCGATGGCAAGGCGCGCGGGATCATCGCGCGCGACCTCGTGACCGGCGCCATCGAGCCGCATATCGCCGACGTGGTCGTGCTGGGCACCGGCGGTTATGGCAACGTGTTTTTCCTGTCGACGAATGCCAAGGGCTCCAACGCCACGGCGATCTGGCGCGCCTACAAGCGCGGCGCGGCGTTCGCCAATCCGTGCTTCACGCAGATCCACCCGACGTGCATTCCGGTGAGCGGCGACTACCAGTCGAAGCTCACGCTGATGTCGGAGTCGCTGCGCAACGACGGCCGCATCTGGGTGCCGAAGGCGCAGGGCGACAAGCGCGCGCCGCGGGACATCCCCGAGTCGGAGCGCGATTACTACCTGGAGCGCAAGTACCCGAGCTTCGGCAATCTCGCGCCGCGCGACATCGCCTCGCGCGCGGCGAAGGAAGCTTGCGACGAAGGCAAAGGCATCGGCGCGAGCGGCCGCGGCGTCTATCTCGATTTCGCGGACGCGATCCAGCGCCTCGGACGCCCGACCATCGAAGACCGCTACGGCAATCTCTTCGAGATGTACCACGACATCACCGCCGAGGATCCGTACGAGACGCCGATGCGCATCTATCCGGCGCCGCACTATTCGATGGGCGGCCTGTGGGTCGATTACAACCTGATGTCGACCGTCCCCGGCTGCTTCGTGATCGGCGAGGCGAACTTCTCCGACCACGGCGCGAACCGCCTCGGCGCCAGCGCGCTGATGCAGGGACTCGCGGACGGCTACTTCGTGCTGCCGGTGTCGATCGGCGACTATCTGGCCGGCGAGTTCGGGAAGAAAGTGCAAGCCAACCATCCCGCATTCGCGGAGGCGGAGACGTCGGTACGCCAGCGCGTGTCGACGCTGCTCGATGCGAAGGGCAAACGCAGCGTCGACTCGTACCACAAAGAGCTCGGCTCGATCATGTGGGACTACTGCGGCATGGCCCGTTCCGCCGAGGGGCTCAAGAAGGCGCTGGGGATGATCCGCGAGCTGCGCCAGCAGTACTGGCGCGACGTGCGTGTGCTCGGCGGGGGCGAAGAGCCGAATCAGGCGCTCGAAAAGGCCGGCCGCGTGGCCGACTTCTTCGAGCTCGCCGAACTGATGTGCATCGACGCTCTCCACCGCGAAGAATCCGCGGGCGGTCATTTCCGCGTCGAACATCAGACGCCGGACGGTGAAGCGAAGCGCAATGACGACGAGTTCCTCTACGTCGCGGCCTGGGAGTACAAGGGCGAGGGCAACGAGCCCGTGCTGCACAAGGAGCCGCTGGTGTACGAGGAAGTGAAGCTGGCCACGAGGTCCTACAAATGAATCTGACTCTCGAAGTATGGCGACAGAAATCCCGCGATGCCGAGGGCGCTTTCGCCGAATATCCAGCGAACGACATCAGCCCCGACGCGTCGTTCCTGGAGATGCTCGACGTCGTCAATGAACGGCTGACGGAGAAGGGCGAAGACCCGATTCATTTCGAGCACGACTGCCGCGAAGGCATCTGCGGCTCGTGCGGCATGATGATCAACGGCGTCGCGCACGGACCGCTCGGCGGCACGGCCACCTGCCAGCTGCACATGCGCCATTTCAAGGATGGCGATCGCGTGCGCATCGAGCCGTGGCGCGCGCGCGCGTTTCCCGTGATCAAGGACCTGATCGTCGACCGCACCCCGCTCGACAAGATCATCCAGGCCGGCGGATTCATCGCCGTCAATACCGGCAGCGCCGTCGAGGCGAACACCTTGCCGGTGCCGAAGCCGGTCCAGGATCGGGCGATGGACGCGGCGGCGTGCATCCAGTGCGGCGCGTGCGTCGCGCAATGTCCGAACGGTGCGGCGCAGCTGTTCACCGCCGCGAAGGTCTCGCACCTCGGCTTGCTTCCGCAGGGCCAGCCCGAGCGCTACGAGCGCGTGCAGAAAATGGTCGACACGATGGAGAGCTACTTCGGAAGCTGCACGCTGTTCCGCGAGTGCGAGGCCGTTTGCCCGAAGGAGATCTCGATCGAGTTCATCTCCCGGATGAACCGCGACTACCTGGCGGCGAAGTTCAAATCCAGGACCGCGCCCGGCGACTAGAATTTTTTTGCAGGCCGCTGTCGATTTCGCGCTCCCTTCGCGTCAATGGATCGAAAGGAGAAGCAAGCGATGAAATACATCCTCTTGATCTACGGCGACGAGCGGGTCTGGGAGTCCGCCACGGACGCGGAAAAGCAGCGGATTTACGAAGCACACGGCGCGTACGGCGAGGCGTTGGAGAAAGCGGGCGTGATGCGCGGCGGCTACGAGCTCAAGCCGGTCTCGACCGCCACCACCATTCGCTTCGACGGCGGTAAACCCACCACGCTCGACGGCCCATTCGCGGAGACGAAGGAACAGCTCGGCGGCTACTACATCATCGAGGTCGACAATCTCGAACAGGCGATGGAGTGGGCGGCCAAGATGCCGGCCATGACCTCCGGAGCCGTCGAAGTGCGCCCCCTCGGCATGGGCGGCTGAGATGCGCGGCTGAGATGCGAACGATGAGCGATGAACGATGAACGATGAATCGATCCGAGGAACGGTCGTCGTGAGACTTCATCGTTCATCGTTCCGCGTTCATCGTTAACGATGTGGCTCACGCGCATCGTCGAGGACGTGGTCCGCAACGACGGTGCGCGCGTGCTCGCGGGGTTGATCCGGCTGGCGGGGGATTTCGAGACCGCGGAGGATGCGCTACAGGAGGCGTACGCGCGCGCTCTCGAAACGTGGTCGCGCGATGGCATTCCGGAGAAGCCCGGGGCGTGGCTGAATACGGTCGCGCGCCGCATCGTGCTCGATCGACTGCGGCGCGTCCGGCGCACGGCGGAACTTCCGGACGATCTCACCGCGCCGGAAGAAGTCGTCGAGGACGAGCACGCGATCGAAGACGATCGCCTGCGGCTGCTCTTCACGTGCTGTCACCCTGCGCTTGCGCCCGAGGCGCGATGCGGATTGGCGTTGCGCACGCTGGGTGGGCTGAGCACGCGCGAGATTGCACGTGCGTTCGTCGAGCCGGAGCCGACCACCTCCCAGCGGTTGGTGCGCGCGAAGAAGAAGATTCGCGAGGCGGGCATCCCGTATGAAGTGCCGTCGCGCGAGAAGCTGCCGGAGCGCGTCGCGACGGTGCTGTCGGTGCTCTATCTGATCTTCAACGAAGGCTACGCAGCGACGGATGCGCCGTCGCTGCTCCGTCCCGGCCTCACGTCCGAGGCGATCCGTCTGGCGCGTCTCAGCGTGCAGCTGTTGCCCGGTCAGGCGGAAGCGAAGGGCTTGCTCGCGCTCATGCTGCTCACCGATTCGCGTCGTGCGGCGCGTTTGTCGAACGACGGCGAACTGGTGCCGCTCGAAGAGCAGGACCGTTCGCTATGGAATCGCGCGCAGATCGAAGAGGGCGTGCGCATCGTCGACGACGTGCTCGCGCTGCGCACGCCCGGGCCGTATCAGATTCAGGCGGCCATTGCCGCTTTGCACGCGCAGGCGGGAACGGCCGCGGCGACGGACTGGCCGCAGATCGCCGCGTTGTACGAATCGCTGCTGCGTTTCCTGCCTACGCCGGTCGTGGCCTTGAATGCGGCCGTGGCGATGGGCATGTCCACCTCGCCCGAGCGCGCGCTGGAGCGGATCGCAAGCATCGACCTGCCGCGCTATCACCTCCTGCCGGCCGCGAAAGCCGATCTATTGCGCCGTGCCGGACGGATGGGGGAGGCCGCGGCGGCGTATCGCGAAGCGCTCGAGCTGGCGACGAACCCGGCCGAGCGGCGGTATCTCGAGCGGCGCCTCGTCCAAACGCTCGGCGCGCGCGATCCGTAAAACAGCCTACGACCATGACCCCTCGTTCCCTTTTCCTCGCTCTCCTTCTCTTCGCTCTTCCCGTTTTCGCCCAGCCACTCGACCACGAGATCGCGATCTCGTATGGCCGTACCGAGACCGAACAAGCCGGCGATGCGCCTGCGATCGGCGCGAGCTACGCGCGCTTCTGGACCAACGGCATCGCCACCCGATTCGGCGGTCACACCGCCGGTGAAGATTATCCGGACGACCAGGGTGACAAGGCCGTCGGCGCGTACTTCGCGGTCGCCGAATATCACTTCTTCCGCGGCCGGACGCTCTCGCCGTACGGCGGCGCCGGTCTCGCGTACGGTTTCGCGCGCACGCACCTGTCGCACGCCAACTTCCGCAAGAGCGACAGCGTGCTCACCGCGATGCTCACCGCCGGCCTGGACGTGAACGTCACCCGGCGCCTCGCCATCGCCGGCGACATCCGCTACATGAAGTTCGATCCCGACCTCGGCGACCGGCACGGCTCGACCCTCGATCCGACCACGGTGATGGCGTCGGTGAAGTATCGGTTCTGACGTAAAAGCCGTGTAAAACACGTCGCGCGCGCGGCGGCGTACCATGCCGCCGTGCGCATTCTCATCGTCGAAGACGAGCGTTCGTTGCGCGAAGCGCTCGTCGATCTGCTGACCAAACGCGGCTTCGCGATCGATGCCGTCGCGGATGGCTTGCTCGGGGCCGAGCGCGGCGCGGATCCGGCAATCGAGATGGTCCTGCTCGATCTCACGCTGCCGAAGCTCGACGGGATCGAAGTGTGCCGGCGTCTGCGCAAGCTGCGGCCGGCGCTGCCGATCCTGATTCTCACGGCCCGTGGTTCCGAGGAGGAACGCGTGGCGGGACTCGATGCGGGTGCCGATGACTATCTGACGAAGCCGTTCGGCACGCGCGAGCTCATGGCGCGCATCGAGGCGTTGCGGCGTCGCGCATCGATCGCGCCGGCGGACGCGGAACGCGTCGAGATCGATGGCTGTCTGCTCGATCTCGGCCGTTGCCAGGCGCAACGCGACGGCGCTTCGGTCGCGCTCACCGCGCGCGAGGCAGGAATCCTGCGCTGGCTGCACCGCCACCGGCAGCGTGCGGTCACGCGCGCGGAACTGCTGCAAACGCTCTGGGGTGCCAGCGATGAAATCGAGACGCGCACCGTCGACATGACCATCGCCAACCTGCGCCAGAAGATCGAGCGCGAGCCGTCGGCGCCACGCATCGTCGTGACCGTGAAAGGCGTCGGCTACGCCTGGGGTGAGCAATGAAACGCGTGCTCGTCACCGCGCTGCTCCTGTTCCTCGGCATCGGCGGACTGTGCGCGGCGTGGTACGTCTCGACGCAGCGCGCGTTCGATGCCGAGGGAACCTTGCAGTCGCAGCAGGGGATGAGATTGGCGGGCGATCGCGAGCGCGTCATCGCGGCCAGCCTCACGGAGCGATTGGAAACGCTGCGCCGTACCGAAGCGCAGCGGCCGTACTTTCACTACCAGAATCTCTATCACGATCCGAAAGGCGCGTCGCAGGGGCTGTCGGTGATGCCGTCGCCGCTGGCGAGCGGTCCGGTGCATCCGCTGGTGGTCGCGCATTTTCAGTTCGATGCGCAGGACCGCGTCACGCTTCCGACGCTGAACGAAGAGCTGCGCGAGCTGAATGCGCCGGACGTGAAGAAGCAGCGCGAGTTGCAGTCCGTGCTGGCCGCGTCGATCGACGGCATGCGCGAGGCCGCGTCGTCGCTGCGCGCGCAGGTGGAGGACGAGGCAAAAGCGGCCCGCGCGACCGCGGCGCGCATCGCGGAGCTCGAAAAGCGGCTCGTGGAAACGCAGCAGGCGGAGCGGCAACGCGAGCAGGAGCGCCGCGCGGAGGTGGAGGCGCTGCGCGCGGAGACACAACGCATCGAGGCGGCCCGACTAGAACTGCAACGCCGCGAAGCGCAACGCCTGGAAGTGGCCCGTCTCGAAAACGAAAAGGCCGCGCTGCAGCGCAACGATCAGCAGCGGCGCCTGTCCAGCCAGAATCAGGCGCCGGCGCCGCGTTCCGATGATGTGGCAGGGCAGAACGTCATCCAGGTGCAGAGCGTCGATCTGTCGGCGTTTCAACAGAACATCAACTCCAACATCGTCTATCAGCAGCTGAAGCAGAACCAACCGCTGCCGCGGTTCGTGACGCCGCCGGGATCCGCACCGCCGGTGGAGATTCTCACCAGCGATCTCGAATGGCGCACGGTGAAGATCGCCGGTAAACCGCGCCTGGTCGCGTTGCGCGCAGTCCACACGCCCGCCGGCACGCTCACGCAGGGCGTGCTCACGGCGGTCGCTGAAGGTGCAACGCTGGATGGCGCGCTGGTGCGTCGGGGAGAGGGGAGCAGCGTGGAAGGGACGGGCTGGCGCGTACGCCTTCCTGCCGATGGCGCTTCGTCGCGGGCCGAGGAGCGGCGGCGTTTCCTGACCATGTTCGTCGGCGTGTCGAGCGTGTTGACGCTGGTGATCCTCGGCGTGGTCTGGACGGTATGGCGCGCCGAGAAGCTGGCCGTCGATCGCACGCGTTTCGCCGCAACCGCGGCGCACGAGCTGCGCACGCCACTCGCGTCGCTGCGGCTGTACAGCGATCTGATCGCGGAGGAAGAGGATCCTGCCAATCGCGAGCGATACGCGCGCGAGCTCGCCTCACAGACCGAGCGCCTCGGCCGCGTGGTGGCGAACGTGCTCGAAGTCACGCGCATCGAGCGCGGCGCGTTCCAGCTGCATCCGCAGCCGGGGCAGATCGGCGCGGTGGTGGAGGAGTGCATCGATCGACTGCGCCCGCAGCTCGAGGCGGCGGAGTGTCCGATCCATCTGCGCGTCGCGGAGAACCTGCCGAGCGTCGCCTTCGACGCCGATGCGATTCATCACGTCGTCGATAACCTGGTCGACAACGCGGAAAAGTATTCGCGCGACGTTCCCGATCGCAGCATCTCCGTCGATGTGACGCCGGACGAAGGAGGCGTGGCGATCACGGTTTCCGATCGCGGACCGGGCGTGGCCGAGGAGCTGGTGCGCGAGCCGCGGGCATTCCGGCGAGGCGCAGCAGCGATTGCTCCGGCGGGATTGGGGCTGGGCCTGTTCCTCGTGCATCGCATCGTGCAGGGACACGGCGGTGCCATTCGCGCGCTGGCGGCGGAAGGCGGTGGCGCGAGCGTTCGCGTCTTCCTTCCGGCTTTTTACAAACCTTAGACGGACAACGCGCGCGACGCGCTACACGTTGATGATCATGAAGAACCGTATGATCATCGCTCTCCTCACCATCACCATGTTCGTCGTCGCGACCGCACGCCCCGACGACGTCTCCATGCTGCGCACGCGCGGCCAGTTCGCCGTCGACGAGCTGCACGCGCAGTGGACTGCCGCCTCGCCGGAGGCGCGCATCGAGCTGCGCAACACGCTGGATCGCGTTTGCGCGCAGAAGGACTGTCACGCGTCGCGCCTCTTCTGGCACACCGATCTCGAGCAGGCCAAAGCAGAAGCACAACGCCTCGGACGGCCGATCCTCTCGCTGCATCTCCTCGGCCGCCTCGACGAAGAGCTGAGCTGCGCGAACAGCCGCTTCTTCCGCACGCTGCTCTATTCAGATGAGTCGATCTCGCCGTTGATGCGCGATCAGTTCGTGCTGCACTGGCATTCCGTCCGGGACGTTCCGCGCGTGACCATCGAGCTCGGCGACGGGCGCGTGATCCGCCAGACCATCACCGGCAACAGCGCGCACTACCTGCTCGCCGCGAACGGCACGCCGCTGGACGTGCTGCCGGGACTTTATTCGCCGGCCGCGTTCCGCGATCAGCTGGAACGCTGGGTGGCGTTGCACCGCACGCTCTCGCCGGAGTCGCTGCGCGCGTATCACGCCGAACGTTTGCGATGGACCAGTGCGCGTGCGATGGAGCTCGGCATCGACGGCGGGTCGTATCCGGGACAGCAGCCCGCGTGGAACGCGCAACGCCAGGCGCAGAGCAAGGCGGCCACAGAGGTGCGCGTACTGCGGCAGGTGAAACCGGGCGAGCGCGCGATCGCGCGTCAGATGGAACAGCTGTTCGCGATCGGCGAGGCGGGGAAGAAAGACGTGCAGTTCAGCGAAACGACGTTGCAGCTGATGCGCACCAAGCAGGAGCTGACCGCGCAGCTGCTCGACAATCTGCGCCGCACCGTGGCCGCCGATACGGCGTTCAACGAATACGAGCTGCATCGCCGCGCGCACGATTGGTTCGTCAATGACGAGGTCGGCGATCTGATGTCGCTCAACGAGCGCGTGTACGACGAGTTGTTCCTGACGCCGAGCAGCGACCCATGGCTGGGGTTGCAGCCCGATTCCGTGTTCCTCGGAATCGAGCAGCCGGCGTCGCATTGAAGCCTTGGAGTGCGGTGGCTGTGGCCGCCGCACTCCAAATTCGCTACAACCTCCGCGCGGTTTCCTTCGCCAGTTCCAGATGCCCTCTCAACACCGGCAGCGTCTTTCCCGCCCACGCCTTCAGGTCGGTATCCGTCGCCGAGGTTGAGGCCTTGTCGAAGTCCGCGACCGCCTTCTCGTGATCGGCCACCATGTGCTGCATGTAGGCCTTGTCGAACTCGGCGCCGCTCAGTCCGTTGAGATGTTCGTAGCCGGCCTGAGGCGCGCCGCTGAGCTCCGTCGGCAGGGCCAGACCTTTGGTCGTTGCGAATTCCGCGAGCTCGGCGTTGGCCTTCCCGTGATCGGTGATCATGCGTTGCGCGAACGCCCTCACGTCCGCGTTCGCCGCTTTCTGCAGCGCGAGATTGGCCATGTACATCTCGGCCAGCCCGGCCATGCCCGCGGTGGTGACGAACTCCTTGTCTTCGTTCGCCATCACGGCGACGGTTCCGGCGCCGGCGCCGGTCGTCGTGGCCGAGGCGGTGTCGGAGGTTTGCTGGACCGACTGTACGGTTCCGGTCGTCTCGGTTTCCGGCTGCCCGCTCTGATTCTCGCGGCTGCACGCGGCCAGCAGGATGATCGACGCGGCGGCCGCAACCATTTTGAACTTCATGAAGTCACTCCTTTCGCGTCGCGAAAGTGCAGAACGGGGGCCAGGGAGTCGCAAAGTCTCAAAGTCTCCTGAAAACGGCAGTTGCCATGGTAGTAGACCGGACGAGATCAGCCACTC